>NZ_JBSFUO010000028.1:0-73027 GCF_053591835.1 Streptomyces sp. NPDC002911 | reverse complement strand
TGTGGGTGTGGGGGGGGGGGGGGGGGGGGGGGGGGGGGGCCGGGGGGGGGGGGGGGGGGGGGGGGGGGGGGCGGGGCCCCCCCCCCCCCCCCCCCCCCCCCCCGCCCCTCCTGGATCAGAGCCTGGACAGCTCGTCCACCAGGTCGTCCAGGCCGAGCGAGCCCTGCGACAGGGCCGCCATGTGCCAGGCCTTGAGATCGAACGCGTCGCCGTGGGCCTTCCGGGCGTTCTCCCGGCCCAGCAGCCAGGCACGCTCGCCCAGCTTGTAGCCGATCGCCTGGCCGGGCATCGACAGATAGCGGGTCAGCTCGCTCTCCACGAAGTCGGCGGGACGGCCGCTGTGGCTGCCGAAGAACTCCTGGGCCAGAGCCGGTGTCCACCGTTCACCCGGGTGGAACGGCGAGTCCGCGGGGATGTCCAGCTCCAGATGCATGCCGATGTCGACGATCACCCGGCAGGCACGCATCATCTGCGCGTCCAGATAGCCGAGGCGGCGCTCCGCGTCTGGCAGGAAGCCCAGTTCGTCCATGAGCCGCTCGGCGTAGAGGGCCCAGCCCTCGGCGTTGGCGCTGACCTGGCCGACCGACGCCTGGTAGCGCGAAAGGCTCTCGGCCACGTGCGTCCACTGCGCGATCTGCAGATGGTGGCCCGGCACGCCCTCGTGGTACCAGGTGGACACCAGGTCGTAGACGGGGAAGCGGGTCTCGCCCATGGTGGGGAGCCAGGTGCGGCCGGGGCGCGAGAAGTCTTCCGAGGGCCCGGTGTAGTACGGAGCGGCGGCGCCCCCCGCGGGAGCGATCCGGGACTCCACCTTGCGTACGCGCTCGGCGAGTTCGAAGTGTGTGCCGTCGAGGGCCTCGATGGCCTCGTCCATCAGGCTCTGCAGCCAGACCCGGACCTCGTCCACACCTTCGATGTGCTTGCCGTGCACATCGAGATGGGCGAGCGCCTCCCAAGGGCCCGCGCCCGGGAGGACCTTGTCCGCCTCGGTCTTCATCTCGGCCAGCAGCCGGTGGTACTCGGACCAGCCGTACGCGTACGCCTCGTCGAGATCCAGATCCGTCCCGTTGAACTGGCGCGACCAGCGGGCGTAGCGCTCCCGGCCGACGGTGTCGGGGGCGCCCTCGACGGTGGGGGCGTACACCTCCCTCATCCAGTCCCGCAGCGCGACCAGGGCCGCGGCGGCCTGCCCGGCCGCCTCGTCCAGCTCCGTGCGCAGCGATCCCGGACCCTCAACCACAAAATCCTGGAAGAATCCGGGGCCGTCCTCTCCCGCCCAGGTACCCAGCTGCCCGATGAACGTCGCGGTCGGGCGCGGGCCGCCGTACAGCTTGCGCTGCAGGCCGAGCGCGAGCGAGGCGCGATATCCTTCCAGCGCGGCCGGTACGGCACGCAGGCGGTCCACGACCGCGGCCCAGTCCTCGTCCGTCGCGGTGGGTGTCGCCGTGAACACATCACGGAGGCTGTGCGCCGGGGAGTGGATGTTGGAAACGGCCCGCAGTCCCTCCTCGGCCTCATGGATGGCGAGTTCGGCCGTCAGGCGTTCCCGCAGCAGCCGTGCGCAACGCCTTTCCTCGTCGGTTTCCGCGCCTGGCACCCGCTCTGCGGCGTCGAGCTCCACGAGGGTGGCGCGGCTGAGTTCGGCCATGGCTGCCTGACCTGCGGGCGAGAAATCGGGCAGCCGGCGGGAGCTTTCCGCGACACCGAGATAGGTACCGGTGATCGGGTCGAGTTCGATGTATGCGTCGACGTAGGCGTCGGCGACCTGGCGCGGCAGCGCGTTGCTCGATGTGTCTGACATGTGGACATCTTCGTACGCCGAAGGCCTTCACGTCACGGTGGGACCGGACTTAGGCCGGAGGAAGATCCTCATGGCGCGAAGGAGCCGGACGCGTCTCCGGGGTGCCGGCCGGATTCCGCGCGCTGTTCGTGGGCGGCATCAGTGGGCCGCACTCCCACTGCTGGAAGATCAGCCGGGTCTCCACGCGTGCCACCTCGCGGCGTGAGGTGAACTCGTCCAGCACCAGGCGCTGCAGATCCTTCGGGTCGGCCACGGCCACATGCACCAGATAGTCGTCGGGTCCGGTGAGGTGGAAGAATGCCCGGGACTCCGGCAGCGCTCTGGTCCGTTCGACGAACGGACCGATGAGCTCCCTGCGGTGCGGCCGGACCTGAACCAGCAGGAGCGCCTCCAGGCCGCGGCCGAGCCGCGCCGGATCGAGCCGCAGCCGGTGCCCGAGGATCACACCGGACCGGCGCAGCCGTGCCACACGGTCCAGACACGTGGACGGTGCCACTCCGACCTCGGCGGCCAGCTCCCGGTACGTCGTCCGCGCGTCGTTCTGCAGGAGGCGCAGAATGTGCAGATCGACCGGGTCGAGAGCGACGGATTCAGGCATACGCCGAACGTAACACGGCATGCGGGCACTCCTGGCCGGTTGCTGTTCAGGCTGGTGTCATGGACACCGAAGCCTCCTCGCTGACATCCCAGCCCCCCTTCCGGTCCAGGGCGCTCGCCACCGAAGCCGTGCACGCCGGACGCGACGATCTCGCCTCTCTCGGACTGCACGCCGCGCCGATTGACCTGTCCACCACCTATCCCTCGTACGACTCCCGGGGCGAGGCCGAGCGCATCGACGCCTTCGCCACCACCGGAGCCAGGCCCGACGGGCCGCCCGTGTACGCACGGCTGGACAACCCGACCACGGCCCGCTTCGAAACGGCGCTGGCCCGGCTGGAAGGCGCCGCGAGCGCAGTCGCCTTCGCCAGCGGAATGGCGGCGCTCACCGCCGTTCTGCTGGCCCGAGCGAGCCTGGGGCTGCGCCATGTGGTCGCGGTGCGTCCGCTCTACGGCTGCAGCGACCACCTCCTGAGTGCCGGACTGCTGGGTACAGAGGTGACCTGGACGGATCCGGCGGGCATCGCCGAAGCGATCCGCCCGGACACCGGTCTGGTGATGGTCGAGACGCCCGCCAACCCGACGCTGGCCGAGATCGACATCCGGGCCGTGGCGCACTCCTGCGGCTCCGTGCCGCTTCTCGTCGACAACACCTTCGCCACGCCCGTGCTGCAGCGGCCGCTCGAACACGGTGCCCGGATCGTGCTGCACAGCGCCACCAAATTCCTGGGCGGTCACAGCGACGTGATGGGCGGCGTCGTCGCCTGCGACGAGGAGTTCGCCGCGACCCTGCGGCAGGTGCGGTTCGCGACCGGGGGCGTGCTGCATCCGATGGCCGGCTATCTGCTGCTGCGCGGGCTGTCCACGCTGCCGGTACGGGTCCGGGCCGCGTCCGCCGCCGCGTCGGAACTGGCCCGCAGACTCGCGGCCGACCCCCGCGTCGCGCGGGTGCACTACCCGGAGGTGGGCGGCGCGATGGTGTCCTTCGAGGTGTTCGGGGATCCCCACGGCATCATCGCGGGAGTACGGCTGATCACGCCCGCCGTGAGCCTCGGCAGCGTGGACACGCTCATCCAGCATCCGGCCTCCATCAGCCACCGCATCGTGGGTGAGGGAGACCGGAGGGCAGCGGGTGTCCATGACCGGCTGCTGCGTATGTCGGTCGGCCTCGAGGACGTCGAGGACCTCTGGGCGGATCTCTGTCAGGCGCTCAGTGCTGTTCCGCCTGCTCGGCCCGGGGGAGTGGCCGCAACGTCGACGGCGCCCCCGAGCGGGTCACCGGTTCCGTCATCGGCTGGGCGGGAGCCGCGGCCAGTCGAGCGGTGACGACCAGGGTGCCCTCCTCGATCTGGTAGTCGAGAGGCAGTGAAAGCGACCTCATGGCGGCCACCATCCCCGTGTTGTGTGCCTGCGTCACCGCGTACACGCTCTCGCAGCCCGATTCGACAGCCAGGGCCACCAGCCGGCCGAGGAGCTCGGAACCGATACCGCGGCGCTGCCAGTCGTCCTCGACGAGGAGGGCGACCTCGGTCTCGTCCCCGTCCCAGAGCAGATGACCCAGCGCCACCAGCCGGCCGGAGGCCGTCTGCACGGCGAGTGTGCGGCCGAAGCGCGGGCTGAGCAGGTGGTCCAGATACCGGTCTGCGTCATGCGCCGGGCCGTGGTACCGCAGGCCGAGAGTCTGCTCGGAGCAGCGGCCGTGCATGGCGAGGGCCGCGTCGAGGTCACCGCGGTCCGCGCGGCGGACGGTGATCTCGTCGCCCTCGGGCAGGGTGAGCACGTCCTCGCTGCGTTGTACGCGCGGACCGAGCCGTGCGTCGAGCTCGACCAGGGCCCGGGCACGGGCGAACTCGGTCGGGGTGAAGGAGAGATAGGGGCGCTCGATGGTGATGACACCGCCCGAGGGGTCGCGCAGCCGCATCGCGGTGTCCTCCAGGACGCCTTCCACCGGTGCGTTCTCCCCGGTGGGGCGGCTGCTGATCGACAGTGCGGGCAGCGAGTGGATGGTGCACCGGCCCAGGAGCTGGCGCAGAGCGAGCGGGAGCTCGGCCGCGTCCAGCGCTGTGCGGGTGGCGAGCCCGAGGACCCGGGTGGGTGTGTCCACCAGGTCGTGGGCGTCCGCGCGCTCGATCCAGGTGGAGGACCCACCGGCGGCGGAGATCTCCCGGGTGAGCTGCTGGGCCGGCAGCGTCGCGGGCGCACGCAGCAGGAACTCGTCGACGGTGCCCTCGGCCAGCGGGTGGGTCTGCAGGGTGAGGATGTCGATGCGGTGACGGGCCAGGGCGATGCAGAGAGCGGCCAGGGTGCCGGGGGCGTCCCGCACGGTCGTCCGCATGCGCCACAGCACCGTATCGACAGCCTCGCCGGCGTCGGCGGAGGGGAGCTGCGGATCCGCGCCGGTGCCGGGACCGGTGTCCGGCGGCGCGTGGCTGTGCCGCCGCGCCCACCAGGTGTGGAAGGCGGCCGTGGCGACCAGCGCCACGGCCGAGGCCATGAGCAGATAGGGGCCGTCGGGCTGGTGCCCGATCAGGTTGGCGATCGCGTCGGCCACGGCCACCGCAGTGAAGAGCGCGGCCAGTTCGATCAGGTCCCGCCGCCAGTGGTGCGGACGGCGGACGCTCTTCGCGGATGTCACATCAGTCATGCCTTCACTGTGACCGACCGGTGTTGCCTGATCACGAACGCATTGTGACTGGTGGGTTACGTGTGGATCTGGTCGTCTTCAGTACGTTTTTCATGGGTCACTGCCCGGTGCGTCCCGGCTTCAGCACCTTGCTGAACAGGACAGTGCCGCCCTGCGCCCGGAGGCGCACGGTCAGCTCCCCGCTCCCGCCGTCGATGTCGACCTCTCCGAAGAACTGCGGCGACTCCATGGGCGACACGTTCGCCCGGTCCGGTGCCCGGACGAACACCCGCTCCGGGCCGAACGTGCGGTCCAGCGCGTTGGCGGGGAAGCCGCCGGCGGCCAGCGGGCCCGAGACGAACTCCCAGAACGGTGCGAAGTCCTTGAAGGCCGCGCGCTCGGGGGCGTAATGCTGAGCAGAGGTGTAATGCACATCGGCCGTCAGCCAGAGGGTGCCGGTGATACGCCGGTGCTTGATGTGACGCAGCAACTCGGCGATCTGCAACTCCCGCCCCAGAGGTGCGCCCGGGTCGCCCTGCGCGACCGCCTCGAAGTCCGTGGCTCCGTCCGGGACGACCAGCCCCAGCGGCATATCGGCGGCGATCACCTTCCACACCGCGCGTGACTGCGACAGTTCGCGCTTGAGCCAGCTCAGCTGCTCGGCGCCGAGGATGCCCGTGGTGTCGTCGGGCTGCCGTCCGGGGGAGTTGGTGTTGCGGAAAGACCGCATGTCCAGCACGAACACGTCGAGCAAAGGGCCGTGCCGCACGACACGGTGCATGCGCCGTTCGTCCGGCGGGCTCTGCAGCGTCGGTACCGGGAAGTACTCGCGGAACGCCCGCATCGAACGCGCCGCGAGCCGATCCACGTTCTTCTCGGTGTAGCGGACGTCGTCGAGGATCTGCCCCGGGTACCAGTTGTTGCGTACCTCGTGGTCGTCCCACTGGATGATGGAGGGAACCTGCGCGTTGAACGCCCGCAGGTTGTCGTCCATCAGGTTGTACCGGAAGTTCCCACGGTACTCGTCCAGGGTCTCGGCGACCTTCGACTTCTCCGGGGTCGTGATGTTGCGCCAGATCCGCCCGTCGGGCAGCGTCACGCTGGGCTCGAGCACCCCGTCCGCGTAGATGTTGTCGCCGCTGCACAGGAAGAAGTCCGGGTCCAGACGGCGCATCTCGTCATACACCCGGTAGCCGCCGATGTCGGGGTTGATTCCCCAGCCCTGCCCCGCGATGTCGCCGGACCAGAGGAACCGCACCCCGTCCCGGCGGCGGGCCGGAGCCGTGCGGAAGGTTCCGTACACCGGCTTGCCGGTCCGGCGGGGGTCGTGCGGGTCCGCGAGCGTCACCCGGTAGTGCATCTGCTCGCCGGCCGGCAGTCCGTAGAGCGGGGTTGTGCCGGTGAAGTCCGTACCGGCGCCGATCAGCGGGCCGTGCCAGGTGCGGGCGCGGCGGAAGGACTCCGTCGCGGACGTCTCCACCGACATCCTGGCGGGGCGGTCGGAACGTACCCACACCAGGGCGGACGACGCCGTCACATCACCGACCTGCACGCCCCATGACGCGCTCGGCCGGCCCGACAGAGCGAACGCGGGCGCGGTGGTGACCGCTGCGGGCACAGCGATGGCGGCCGATGCCAGGAGCGAGCCGCGCAGCACGGTGCGGCGGCCCGGGGCCGGGATGGGGGGACGGTTCGACATCGATGCGCCTCCAGGGGCGAGAGGGCTGCGGGAACAGCGCGGTCGTACAGGCTGATGACAGACTCATACCTAGTCCCCGGCAGCGGCCGGCATGCCAACCGCAGGTGAACAACCGGTCGGCCCGTGCTGCCTACGTCTCACCCGCCGGGGGCGCTCCGCGCAGCCGGGGCACTCCGCGTCGCCTCAGCCGGGAGTCGGACGCCGTGCGGGTGTCATCGTCATCGGCTTCGTGTGCTGGTACAGCGGTATGCGGCCGATCGGCTTGAGCGCGCCACACTCTTCTCCCGGCTGATCCACGAATCGGCCGCACTCACCGCACCGCTGGTCGGTACGGATACGTACGAAGCGGGTCACGGCGCGGGGATCCTGCTGGTGGGCCTTGGGGTGATGCTGGGTTCGGGCGTTCCGGGACGGGGGCGGCGCCGTCGCGTCAGCGGCTCGTGTCGAGGATCACCCGCGCCACGGCGGCAGGGTCGTCGTTCATCGGGACGTGGCCGCACGCCCGAAGCCGGACGAGTCGTGCGCCGGGGATCACGTGCTTGGCCCTGACACCCTGCCGGCGCAGGAGAAGTCGGTCCTTGCTGCCCCAGGCGATACTGACGGGGACGTCGGGTACATCAGTGAACGTGACGGTCAGGCCGGCCGCGAGGGTCTGACGGAATCCGGTGGCTTCGCGCAGGGCGACGGTCTCCGACACGACCGCACCGGGTGAACGGCGGCCCGGGTGCGCATAGATGGTGCTGGTCAGCGCGGTGCGGCCGGACGAGCTCTGCGCAAGCCGCTCGATCAGCGGCATCGGCATCGAGAGAGCCGCTCCGCGCATCGCCCGCAGCACGCCGAAGGCGTAGCGGCGCTCGCTCCGCGTCCAGAACCCGGCGGGGGACAGCGCCGTCACCGAACGCACGAGCTTCTCCCGGCCCAGCTCCAGGGCCAGCAGGCCCCCCAAGGAGTTCCCGGCGACATGCGGCCGGGCCACGCCCAGGGTGTCGAAGAACGAACCGAGCACCGGGACCATGATTGGCAGGTCATAGGCGAGCCCGTGCGGCAACGCCGGTGAGGCGCCGAATCCGGGCAGGTCCACGGCGATCACATCCCGCTCGGCCGCCAGGATGCGCAGGACCGGGTCCCACGCCTGACGGTGATGGCCGATGCCGTGCAGCAACACCAACGGCTCACCCGTACCACTCCGTTCATACGCCACGTCGACCGTACGAGCACCGGCGGGGGTGTCGACCGCGAACGAGACGGTGGTAGCCATGCTTTCTCCTCGGGACAGATGTACCGGGCTGAGGAGGCGGAACCAGACGTCTCGTCAAACATAATTACCGTCGGGTAGCTTGTAGTTCAAGGGGCGTGTGCGATTCCCGCTGGACACCCTGAGGCGTGTCGGCTGGGATGGGAGAGTGACTGCCGACACCGTGACCGAGGTCTTCGAAGAACACCGGCTCTTCCTCACCGGGGTCGCCTACCGCATGCTCGGCCGCGTCGCCGACGCCGAGGACGTGGTGCAGGAGGCGTGGCTGCGCTGGTCGTCGGCCGGGCGTGAAGACGTGCGGGAGCCGAGGGCCTTCCTCGTGCGGATCACCACACGTCTGGCCATGGACCGGCTGCGCCACCTGCGGTCGCGGCGCGAGGCGTACGTGGGGCCCTGGCTGCCCGAACCGGTGGTCACCGAATTCGGCCACGCCGTCCCGGATTCCGCGGAACGTGCGGTGCTCGCCGACTCCGTGTCCGTCGCTGTGCTCGTCGTCCTCGAGACCCTCAGCCCGCTGGAGCGTGCGGTCTTCGTCCTGCGCGAGGCCTTCGGTTTCCCGTACACGGAGATCGGCGCCGCTCTCGACCGCTCCGGCGCGGCCGTGAGGCAGCTCGCCGGCCGCGCCAAGCGCCATGTGGAGGAGCGTAAGCCGCGGTACGACGTGGATCCGGAGATGCGGCGCGACCTCACCGAGCGCTTCCTCACCGCCGCTTCGGGCGGGGACCTGGAGCAGCTGCTCGCCTTGCTGGCTCCCGATGTGCGCCTTGTCAGCGACAGCGGAGGCAAGGCGAAGGCGCCACGGCGGATCATCGAGAGCGCGGACAAGGTAGGACGCTTCCTCTTCGCGGTGGGGCAGGAGTGGCCCACCGATATGGGGGTCCGGATCCTGGAGCTCAATGGCGGTCCCGCCTTGGTGTTCAGCGCGGACGGGGTGGTGGACACGGTGTTCCAGGCCGACATCCAAGGTGGGGTCATCCGGTGCGTCTATGCCATCCGCAACCCGGACAAACTAGCCGGAGTGCCGGTGGGCTAGCGACGCGAGAGATCGGGCCCCGCCAGCGCTGTGACCCCTGTGCGCACCACGTGCCCATGCGCCCCACTTGCCCCGCGAGCTCGACCAAGGGCGTTCTCGGTCGGCCGTGGGGCTTCGTGGTGCCCGGGTACGACGGCGCGCGAACGCCCCGTGAACGCTCTGCGGCAGTGAACCGTTTCGCTGCGTTACCGCGCGAGGATTGGTCTTGACCAAGGTGGTCCGCCGTCCTAAGGTCTGAACGATAAGGCAGGAACCTTTAATAAATAACGTCGCGGAAAACATGCCGCCGGGCGGATGCGGAGGACAGGGTGGGGACCACGCAGCTGGAAGCGGTGCAGGAGCCGAAGTACCGGCACCTCAGGACCGTGCTCAGCGAGGCGCTCGATTCGGACTTCGCGGTGGGAGAGGTACTGCCCAACGAACGGGACCTCGCGGCCCGCTTCGGTGTCGCCAGGGCGACACTCCGTCAGGCACTGGAGCAGCTCGAGCTCGACGGAAGGCTGCAGCGACGCCGCGGCGTCGGCACGACGGTCGCCCCGCCCCGGCTCGGAGTGGCCGTCGCCACCGCTCAGCACGGCTGGGCGGGCGGCGAGACGGACGAGGCATGGCAGGCCGTCGAGTGCACCACGGCGACTGCCCCTGCCGCGGTCGCCGTCATGCTCGACACGCTCGCCGGAGAGCCGGTGCACGTGGTACGCCGCATCCGTGTCGCCCAGGGGCAGGCCGTCGCGGCGGAGCTCTTGTACGTCCCGACGTCGTCGGTGCCCGAACTCTCCGCGATCGAAACACCCTCAGGGCCCGCCCGGGCCCTGAGCGTCCTGAGGGAGCTGCATCGTCTCGACCTCGACGGCCAGGACCGCTCGGTCGAACTCGGGTCGGCACGCGCGGACGACGCGAAGGAACTCGACCGGCTCCCGGGCGCGCCGGTCCTGGTGGTCACCACTCGGTACTTGGCCGCCGCGGGTACAGCAGCTGTCTCCGTCGCCACATACCGGGCGGACACCTGCCGGCTCACCTTCGGGGATTCCGGGGCGCTGGAGATCCGCCACGACGAGCAGGAGCGCAAAGCCTCCTGACGTCGGGCCCGTCGGGCCCCCGAGCGGTTCCAGTCCGGAGGTTCCTGCCCCCCTGTGGCGCTGCGGCCCGATCGCCGCGGTCCAACCGGCCGGGTCCGATCGCCTCTCTTGTGCGGCCCGTCGCTCTCAGCGGCGGGCCGTCACTGTTCCCTCCACGGCGAAGAGCTGCTCCTCCACGTGGTCGAGTGCCAGCCGCAGCGCGCCGGTCGCGACGGCTGCCTCGCCGAGGAGCGAGAGGGCCACCCGAGGTGGGCGCAGGCAGTAGCGGGCGAGCTCGTCGCGGAGCGGATCGAGAACACCGTCCAGACCGGCGGCCCACCCGCCGATCACCACCAGCTCCGGATCGAGCGCCAGCACCAGGGCGGCGACGTCGTGCACCAGCCGTTGTATGAACCGCGCGACGGCGGCCTGGGCACCGGCGTCGCCGTCCCGGGCCTTCGTGAAAACGGCAGCGACGGCGTGCTCGTCCAAAGGGTCGAGCGGAGTGTCCGTAGTGGAGAGAAGGTGTTCCGGAGTCACATCGCGGCCCAGGAGATGCAGTGCACCGATCTCCCCGGCTGCACCGCCGAACCCGCGGTGCAGCCGTCCGCCGATCAGCGAACCCGCACCCGGGCTCAAGCCCGCCAGGACGAAGACGATGTCGTCGGACTCGGTCGCCGCGCCCTTCCAATGTTCCGCCACCGCTGCGGCGTTGGCGTCGTTCTCCACCAGGACCGGACACCTGAAAGAACGCCGCAGCCTCTCGCCGAGCGCGAGTCCGGTCCAGTCCGGCAGCGCCGTTCCCAGGCGCACGGTGCCGTCGGCCTCGACGATGCCAGGGCTACCGACCCCGACCGCACGCAAGCTGCTCCGAGCCACCCCGGTGCGCCGCAGCACCTCGGCGATCGCAGCTCTGACCTGGTCGATCCTGTCGTCCGCGCACGCGGTCTCGGAGACGTCACGGGAGCCTGCGCCCACGATCCGGCCGTCGAGGCCGGACAGCAGGACCGATACGCGGTGCGAGCCGATCTCGACACCCAGCAGATGCCCGGCCTCGGAACGGAACCTGAACCGCCTGGCGGGGCGGCCCTGGCGCCTGGCTCCTCTCTCGTCGGGCAGCGCCTCCACCACCAGGCCCGCCGCGAAGAGCCCTTCGACGACACCCTCGACCGTGGGACGCGATAAACCTGTGATCCGGGTCAGATCCGTGAACGTGGGCGAATCCGCCCCTCGCAGGGCGTGCAGTACCACCGCGGAATTGATCCTCCGCAACAGAGACGGGTCACCACCGGTCAGCCGGCCCACCGTGTGTCCTCCCAGGTCGTGCGCATGTCTGCCGGATCGTACTCGCTGACCCCGACCGCGGCGACCAGCAACCTCGGCGACCAGCACCTGGTGAGAGGCGCGCGGAGCAGGTCACGGCTGTGTGAGCGTCGTCCTCGGTCAATGTGGAGCCACGAAACCGGACTCGTAGGCGGCGATCACCGCCTGTGTGCGGTCCCTGGCCCCCAACTTGGCAAGCAGGGCGCTGACATGTGTCTTCACCGTCTGCACGCCGACGATGAGCTCGGCGGCGATCTCGGCGTTTGTCAGGCCCCGTGCCATCAGGCGGAGTACCGTCGCTTCGCGGTCCGTGAGCGCCGCCCGGTCCATCGCGGCGCGCGCCTTACTCGTGCCGTACTCCGCGACGAGCTGCCGGACAGCCGCGGGGAACAGCAGGGACTCGCCCTCCGCTACCAGCCGTACTGCGTGCACGATCTCGGCGGGACGGGCTCGCTTGAGCAGAAACCCGTCAGCGCCGGCCCTCAGTGCCTCGTAGACGTACTCGTCGTTCTCGAACGTTGTCACCACCAGGATCTTCGGCGGATCGGCGACGGTGCGCAGCACCGCCCGAGTCGCCTCGATGCCGTCCATCAGCGGCATGCGCACATCCATCGCCACTACGGCGGGCCGAAGCCGGCTCACCAGGGGGATCACCGCCGCACCGTCGGTGGCCTCACCCACCACCTCGATGTCGGGCTGTGATTCCAGGACCGCGCGCAGCCCCGCGCGCACCAGGGGTTCGTCGTCGACCAGAAGAACGGTAACCGGCATCCGGTCAGCGTATGCGGTCCAGCGGAAGGGTCGCGCGCACTCTCCATTCTCCTTCGTGCGGGCCGGTTCTGGCCTTGCCGCCCAGCAGGGCGGCCCGCTCCCGTATGCCTCTGAGGCCGCTGCCCCTGGTTGAGCCGCGTGGCCAGCCTTGGAGGGGGTTGGCCACCTCCAACTCCAGTTGGTCCCCCGCCACGACGATCCTCACCCGCACGGGTACGGCGCCGGCGTGACGCAGCACATTGGTGAGTGACTCCTGCAGAATCCGGTATCCCTCGCGGGACACCGGGCCGGGCACCAACTCCAGCGGGCCGGTCATTTCCACGTCGATCTTCGCCCCGGAGCCGCGGGCCGATTCCAGTAGCCGGTCGGCCTCCGCCAGGGTCGGACGCCCGCCGGCGGGAACGCCGGACTCGCGCAACACACCCAGGACTCGTTCCAGATCGTCCAGTGCGTTGCGCCCCGTCTCCTCGATGGCGGCGAGGGCGCGCGCGGTGAACTCCGGGTTCCCCGCTGTCCTTGCAGCTCCTGCCTGTACCACCGCGACCGTCAGCGCATGTCCGATCGAATCATGAAGCTCGCGCGCTATCCGGTTGCGCTCCAGCAATTGCTCGGTGCGCTGCTCCAAGGCGGTCATCCGCTCGGTCGGCGATGGTCCCAGCAGCCCGCGGGCCGCTGCCGCGGCCACTTCACCGCACAGGACGACCAGCCCGAGAAGTATAAGGATCGGCATAGGTGCGAGCAGGGCGCACCACCAGCCGGGCGCGAGACCACGGGCCAGCCATACATCGCTCGGAGGCGTTCCGAACGAACCTCGCACGAGATCGAACGTCGTCGCCGACAGCCAGACCGTCGCGAAGCACGTCATCGTCGCGAGCGCCAGCCGCAGCTCCAGCCAGGCAACGGTGCGCCAGCGGTCTGCCCAAGTCGTGGCAGACCTTGCGGAGATCGCGGCGTCGGGGTGGCCCCGCTGCTCGGGAGTGAGGAGCAGCTGTGCCTGAACCCCTTCGGCCAGACGCATTGCCGGAAGCAGCCCGACAGGTATCGCGAAGAGGAACGGCATCCACGGCGTGCTCGGGGAGATGAACAACCACACGCTGCCTACGGCGACAGGAATGAGCAGGTGCAGCCAGCGACTGTACGTGGCCGGTTTGGCCAGCATTGCGAGGAAGCGGCGCATGCTGCCATCGTGCCAGGGCAGGTCGGGGGACGACTCCCCCGGGAGAGGGAGACGGATCACCCGGGCGGGGGAGGCCGCGGACCGGGAGCGAGGGCCAGGCTGAGGTCATGACCAGCATTGACGTGCATGAGCTCACCAAGGACTACGGAACCACCCGCGCCGTGGACCACCTCACGTTCAGCGTGCGACCTGGCCGGGTGACCGGCTTCCTCGGGCCCAACGGCGCGGGCAAGTCCACCACCATGCGCCTGGCCCTCGGGCTGGACCGGGCGACCGGCGGTTCCGCCACGATCGGTGGACAGCCCTACGCATCGCTGGGCAATCCGCTGCGCCGGGTCGGCGCGCTGCTCGATGCTCAGGCGGCACATGGCTCGCGCACCGCCTGCAATCATTTGCTCGCGCTCGCCACCAGTAACGGGATAGCGCGCACCAGGGTCGCAGAGGTACTCGTGGAGGCCGGTCTCGACTCGGTCGGCGGGCGGCGGATCAAGACGTTCTCGCTCGGAATGCGGCAGCGGCTCGGTATCGCCGCGGCACTTCTCGGCGATCCGGAGGTGGTGATGCTGGACGAGCCGTCGAACGGGCTGGATCCAGAGGGAATTGTCTGGATCCGAGAGCTGATGCGGAAGCTGGCCGGTGAAGGCCGTACGGTACTGGTCTCCAGCCACCTGATGAACGAGACCTCTTCGTTCGCCGACCACCTGGTCGTCCTCGGTAAGGGGAGGCTCCTTGTCGACATGCCGATGCGGGAGTTCCTCGCTTCCCGGAGCCGGCCCGGCGTCCGGCTCCGCACGACGGAATCCACGCGACTGCGTGATGCGCTGCTCCTCAAGGGGTACGAGCCGGCACAGGGCGACAACGGACGCTGGACGGTCGACGGAGCCACAGCTGAGGAAATCGGGGCCCTGGCCGCCTTGGAAGGTATCCCTCTTCTCGAACTCATCGATGAGCAGGCCACGCTGGAAGAGGCCTACCTCGATCTCACGGCGGCCGAAACGGAATTCGCTGTCATCACATCCCCCTCCGCCGGCCAGGAGGCCTGACCAGCATGACCATGTCGACGACCGCGGTACTGCGCTCCGAGTGGATCAAGATCAAATCGCTGCGGTCCGTTTCCGGTTCCCTCATAGCGGTCTTCGCCGCCACCACCGCCGTCACCGTGCTCGCCTCCTCCACCGTCGGGCAGGCGGAAGCGGACAACCCAGGTAACGACCTACTTTTCTCCGCCTTCTACGCGCTGAACTTCGGCCAGATCGCGGCCATCAGCTTCGGCGCGACCGCTCTGTCGTCCGAGTTCCTGAACGGAGCCCTGCGGGTATCGCTCACGGCCGTTCCCAGCCGCAGCCTCTTCTACGTCGCGAAAATGGCGGTGGTCGGTGGGCTCGCCTTGATCGTAGGGCTGATCACCAGCATCGCCACATTTCTGGTGGGGCAGCTGTTCATGGGCGAGTACACGATTCGTCTTGGCGAACCAGGGTCCCTGCGCGCCGTGTTCGGTGGTGGTGTATACCTCGCTCTGATGGCTCTGCTCGCAGCAGGGCTGACGGCGGTGTTGCGCAGCGCGGTTGCCGTACTCAGCCTGCTCATCCCCTTCATCCTGATCGTTTCCTTCGTGGTCGGAGACATAGCAGGAGGCGTCGCCCAGTATCTCCCTGACCGGGCAGGTCAGATGGTGCTCCGCGGACACCAGGAGGGGAGTCTCGGACCGTGGACGGGGCTTGCCGTCACCGCGGGGTGGGCGGCCGTTGCTCTGGTCGCAGGATGGTGGACCCTGCGGAAGCGGGACGCCTGAGCGACGACGGGTTGGCTGCGCCGGGGCGAATCCCAGGTCGTCAGTCTGTAGCGCACAGGAACGGATGACGGCGGGGGGAGGTGATGGCGGAACCCTGGGCTGAGCCAGCTGCGAACATCTCCAGCTGTGAGGTGTCGGCGGCCGGTGGATCGTCGTGGTGCTCAACCAGGAGGATGACATGCCGGGCTGCGCGTTGAGGGTTCTGGTCACCGTGGTGGACCCGCCCTGAGTGAAGAGGAGTCCGCTTCTGCGGCGCCCCGGTTCGCGACAGCCCCGCAGCAGCTCCTGCCGGAGTGGGGAGACGAGGGGCCTAGCTGCAGGACCGTCTGAACGTTGTAGCGGACTACAGTCTGGGCTTTCATGTGGCCGACAACTGCGTCTCGCATCGTCTGGACGGCATGTGCCCGGATGGGCGAAGTGGTGCCCGGTAGCGGCAGTCAAGAGGCTCCGGTTGATGCCGCAGAACAGCACACGCGGACCGCCCGCGACCACGTCGGGTACGACGCGGGCGCGGGCGGCGCAGCAGCTCTTCGGGTGTCATACGGCCGAAGGTGCGCAGTCGGCAGTCAGAGGATGGAGCCGGGGGTGTACGCGGCGGCTTCCGGGTGCTGCTTGGCGATTTCCTCGATCCTCGACACCAGGGCGGTGACCTGGTCGCCCGCCGCGCCGGTGAACGAGAGCTTGTCCGCCATCAGGGCATCGAGCCCATCGCGGCCGAGCGGGATCCGTTCGTCCGCGGCCAGCTTGTCCAGCAGCTCGTTGCGTTCCGCGCCCTGCTCCCGCATGGCGAGAGCCGAGGCGACCGCGTTCTCCTTGATGGCCTCGTGCGCGACCTCGCGGCCGACTCCGGCCCGCACCGCACCCATCAGCACCTTGGTCGTGGCGAGGAAGGGAAGGTAGCGGTCCAGCTCACGCGCCACGACCGCGGGGAACGCTCCGAACTCGTCGAGCACGGTGAGGAAGGTCTCGAGCAGACCGTCGAATGCGAAGAAGGCATCCGGAAGAGCGACCCGGCGGACCACGGAGCAGGACACATCGCCCTCGTTCCACTGGTCGCCCGCCAGCTCGCCCGTCATCGACGCGTAGCCGCGCAGGATCACCATCAGGCCGTTGACGCGCTCGCAGGAGCGGGTGTTCATCTTGTGCGGCATCGCCGACGAGCCGACCTGGCCGGGCTTGAAGCCCTCGGTCACGAGCTCGTGCCCGGCCATCAGCCGGATGGTCTTGGCGACCGAAGAGGGCGCGGCGGCCAGCTGCACCAGCGCGGTCACAACGTCGTAGTCGAGGGAACGGGGGTAGACCTGGCCGACGGAGGTGAAGGCGTGCGCGAAGCCGAGGTGCCCGGCGATGCGCTGCTCCAGGTCGGCGAGCTTGCCCGCGTCGCCGCCGAGCAGGTCCAGCATGTCCTGCGCCGTGCCGACGGGCCCCTTGATGCCGCGCAACGGGTAACGGCCCAGCAGGTCCTCCAGCCGCCCGTACGCCACCAGCAGCTCGTCCGCGGCGGTGGCGAAGCGCTTGCCGAGCGTCGTCGCCTGCGCGGCGACGTTGTGCGAGCGGCCCGCGATGACCAGCTCGCCGTACTCCGCCGCGAGCTTGCCCAGACGCGCCAGGACCGCCACCGTACGGTCGCGCATCAGCTCCAGCGAGAGCCGGATCTGCAGCTGCTCGACATTCTCGGTGAGGTCCCGGGAGGTCATGCCCTTGTGGACCTGCTCATGGCCGGCGAGGGCGTTGAACTCCTCGATCCGGGCCTTCACGTCGTGCCGGGTGACCTTCTCGCGCTCAGCGATCGAGGCGAGGTCGACCTGGTCGATCACACGCTCGTAGTCGGCCGGCGCCGCGTCGGGCACCTCGATCCCGAGGTCCTTCTGAGCGCGCAGCACCGCCAGCCACAGCTGACGTTCCAGCTTCACCTTCTGCTCGGGGGACCAAAGGACGGCCAGCTCCGTAGAGGCATAGCGGCCGGCCAGGACATTGGGGATGCGAGGCTTCGCAGACACAGCAGTCACGTGTCCGGATTCTACTGGCGGTTACTGCAGGTCCGCGCCGCGGGCCGGTATGTGGCTTCCTACGAATGCTCTGCCTGGCCTCCCGCCGCAGGGCCCGGCGGCCCTCACCGCTTCGCGGCCACGAAGCCCCACTGGTCCACCGGCAGGTCGGCCGCAGGCCCCTCGGGGCGCCACAGGCTGATCGAGCCGAATCCCGGTTCGACGAGATCGAGCCCGTCCGCGAAGGAACGCACGATCTCCTTGGGGCGCGAGATGTACGGCATGGCGCCACCGCTGGCGTACTCGTCGGAAGCCGCCCGGGTCTCCTCCGTCTCGATGGTGTCGCACAGCATCAGGTAGCTTCCGGCGGGGACCGCGTCGAGATAGCCGCGCAGAATGGCGGCAGCCTCGCCCGAATCGGCGATGTGTCCCAGGGTGGAGAGCACCATCAGCGCCACCGGCTGCTGAAGATCCAAGGTCCGGGCTGCCTCCCGCAGCACGGTCCCGGTGTCCCGCAGATCCGCGTGCACGTAGTTCGTGGCACCCTCGGGGCTGCTGGTCAGAAGCGCGCGTGCATGGGCGAGCACGATCGGGTCGTGGTCCACGTAGACCACGCGCGCTGAGGGGACGACGGCCTGTGCGACCTCGTGGGTCGCGTTCGCGGTCGGCAGGCCGGTGCCGAGATCGAGGAACTGCCGAATCCCCGCCTCTCCGGCCAGATGGCGGACCGCCCGGGCCTGGAAGCGACGGGAGGCACGCGCGATATCGATGATCTGCGGATAGAGCTTCTCCATCGTCGCGCCCAACTGGCGGTCGACCTCGTAGTTGTCCTTGCCGCCCAGCCAGTAGTTCCAGACCCGTGCCGAGTGAGGCTTGCCGGTGTCGATCCCGTCCGCCTGCTCTTGGATGTCCGGTACGCCGCTCATGGGCACTCCCCGCTCCGGTGCCCAGGGTGTTCCTGCGCGCTGAGCACCTATGCTGCCCCACCAGTCACATGCGTAACAGGGAAAACTGCGCCAATGCGTCAGCCGTCCAGCCGGCGCCAGCCTGCCACCGGTCCGGGCGCTGACACGTCCTCGGGAGTGATCCAGAACGCCTTACCCAGCCCCGCGTCGAACTGCGCGCCGGCCCGGCCGTCGCCGGAGGAGCGCCCGGTCAGGCGCCGCCCGATCCAGGGCATCAGATGCTGCCGGGCGAACCGGACGTCGTCGATCCTCCGCTGCGCCCACCGTGCGGGCGCAGTGGCGGGCATCGGGGTCCGCCAGTCGCTCTCCGCGGGCAGCCCCAGCGTCTGCCATACCGCTTCCGCGACCCTGCGGTGGCCCTCGGCCGTCAGGTGCAGCCGGTCGACATCCCACATCCGCGGATCGCCCAGCGACTCCGCGCCGTACAGGTCAGCCACCAGTGCGCCATGGCGTTCGGCCAGGTCGCCGACCAGCGCGAACAGCTCTTCCATGCGCGGACGGAAGCGTTCCATAACCGGACCGTTGCGCCCGGGGCTGCGCATCAGCACCAAGGTTCTGCACGACGGCGCGAGACGCTCCACCGCCTCCTCCAGGCGACCACGGACCATGCCCATGTCGCACTTCGGCCGCAGGGTGTCGTTGAGTCCGCCGACAACGGTGATCACGTCCGGTTGCAGGGCCGCGGCGACCGGGACCTGCTCGTCCACGATCTGGCCGATGAGCTTTCCCCGTACGGCGAGATTGGCGTACCGAAATCCGGGCGTGTGGGCCGCGAGACGGGTGGCGAGGACATCGGCCCAGCCGCGGTAGGAACCGTCGGGCAGCAGATCCGACATGCCCTCGGTGAACGAGTCGCCGACCGCGACGAGACTGGTGTAGGAGGCATTCAATTCCATGGCGCTGCCGATCGTACCGCGACAGAGGGCCGCCGTCAGGGGCCGCAGGAGCGCGGGGGAGGGGCACGGTGCCCCCTCCCCGTGCCCGTCACCGGGAGCCGACGTCAGCGGACCTGGGGCCTGCCGACCAGCTCACGCAGGACGTCCTCCATCGTGATCATGCCTGCCAGCCGGCCGTCCTCGTCGAGTACGGCGGCCAGGTGCGTGCGGCTCCTCCGCAACGCGGTGAGCACGTCGTCCAGCGGCGTCGCCGCCCGCACTCGGGCAATCGGCCGCAGAGCCGTCACCGGGAACGGCACATCGCGCGGCGTGGCGTCCAGCGCGTCCTTCACGTGGAGGTACCCGATGATGCGCTGCTCGCTGTCCATCACCGGGAAACGCGAGAAGCCGGACTCGTGCGAGAGCCGCTCCAGCTCCTCCGGGGTCGTACCGACCCTGGTGTACAGCACCCGGTCGACCGGAAGGAGAACGTCCTGGACCGGGCGGCGGCCCAGCTCCAGCGCGTGGCGCAGACGGTCCGCCGAGCGGTCGTCGACGAGCCCGGAGTCCTCCGCGTCCTTGACGAGGCGTGCCAGTTCGTCGTCGGAGAAGGTCGCTGAGACCTCGTCCTTGGTCTCCACCCGCATGAGCTTGAGCAGCGCGTTCGCGAAGGCGTTGATCGCGAAGATCACCGGCTTCAGCGCCCTGGCGAGAGTCACCAGCGGCGGTCCGAGCAGCAGCGCGGTGCGGGCTGGCTCGGCCAACGCGATGTTCTTCGGCACCATCTCGCCCAGCAGCATGTGCAGATACGTCGCCACGGTCAGCGCGATGACGAACGAGATCGGGTGCACCAGTCCGTGCGGCACCCCCACCGAGTCGAAGACGGGCTCCAGCAGATGTGCGATGGCGGGCTCGGCGACGATACCCAGTACCAGCGTGCAGAGCGTGATGCCCAGCTGCGCCGCCGCGAGAAGCGCCGACACGTGCTCCAGGCCCCAGATGACGCTGCGGGCCCGCCGGTTCCCGGCTTCGGCCTCGGGCTCGATCTGACTGCGGCGTACGGAGATCAGAGCGAACTCCGCGCCGACGAAGAAGGCGTTGACGACCAGGGTCAGCAAGCCGATGAAGAGCTGGACGGCGATCATCGTTCGTCCTCCGCCGACTCGTCGCTACCGGGCAGCGGTGCGTGCAGCAGCGCACGCGCGGCACGGTGCCCCGAAGCGTCCACCACGTCGATTCGCCAGCCCGTGAGCTCGACGGTGTCGCCGACCACCGGAATGCGGCCGACCTCCGTGGCGATCAGCCCGGCCAGGGTCTCGTACGGCCCGTCCGGTACGCGCAGCCCGATGGTGCGGAGCTGGTCCATGCGGGCCGCTCCGTCGGCGGACCACAGGGTGCGTCCGTCCGCGTCCTCGCCCGCGGCCGCCAGATCGGGGGTCTCGTGAGGGTCGTGTTCGTCCCGCACCTCGCCTACGACTTCCTCCACGATGTCCTCCAGCGTCACGACTCCCGCCGTGCCGCCGTACTCGTCGATGACGACGGCCATGGCCAGCTTTCCCGAGAGCCGGTCCAGCAGGCGGTCCACCGTGAGCGTCTCCGGCACCAGCAACGGTTCGCGCAGCATGTCCGACACCCGCTTACGGGGCCGCTGGTCCGCGGGAATGGCCAGCACGTCCTTGATGTGCGCGACACCGACGACTGAGTCCAGGCTGCCCCGGTAGACGGGGAACCGGGAGAGGCCGGTCGCCCGGGTGGCGTTGGCGACGTCCTCGGCAGTCGCCTGCACATCGAGGGCGGTGACCTGGACGCGCGGGGTCATCACGTTCTCCGCGGTCAGTTCGGACAGGTTGAGCGTACGTACGAACAGCTCGGCGGTGTCCGCCTCGAGCGCGCCCTCCTTCGCGGAGTGGCGTGCCAGGGCCACCAGCTCCTGCGGGCTTCGCGCGGAGGCCAGCTCCTCGGCCGGCTCGAGGCCGAAGCGCCTCAGGATCCGGTTGGCGGTGTTGTTGAGATGGGTGATGAAAGGCCGGAACACCGCCGTGAACGCGCGCTGCGGCGCGGCGACCGCCTTGGCGACGGCCAGCGGTGAGGAGATCGCCCAGTTCTTGGGGACGAGCTCGCCGACCACCATCAGCACCACGGTGGACAGCGCTGTGCCGATCACGAGCGCCAGCGAGGAGGACACGCCGGGCGACAGCCCGGTTGCTTCCACCGGCCCCTGGATCAGCTTGGAGATGGACGGCTCGGAGAGCATGCCCACGACCAGGTTGGTGACGGTGATACCGAGCTGTGCACCGGAGAGCTGGTAGGTGAGGCTGCGTACGGCCTTGAGCGCTCCGGACGCGCCACGGTCTCCTCGTTCGACGGCCCGTTCGAGCTCGCCGCGCTCCACGGTGGTCAAAGAGAACTCGGCTGCCACGAATGCGCCGCAGGCGAGGGAGAGCATCAGCGCCACGAGGAGCAGAACCACTTCGGTCATCGGTTCACCTCCGTCCCATGATCGGGCAGGGGCAGAAGGTTCGCGCGATGTCGGCGGTATCGACTACTAGGAGGCTCGCCCATGGGCGGACGCTCACACCTTTCGAAAGAGTGTCGGACGGTCGAGGATACATAGTAAAGGATCGGCAAAGTACTCGGTCCGGAGCGTGGTTCGCGGCACCAAGCTGCAGGCAGCCGACGGCCCGGACCCAGTCACAGGGGCTTGATCAGGCGCCGCCAGTGGTTCTCGTGGCGGTAGTCAGTCGCACACCATGCGTGATGTTCCTGTTCGTCTGCCTCGAGGATTATGCATCGACCCGCCGCCCGTCCCGGGCGAGGAACCGTCGTTCGGCGGCATCCGTCAGTGCGGCGGCGATACCTTGCCGGCGATCCGGCCGTCCCGCTCCGCGGGGGAGCAGGGCTTCCGGATCCCGTGCGATCAGCCGGGTCGGGCCGTCGTGGGCATCGGTGATGCCGGTGCCTTCCGCCGCCTCGCGCCAGGAGTGCGGTACGGCGTCCGTGTCCGAGAGGGTGGTGCAGCGGACAGCAAGATCGGTCATGGTCCAAGTCGACCGGAGCGGTCGTCGATGCCGGCCGAATCCGAGGGCCACCTGATCAGTGACCATTGCGCCGTCCATGAGACGCCTGCGGGGCTCGCCGAAGGGGACGGGCCCGCAGCGGTAAGGGCGGGGGTGGCGGCCCTCCGTGGCGACGGCCGCGAGGTGAGCCCGCTTCTGCGGGCGTGCCGCCACCGGCCTCGGCGGTGGCCTCGCGGCGGGCGAGGAGGCGGGCCAGGCCGCCCAGGAGCCGGCCTCGTCTGCAACGACCCGCACTCCCGGGCTGCCGCCACGCTGCAACTGCTCCCCTGTGTACCCGCGCTCGAGCACTCCAACGCAATACTCGCCTCCGCCGCCCAGGGCTATCTCGTCGCTTCAGGCTTGAAGGTCATCACCTCTCCCGAGCAGGTGCGCGATCTGGCCCGTCCGGTGGAGGAGGGTAAGGCCGACGTCCGGTCACATCGCGGACGAGCTGCGCCGGTGGAGCCTGTGACCGGGGCAGCTCAGTTCGCCCGCGCCGAGCGGTCCAAGACGGCGGACCGACGGGCCACGCCGAGTACACAAGGGGAGCTCGGCAGCTGCAGACCCTTCTCCGGGATACGGAAGCTGCGGTACAGCCCCAGCTCGAAGCCTGCCTCCTCGATCGCCGCGACGGTGTCCCGCGCCGTGTGACAGCCCCCGAAGAGCAGTGGCCACAAGGTGCGGTCCGCTGCCCGCTGCGCCGTCGCCAGCGCCCGGCCGGGCGCCAGGGTGTGCTCGAAGAACCGCAGCTCACCGCCCGGCCTCAGCACCCGCTTGATCTCCGCCAGCGCACGCGGCAGGTCCCAGACGGTGCACAGGACCAGCGAGGCCACTGCCGCGTCGAACGCCTCGCTTTTGACCGGCAGCGCCTCGGCCGTGCCCGGAACCACATCGACCGGCACCTTCGCACGCAGCGCCGCACCTGCCGCCAGCTGCCGCAGTATGCGCTCCGGCTCGATCGCCACCACTTCGGACACGGCCCCCGGGTAGTGCGCGAAGTTGAGACCGTTACCCGCCCCGATCTCGATGACACGGCCGGAGAGACCGGTGAGAAGCTCGTCGCGATGCCCCGCCACACCCCCTTTGAGGTCGGCGGTCACGCTCATCCGGGCGTAGAAGCGGGCGAATACCGGGTGGTGCACGGCGTCCCGGGGGACAGGTGCGCTGCGCCGTCGCATGATCGGGCCTCCTCGGAGGGCGCGTGGCTATGGCCCTCCTTGAATTCTTCCCCGTACAGACCCGCTCAGCCGCTCATCCGGCAGGACGCTTTCCGCCCAGCTCCGGTGCCAGCCAACTCGCCGAGCGCGCCCGGAAGTCTGCCGGTTCCAGGGCCCCCGCCCCGGCCGGCACCGCGCCGAGCAGCGGCGCGCCCGCTGCGACCGGCAGGTCGTCGATGTTGCACCGCGACGCCAGATCCGGTTCGGCGGGCATGCTCCCCACCACCACTCCGGGGCACAGGAGGCCTCGCGTCCGCAGCGCCTCCGTCGTCAGCGCGGTGGCGTTGAGGGTCCCCAGGCCCGCGGGCGCCACCACCAGCACGGGCGCGGCGATCAGCCGTGCGGCGTCCGCGAGTGTGGCCCCCTGCTCGTCGTAGCGGACGAGCAGCCCACCCGCGCCCTCGACCAGCACCAGGTCGTGCTCGGTCGCCAGCTTCTGGGCGGCCTCGGCGATCTCGTACGGGCGTACGGGTGCGAGACCGGCGCGGCGTGCCGCTGTCCCGGGCGCCAGCGGTTCCGGGAAACGGGCCAGTTCGACCGCTGTCACATGAGGGCCGGCCAGCCGTGCGACCTCGGCGGCGTCCCCCGGTTCGCCTGGGGCGACACCCGTCTGGGCGGGCTTGAGTACCGCGACACGGAGGTCCCGGAATGCGGCCGCCACCGCTGCGGTCACGATCGTCTTGCCGATCTCGGTGCCGGTACCGGTCACCACGAGGATCGTCATCTCAGCCTTCCTTCGCCGCGGCGCACACGGCCCGGCAGATCAGTGCCACATCGTCGTCGCCGGTCACATAGGGCGGCATCGTGTACACGAGATCGCGGAACGGGCGCAGCCACACTCCCTCGCGGACCGCGGCCCGTGTCGCGGCCGCCATGTCCACCTCGTGATCGAGCTGTACGACCCCGATCGCGCCCAGCACTCGGACGTCACGTACGCCCGGGGCACCGGCGGCCTCGGCCAGCCCCTGCCGCAGCCCCGCGCCGATCCGCTCGACCTCCAGCGCCCAGTCCTGGCCCAGCAGGAGATCGACGGACGCGCAGGCCACCGCGGAGGCGAGCGGATTGCCCATGAACGTCGGCCCGTGCGCCAGCACCGGCACGTCCCCGCTCGAAATGCCCTCCGCCACCTCCGAGGTGCACAGCGTCGCCGCCAGCGTCAGATAGCCGCCGGTCAGCGCCTTGCCGACGCACATGACATCCGGCGACACCCCGGCGTGCCCCGCCGCGAACAACTGCCCGGTACGGCCGAATCCCGTCGCGATCTCGTCGAACACCAGCAGTACGCCGTTCGCGTCGCACGCCTCGCGGAGCACCCGCAGATACGCGGGGGAGTGGAAGCGCATCCCGCCGGCCCCCTGCACCACGGGCTCCACGATCACCGCCGCCAACTCGTCGGCATGGGTGGCTATCAGCTCGCGCAGATGCCTCGCATAGGCCTCGTCCGGCTCGGCGTCGAAGCCGTCCGGAGGGGCGTCCGCGAAGATCTGCCGGGGGAGGGAACCCGACCACAGCTCGTGCATCCCGCCGTCAGGGTCGCACACCGACATCGGCTGCCAGGTGTCCCCGTGGTAGCCGCCGCGCCAGGTCAGCAGCCGGTGCTTGGCGGGCTGCCCCGCCGAACGCCAGTACTGCAGGCACATCTTCACCGCGACCTCGACGGAGACCGACCCCGAATCGGCGAGGAAGACGTGCTGCAGCGGCTCCGGAGTGATCTCCACCAGCCGGGTCGCCAGCCGGACGGCGGGCTCGTGTGTGAGCCCGCCGAACATCACATGGCTCATCCGGTCCAGCTGGCCACGGGCGGCCTCATTGAGCACCGGATGGTTGTAGCCGTGTACCGCCGACCACCAGGACGACATGCCGTCCACCAACTCACGCTGACCATGCGCGGGTTCGGCCAGCCGCAGACGCACCCCGGACGCGGACTCGACGACCAGCGGCTCCTGCCGGCCCGGCATCGGGCCGTAGGGGTGCCAGACGTGGGCCCGGTCCAGGGCGCGGAGTTCTGCGGGGCGGAGCGCATCAGGCATTGGGCGCGAGGTCCGTTCCGGCGCCGCGACGGCGTACCGCTACCAGGTCCGTACGCGCCGTCAGGGCCCCGGACGACTCCGGAGCGGTCTCGGCGGTGTCGCCGCACGGAGCGCAGCCGCCCTCGTGCGAACCGCAGCCTCCGGCCGCCGGCGCGCGGTGCTCGGGGAGCGTCGTCGTGGACGCCCCCTCCACTTCGAAACCCGCGTCCGCGATCATGTCGAGGTCGGTCTGCCCGGACTGGCCCTCACTGGTCAGATAGTCACCCAGGAAGATGGAGTTGACCAGATTCAGGGCGAGTGGCTGCATCGAACGCAGATGGACCTCACGGCCGCCCGCGAGCCGCACCTCGACGTCCGGGCACACGAACCTGACCATCGCCAGGATGCGCAGGCACCGCTGCGGCGTGAGGTGCCAGTCCTTCGCGAGCGGGGTCCCCTCCATGGGGATCAGGAAGTTCACCGGCACCGAGTCGGGATCCAGCTCGCGCAGCGAGAAGACCACGTCCACCAGGTCGGCGTCGGTCTCGCCCATGCCCGCGATCAGACCGGAGCACGCCGAGAGCCCGGCGGATTGGGCCTGCTGCACGGTGTCCACCCGGTCGGCGTACGTGTGCGTGGTCGTGATGTCCCCGTACGTGTCCTCCGAGGTGTTGAGGTTGTGGTTGTACGCGTCGGCGCCCGCCGACCTCAGACGGTCGGCCTGGCCCTCCGAGAGCAGGCCGAGGCAGGCGCACACCTCGACGTCCTCGTGCTGCTCCTTGATGGCCTCGATCGTCCGGGACACCCGGTCGACGTCGCGGTCGGTCGGTCCCCGGCCGCTGGCCACCAGACACACCCGCTTGGCGCCGCCGGCCACCCCCGCCGCAGCGGCCTTCTTCGCCTCGTCCGGTTTCAGCCAGGTGTACGTGAGGATCTCGGCCTTGGAGCCGAGCCGCTGCGAGCAGTACGAGCAGTCCTCGGGGCAGAGGCCGGACTTCAGGTTCACCAGATAGTTGAGTTTGACGCGCCGGCCGAACCACTGGCGGCGCACCTTTCCGGCCGCGGCCACCACATCGAGCAGTTCCTCGTCGGAGGTCGCCAGCACGGCGAGCGCTTCGTCACGGGTCGGCAGTTCGCGCCGCAGCCCCTTTTCCACCAGCGTGTTCAGCAGGTCCATGGCCTTGATCCTGACGTACGGCACCGCCATCGGCCAAGGAGGAACCGGACAGCAGAGCCGGTCGATGCTGTGTGTATTGCCACACCCTGGCCTGTTGCGCACCCGGCTAGGGTCTGTGAGCTGCCTACAAAAAGGGACCCGCCCATGTCCTACGCCCCGTTCGACTGGATCGACGAAGAGGCCCGGCGCCGTGCCGACGCCGGACTTGTCCGGACGCTGCGCCCCCGGCACGCCGGGACGGAACTGCTGGACCTCGCGAGCAACGACTACCTGGGTCTGAGCCGGCACCCGGAGGTCACCGCGGCCGCGGCCGAGGCGGCACGCACATGGGGCGCGGGGGCCACCGGCTCGCGGCTGGTCACCGGATCCACCGCACTGCATGCCGAACTCGAGCGCGAACTCGCCGGTTTCTGTGGTTTCGAAGCCGCCCTGGTGTTCTCCTCCGGCTATGCGGCCAACCTCGCCGCACTCACGGCGCTCACCGGACACGACTCGCTGATCGTGTCCGATGCCGGCAACCACGCCTCGATCGTCGACGGCTGCCGGCTCTCCCGGGCCGCCACCGCCGTCGTGCCGCACGCGGATCCCGCGGCCGTCCGCAAGGCCCTCCACACGCACGGCGGACGGGCGCTGACCGTTACCGACTCCGTCTTCTCGGTGGACGGCGACGCCGCCCCGCTGGCAGGTCTCGCCGACGTCTGCCGCGACGCTGGTGCCGCCCTCCTCGTGGACGACGCACACGGACTGGGCGTCCTGGGCACGGGCGGGCGCGGCGCGCTCGAGGCCGCCGGGCTCGCAGGCGGCGAAGGGATCGTCTCCACGCTCACCCTCTCCAAGTCGCTCGGCAGCCAGGGCGGAGCAGTGCTCGGTTCCGCCCGGGTCATCAGCCACCTGGTCAACACGGCGCGTACGTTCATCTTCGACACCGGTCTCGCCCCGGCGGCCGCCGGGGCGGCTCTGGGCGCATTGCGTCTGCTGCGCCGTGAACCCGGACGCGCGGTGAGGGCCGGGGCCGTCGCCGTGGAACTGCACGGCCGGCTGACGGCGGCCGGACTGACCTCGGTACGTCCGGACGCCGCCGTCGTGTCGGTCCGCGCGCCCTCGGCGGAGTCGGCGGTGCGCTGGGCGGCCGACTGCCGCGCGGCGGGTCTCGCCGTAGGATGCTTCCGGCCGCCGTCGGTGCCGGACGGGATCTCCAGGCTGAGACTGACCGCCCGGGCGGACCTGACGCAGGAACAGATCATCACGGTCGTGCGTACGGTCCTCGCGACGGCGCCCCTGCCGGTCAGCTGATCAGACGGCCGCAGGCCGGCGACGAACGATGTCCACGCCGGCGCAGAGAAGCGCAGCGGCGGCCAGGTCCGTGTCCCTGGAGTCCCGTACTGCGAGTTGATCGCCGCGCAAGGGAGCGGTTTCCACGCAGTTGTTCACCCCGGTGCTGCGGCTGCTGCGCCGCCACCTGGGTGCGGGGTGAGTCCCGAGGTGTGACGCCGACTGCGCACCTTCTCGTTGGGCTTGCGACGGCGTACCGCAGGGCCGTTCCGCATGGCGGTGGCAGTCTGGCGCGAAGCACGATCCAGGCCGGCCGTGTCGGTCAGGGCGGGAAAGGGACGGCGTCGCCATGGCGGACATCAGGAAGCAACCGTCACTCTGCCGAGCGATCCGGCCTCGGTCTCCGCGGCCCGGAGATATGTGGATGGGGTACTCGCCGAATGGGGCCTGGCCGGGGGCGGCGACACCGCTGCCACCACCATGCTGATCGTCTCGGAACTCGCTACCGACGCCGTCCAGCACACCTTCGGGCAGTCACCCACCTTCACCGTGCACCTCCGTCTCGACCGGGATGTGGAGGTCTGTTTCGGTGTGACGGACAGCCACCCTTGTCGGCCCCAGGGGCTGTCCGCCGCAGCCGGCCGGGACAACGGCCGGGGAATGGTGATCATCCGGGCCCTTACCAAGGAGCACGGCGGCCGGCTCGACGTCAGCCCCACTCCGGACGGGTGCAAGACCGTGTCGATCGCTCTTCCCTGGCCGGTTCCCGTACAGAACTGACGCCGTCGGACGGGGCCGTCCTCACGCGGCGGAGGCCCGGCCGAAGCCGCTGCGCAGGAGCGCCATCAGCGTGGTAGCCGCCGCGGTGTTCTGTTCCCCCCGGTGCACCACGGAGATCGTCCGCCGGAAAGCGGTGGTCGTCGTGCTCGCTCTCGTCTGGTTCCCGGCCGTGGCTTGTTGGTGGACCGCCTGGGCCGGTGGCTGCGCCGGCCGCGTACCGCCCGTGCGATCGAGGGCGGCAGCGGCACGGCGCTCACCGCGTTGGGACTCGTACTGGTGACCGGGCCCCTGTTGCGCTGAGACAGGTGACAAAGGCTGTCAGCGGACCCTCCCGTACCAGACGTTGCCGGACCAGATCTTCTCCAGCCGAACCACGGCGCCGGTCTTCGGTGAGTGCCAGATCCTCCCGCTCCCGGCGTAGATGCCGACGTGGTACACGCTGCGGCCCGCATGGAAGAAGACCAGGTCGCCACGTTGCCGCTGCGACCGGGAGATATGGCGGGTCTTGTTGTACTGCTGCTGCGCCGTGCGGGGCAGTTTCTTGCCGGCCTTCTTGAACGAGTAGAGCGTGAGCCCGGAGCAGTCGAACCGATGGGGGCCCGTGGCGCCCAGGCTGTAAGGGGCGCCCTTCTTCGAAGCGGCGATCTTGAGGGCTTTCGTCGAATGAGCTGCGGCCTCGGCGTCGTTCACGAAACCGGGTGCCAGCATGGTGGCGCCTACGGCGAATGTCAGAACCGAAGCCGTGCCGGCCCGGGCGAACAGAGAGCGGACATGAACCTGCGCAGTCATGCGCAACCCTTCGTCAGCCGCCTGTGAAGGATGACCTGTCGGGTTCGGGCTGGCGAAGTTGCCCGGCCGCGCGAAGCGGCTTCACCCCGAGGGCCGTCCGGATATCCGGCCGGCCCGTTGTGCTCGGGTCCTCCACTCCTGCCGATCCATTCCTGTCGACCAGGCATCCGGACAGCGGCAGGACTCGGCGTCCGCCCGGACCGCCCCGCCGCGGTGGCGGGGGCTTGTCGTCCCAGGGATCTTTACGCACGCCCTGCCGGATTTCCTCGCGGAATCAGGCATATGTGAGAGTCGTCACGACTGATCCGATCGGGTGGACGCGGCCGGTTCGGAGCCGTGGCGACTGCACGGGACCAGCCGCGTACCAGGGGCGGAACGATGTATTCCGTTCAGTGTCCGCGCTCGGTGCGCAAGTTGGGCTGGCCCTCGGCAGGGGGAGTTTCTACGCCGATCGAGCGAGGAAAACTGGTCGGTCTGTCGGGCGTGTCGTGAAAGGGCGTCGAAAAGCCCACCGGGAGCCCGAGTCGGGCAGCGGAGGTGCTCAACTCGGTGACGCGGGAGGCACGGAGACCCGACCGGCGCGACGCTCTCCGTCCAGCAGCCGCAGCGCCCTGGCCAGGGTGTCCGCGTGGAACTGTGACTCGCCCCGCTCGTGCATCGACGCGAGTGCGTCGCGGAGGGCGGCGGACCGGGACGCGAGAGCCTGAGCCGCCCGGAGCGCACTGTACGTGTCGCCACCGCGGGCGGGGTTGATGCGGCCGAGCTGGTCGAGCGCCTCCAGGCGGAGCACCGCGGTCATGAGGACCGGGACCGCTGACGCGGTCCGAGGGTGGGGGCAGGGCCGCGCGGCTGCGGCCCCGTCCCGGCGATGACGGCTGCGCCGTATACGACGAGGTCCTCGATCGCGTCGCGGGTTGCGGCCGCACCGCCGTGACAGCGGATCCTGAGGGTGCCCTCGTGCTGTCCGGGGTGCTGTCGCAGATCCGAGCCCGACGTCCCGGAGGGCGGGTTGCGTGCGCCGACGTCCATGGATCCGCAAAAAATCAGTTAACGCGCCGGAAAAACTTTCGCCCTAACGTGCAATACCTGGTCGCGGAACCCTCCTCATCATTCAACAGAGTGTTGAAGGCGGGGTAGGGTCCGCTGCGTCCGGGGCAGGTACCGGGCGGAAGACGAAGAGGGTGGAAGCGTGCAACTGACTCCGCACGAACAGGAACGCCTGCTCATGCATGTGGCGGCCGATGTCGCAGAGAAGCGCAGGGCGCGCGGACTGCGGCTGAATCACCCCGAGGCGATAGCGCTGATCACCTCCCACCTCCTCGAAGGTGCCCGCGACGGCCGGACCGTGGCCGAACTGATGGCCTCCGGCAGGGAGATCCTCACCCGCGACGACGTCATGGACGGCATACCGGAGATGATCCACGACGTCCAGGTCGAGGCCACCTTCCCGGACGGCACCAAGCTCGTCACCGTCCACGACCCGATCGTCTGACGGGGGAGCGGCCGATGATTCCCGGAGAGATCCTGTACGCGCAGGACCCGGTGCCGCTCAACGAGGGGCGCCCCGTCACCCGTCTCACCGTCCTCAACGGCGCGGACCGTCCTGTACAGGTCGGCTCGCACTACCACTTCGCCGAGGCCAACACCGGCCTCGAGTTCGACCGTCGAGCCGCCCACGGGCTGCGGCTGAACATCGCTGCCGGAACCGCTGTGCGCTTCGAGCCGGGTATCCCCGTCGATGTCGAACTCGTCCCGCTCGCAGGTCTGCGCATCGTCCCCGGACTGCGCGGCGACACCGGAGGTTCCCTCGATGCCTGAGCTCAGTCGCCCCGTGTACGCCGATCTGTTCGGGCCCACGATCGGTGACCGCATCCGGCTCGCCGACACCGATCTCTTCGTCGAGATCGAGGAGGACCGGTCCGGCGGGCCCGGACGGGCCGGCGACGAAGCCGTGTTCGGCGGCGGCAAGGTGATCCGTGAATCCATGGGCCAGGCGCGGACGACCCGCGCCGAAGGCGCCCCCGACACCGTTGTCACCGGCGCCGTCATCATCGACCACTGGGGCATCGTCAAGGCCGACATAGGTATCCGCGACGGCCGGATCACGGGCATCGGCAAGGCCGGGAACCCGGACACGATGGATGGTGTCCACTCTGCGCTGGTCATCGGGCCCGAGACCGAGATCATCGCGGGCAACGGCAAGTTCATCACCGCCGGCGCCATCGACGCGCACGTCCACTTCATCTCGCCGACCCTCGTCGACCAGGCACTCTCCTCCGGGATCACCACACTCCTCGGCGGTGGCACGGGGCCCGCCGAAGGGACCAAGGCCACGACGGTCACTCCGGGTCCCTGGCACCTTGCCCGGATGTTCGAGGCGCTGGAGGGTTACCCGGTCAACATAGGACTGCTCGGCAAGGGCAACACGATGTCCCGCGAGGCCATGCACTCCCAGCTGCGCTCCGGAGCACTGGGATTCAAGATCCATGAGGACTGGGGCGCCACCCCCGCCGTCATCGACGCCTGTCTGAGCGTGTGCGAGGAGACAGGCGCCCAGCTCGCCATCCACACCGACACGCTCAACGAGGCCGGGTTCGTCGCCGACACGCTCGCCGCCATCGCGGGGCGCTCCATCCACGCGTACCACACCGAGGGTGCGGGCGGCGGGCACGCTCCCGACATCATCAGCGTGGTCTCGGAGTCCTACGTCCTGCCCAGCTCCACCAATCCGACCCGGCCGCACACCGTCAACACGATCGACGAGCACCTCGACATGCTGATGGTCTGTCACCACCTCAATTCCGCGGTGCCTGAGGACCTCGCCTTCGCCGAGTCCCGTATCCGGCCCTCGACCATCGCGGCCGAGGACATCCTCCATGACCTCGGAGCCATTTCGATCATCTCCTCGGACTCCCAGGCGATGGGCCGCATCGGCGAGGTGATCCTGCGTACCTGGCAGACCGCCCACGTGATGAAGCGGCGACGCGGTGCGTTGCCGGGCGACGGCCCCGCCGACAATCACCGAGCGCGTCGCTATGTCGCCAAATACACCATCAACCCGGCGGTGGCCCAAGGTCTGGACCGGGAGATCGGTTCCGTCGAGACCGGCAAACTCGCCGACCTGGTGCTCTGGGATCCGGCGTTCTTCGGCGTCAAGCCGCAGACCGTGATCAAGGGCGGACAGATCGCGTACGCGCAGATGGGCGATGCCAACGCCTCGATCCCGACTCCGCAGCCGGTCATGCCCCGCCCGATGTTCGGCGCCGTGGGCCGGGCGCCCGCATCAAACTCACTCAACTTCGTTTCCCCGGCCGCCATCGAGGCCGGACTGCCCGAGCGCCTGGGGCTCGGCAAGGCGTTCGTGGCGATCACCAGCACCCGCGGCGTCACCAAGGCGGACATGCGGGAGAACGACGCCCTGCCCCGGGTCCACGTCGACCCCGACAGCTTCGCCGTATCCATCGACGGTGATCCGGTGGAACCGGCCCCGGCTACTGAACTTCCCCTGGCGCAACGCTACTTCCTCTTCTGAGGGCAGGCCGGTACCTCATGACGACTCGCGCAGCCCTGCTCGTCCTCGCCGACGGCCGGTTCCCCGCCGGCGGCCACGCCCACTCCGGTGGCGCCGAGCCGGCCGTCAAGGCAGGACACATCCGCAACGCCCAGGACCTGGCGGACTTCTGCCTCGGCCGACTCCACACCACCGGACTCACCTCCGCCGCCCTGGCCGCCGCGGCGGCCTACGGCCTCGACCCGCTCGCCCTCGACGAGGCCGCCGACGCCCGGACGCCCTCGCCCGCCCTCAGGAACGTCGCACGCAAGCTCGGCCGGCAGCTGATGCGGGCGGCGCGAGCCACCTGGCCCAGCCCCGAACTGGCCGCGCTCGCCGAAGCCCGGCCACGCGGCGCCCACCAGCCCGTCGTCCTCGGCCTCACGGCCCGCGCCGCGCGCCTGGGCCCTGTCGACGCCGCGCACTGCGTCGCCTACGAGACGGTCAGCGGGCCGGCGACCGCGGTGGTCCGCCTGCTGTCCCTGGACCCCTTCGAGGCCACCGCGGTCCTCGCCCGGCTCACGCCCGCCCTCGACCGGGTCGCCGCACAGGCCGCCGAGGCCGCGCTGCACGGCATCGACGCCCTGCCGGCCGCGTCCGCCCCGCTGCTCGACATCTCCGCCGAGGCCCACGCGGCCTGGCCTGTACGCCTGTTCGCCTCCTGACATCCAGCACTGCAGACCTGGAGCCGCACCCATGCATCTCGACCACACATCCCACGGCCCCGCGGCCGTCAGCGCAGATGCCGCGCGCCCCGACGGCACCCGGCGCGCCCTGCGGATCGGTCTCGGCGGCCCGGTCGGCTCGGGCAAGACGGCCACCGTCGCCGCCCTCTGCCGCACCCTGCGCGACCGCGTCTCCATCGCCGTCGTCACCAACGACATCTACACCCGAGAGGACGCCGCCTTCCTGCTCCGCAACGCGGTGCTGCCACCCGAGCGCATCCAGGCCGTCGAGACCGGTGCCTGCCCGCACACCGCCATCCGCGACGACATCTCCGCCAACCTCGAAGCGGTCGAGGACCTGGAGGACTCCGTGGGCCCTCTCGATCTGATCCTCGTCGAATCGGGCGGAGACAACCTCACCGCCACCTTCTCCAAAGGGCTCGTCGACGCCCAGGTCTTCGTGATCGACGTCGCGGGAGGCGACGACATCCCGCGCAAGGGCGGCCCCGGAGTCACCACCGCCGACCTGCTCGTCATCAACAAGACAGACCTCGCGCCCTACGTCGGCTCCGACCTGGACCGGATGGCCCGCGACGCCGCCGACCAACGCGGCGAACTCCCCGTGGTGTTCACCTCCCTGACCGGCGCCGACGGTGTCGCACCCGTCGCCGACTGGGTGCGGGCACGGCTCGCGGACTGGTCGGTATGAGCATCACGGCCACCGCCCGGATCACGGCGGTCGCCGACGGGCGGGGGGCCACCGCCCTTCCGGTGCTGGAGAGCGACGGGCCGTTCGCGCTGCGCCGGACCAGATCGCCGGACCCCACATGCGCGCGTGTCACCGTGGTCGGTGCGATGAGCGCACCCCTCGGCGGCGACCGGCTCGCCATCGAGGTCCGGGCCGCGGACGGTGCCCGGCTGGCGGTGGACTCCGTCGCCGCCACCGTGGCGCTGCCGGGGCCCGGGCCGGACGCAGTCCCCGCCTCGTACGACGTACGGCTGAGCGTGAGAGAGGGGGCGGAACTCCACTGGCTCCCCGAACAGCTCGTCTCCGCCCACGGCAGCGCACTCGACATGACCACCCGGGCAGAACTCTCCGGCTCCGCACGCCTGGTGTTCCGGGAGGAACAGATTCTGGGCCGGCACGGTGAGCGCACCGGACGGCTCTCGACCCGTCTGACGGTACGCAGAGCCGGACGACCACTGCTCGACCAGCAGCTGGCGTACGGGCCGGGAGCGCCCGGGGGCTGGGACGGTGCGGCGGTCCTGGGCGGACACCGGGCCGTCGGACAACTGCTCGTCGTCGACCCGGCGTTCGACGGCGCCCTTCCCACGCCGCGCCTGCTCGGCCCCACGGCCGCGCTCACTCCGCTGGCCGGTCCCGCTGTGCTGGTGACCGCGCTCGCCGCCGACGCTCGGCTGCTGCGCGCGGTGCTGGACGAGGCGCTGGAGGAACTACTGAAGGGGGCCAGAGCCCTCCCGAAGCACTGAGTTCGCTCAGCGGGACAGCAGGCACCGGTTATTGGTTCGGTAAAGAAACATGCGCACGCCCTGTTCTCGGCAACCTCACAGACGAAAGGATCCGCCTGGAGACACGGAGACGAACGCGCCGCCATGGCGGGGCATCACGTAGGGGGAGGTTCCACTTGAGGCGCACAGCGGTGCTCGGTTCGGCCGGCACACTGATCGCGGGCACGCTCATAGCGGGGGCGATGGGCGCACCGGCCGCCGGTGCCGACGTCCGGCACCACGGAAACCAGGAGGCGCGCGGTGTACAGACCGCCGCCGCCCGGGCCGCGAAGGCGGGTATCGACTGGACGGACTGTCCGGCCGACTGGGCGATCGCCGCACCCATCCAGTGCGGCTGGGTGAGCGTTCCGCTCGACTACAGCAAGCCGAACGGCAAACAGATCAAGCTCGCCGTCGACCGGCACGTCAGCACGGGCACGAAGGACGAGCGCCAGGGCGCTCTCCTCTACAACCCCGGAGGCCCCGGCGGCTCCGGTATGGCCTTCCCGAAGCGCATCGTCAATAAGAACCCGCTCTGGACGAAGACCGCGAAGGCGTACGACTTCGTCGGCTTCGACCCGCGGGGGGTCGGCCACTCGGCGCCGATCTCCTGCATCGATCCGCAGGAGTTCGTGAAGGCCCCGAAGGCCGATCCGGTGCCGGACAGTGAGGCCGACAAGCGGGCCCAGCGCAAGCTGGCGGCCGAGTACGCCGACGGCTGCGCCGAGCGCAGCGGCGAGATGCTGCCGCACATGACCACGCCCAACACCGCACGCGACCTGGACGTCATCCGCGCCGCGCTCGGTGAGGAAAAACTCAACTTCCTGGGCGTCTCCTACGGCACCTACCTGGGCGCGGTCTACGGCACGCTCTTCCCGTCGCACGTACGTCGCATGGTCGTCGACAGCGTGGTCAACCCGGCGACGGACAACATCTGGTACGAGGCCAACCTCAACCAGGACATCGCCTTCCAGACGCGCTGGAACGACTGGAAGGAGTGGGTCGCCGAGAACGACGCGGCCTACCACATCGGTGACACGCCCGAGAAGGTCGAGCAGGCCTGGCTGACGCTGCGCGCGGCGGCGAAGAAGAACCCGATCGGTGGCGTCGTCGGACCCGCCGAGCTCATCGGATTCTTCCAGGGCGCGCCGTACTACGACTCCGCCTGGGCGCCCACCGCCCAGATCTGGAGCGACTATCTGGGCGGCGACACCCAGGCGCTGATCGACGCCGCGGCACCCGACCTGTCGGACACCGCGGGCAACATCAGCTCGGAGAACGGCAACGCCGTCTACACGGCGGTCGAGTGCGCGGACGCCAAGTGGCCCACCAGCTGGAGGAAGTGGGACCGCGACAACACCAGGCTCCACCGGGACCACCCGTTCATGACCTGGGCCAACGCCTGGATGAACCTGCCCTGCGCGACTTGGCCGTCCAAGCAGCAGACCCCGCTGGACGTCCGCACGGGCAAGGGCCTGCCGCCGGTGTTGATCGTGCAGTCCACGCGCGACGCCGCCACGCCGTACGAGGGCGCCGTCGAGCTGCACGAGCGCTTCGCGGGCTCTCGCCTCATCACCGAGGAGGGCGCCGGCTCGCACGGTGTCACCGGCCTGGTCAATCCCTGCATCAACGAGCGGGTGGACACCTACCTGCTCACCGGGAGGACCGACCGGCGCGATGTGACGTGCGCTCCGCACGCCACACCGAAGCCGTGATCACCACCTGAACGTGAGCGGGCGGCCGATGTCTTCCGGCGGCCGCCCGCTCACCCCGGCCGGTGCCACCTGCTCATCTCCGGCCGGAGGCCGCCCGCTTCACGCCCTCCGGTCGTACCCCTCCAGCCAGGCGTCCTCGGCCACGTAGTCGAAGAGTGCCTCGCCGTAGGTGCGCACCATATCCGGGAAGGCCTGCCGCCAGTCGCGTCCGTCGAGCTGTGCGGCGAGCCATTCGACGGTCTGCGGCAGCGACGGGGCATACGCCGTCACCGGGCGGTAGCCCAACTCCCGTTCGGCGGCCGACATGTCGTAGACGACGTCATGTGCGCCGCTCCACGGTGTTTCCCCGACACCGTCCTGGGGCGGCGCACCGGGCAGTAGCACCGTTTCGGTTTTCAGGCCGAGCACGTCGTCCACAGCCGCGCCGATCTCGGCGACGGTCGGTGGCTGCGGGTCTCCCGCGTTGAGCACCCGGGATGCCGGCCGCAGAGCGGCGAGCCGTATCAGCTCGGCGACGTTGGACACGTGGACCGGATGGAAGCGGCTCGCCCCGCCGTAGGCGAGGACCCGCCGCCGGCGACCGTCCAGCAGACGCTTGACGAAGTACAGCTCGCGCGGCATCCTGCAGTGCTCCCCGTGCACCGCGCCTGCCCGCAGCAGCGTCACCGGCAACGCGTCGCCGACCGCCAGCAGTTCCTCCTCGAGCGCGATCTTCCGTGTCGCGTACGTGCCGTCCCCGGGCGCGACCGTACGCTGCGTCACCGGGATCGGCACCGGATACTCCGGGAAACCGTCAGGCTCACCCTGGGTGTCGAAACTGCGGCCCCGGGCGTCCTCGTACACCGCGCCACTGGATATGACGACCGCGGACCCGGCCCGGCCCGCGAGCCCCGCCAGCTGCGCCGCGTGGTCCCGGCCGAAGGCGACCATGTCGACCAGGACGTCGCACCCGCCGCCGAGCGCCGCCGCCAGTGCTCCTTCCTCCTCGCGGTCGAGCGCGACGGTGCGGACCCCGCCGCCCCAGGTGCCGTCCCGGGCGCCGCCGCGGGAGGCCGCGGTCACCTCCCAGCCGTCCCCGGCCAGGGCCCGCACCGCGACCCGGCCGATCTGTCCCGTCGCGCCCAGCACGAACGCTCGTCCTCTGCTCATACGAGAGACGCTACGGCTGCCTCATCGGCCGGGCCAGGGAGATCGGCCGACAGCAGATTCCCCGCTCAGCGTGGCCGCCGCGGGAACCTCTTGGACTCCTCGGCCTGCGCCGCCTTCGCCTTGACGGCGTACTCGTCGACGTACTCCTGCCCGGAGAGCCCGAGGATGGCGTACATGATCTCGTCCGTGACCGCCCGGACAGCTGCCTTCTGGTCCTCAAGGCCGGCGTAGCGGGAGAAGTCCAGCGGCTCGCCGAAGCGGATCGTGACCCGCTTGATCTTGGGTACCTTCTGCCCAGGCGGCTGGATCTCGAACGTCCCGACCATCGCACAGGGGATGACCGGCACCCCTGCCCTGATCGCCATCACCGCGACCCCGACCTTGCCCTTGTACAGCCGTCCGTCGTGCGAGCGGGTGCCTTCCGGATAGATGCCCAGCAGTTCACCCTTGCTCAGCACCCCGAGTCCCTCGCGGATGGCAGCCTGTCCCGCCTCCTTGCCGGACCGGTCCACGGGGATCTGCCCGATGCTGTGGAAGAACGCGGCGGTCAGCTTTCCCTTGATACCGGGGCCGGTGAAGTACTCGGCCTTCGCGAGGAATGTGATGCGGCGCTTGAGGATCGCGGGCATCAGAAAGTGGTCGGAGAAGGAGAGATGGTTGCCCGCGACGATGGCCGCACCGTCGTCGGGAATGTGCTCGAGTCCCTCGATGCGGGGCCGGAAGACCAGCCGGAGCAGGGGGCCCAGAAGGACGTACTTCAGGACGTAATAGAACACAGCATCTCTCCTAGCCTTCTGGACCGGGCTGTTGGCCGCGTTCTGCCAGGTCACATACGGTCGACGGTCCGTACGAGCTCGTCGCTGCTCTCCGGCGATCGATCGTAGCCCTGTTCCGGGACTCTGCGGGAAGCCCGCGGGCCGAAGACGGTTCGGGACCTCTCCGGGAAGCACCGAGCAACCGCCCACGGCCGACGGGGCACCGGATATCATTCGCGAAGTCGTAGGCAGAGCACGCCCGTTCCACCTCTCGAAACGCCCCTGTCTCGTCGCGGGCCGCCGCAGCGTCCTCCACGTTCCTGCCGAGGACCCAGGCGGCAGCAGCAGCGTTGCCATGGCCTCGCACATCACTGGCAGCTACGCCGTAGCCGGCATAGGTCAGGTCCAGGGCACGGAGTGGAGGAGGTCCGCCGGTCGCTGCGCAGTGCGGCGGCGACGGTACGAGAGGACGCGCGTACGGAATCGCTCGTCGAGTTCACTGCCGGCTCCCGGCCTGAGACGACCGATGAGAGTCGGTGCGTACATGCGCACGCACCCCTTGCACGCCGAACAGGATGAGAAGCTCGACCACGCCGCCGTCGGCGCTCCCCAGCCAGTGGGGCAAGGACGTGTCGAACTCGGCTGCCTCGCCGGGCGGCAGCGTCTGGTCGCGCTCGCCGATCACCAGCCGCAGGCGTCCGTTGAGCACGTGGAGCCATTCGAAGCCTTCGTGGCTCTGCGGGGTCGGTTCGCGTGGTTCCGGCTGGGCGGGAATGATCATTTTGAACCCGTGCACCCCGCCCGGTCGCCGGGCCAGGGGTACGAAGGTCGACGCGACCCTAGCACTGCCGCTCGCGCTCGCCCGGCGCATGGGATGCGAGGTGGCGGCACCCGGCCCGGGGGCGGCCGGGTGTGCGGTGACGACCGGCACGCGACGTGGACATTCCCGGACCCTGGGTACCGCCTCAGGTGTCGCGGGTGGCGAGCATCCCCAGCGTGGCGAGCCCCAGGATCACCCAGCCGAACCACAGCCAGCCGTTGCTCCCCAGTGCCACCGTGTACGCCGTCACCGCGACCAGCGCACCGACGGTGAGCACTCCCATGGTTTTCGTGGATCCAGGCATGAGCACACGCTCCTCACCCGGCCGCACGGCCGTTGCAGCCATGGTCACCCCTCAGGGGTGTCCACCGCTACTGTCCGCGTGTCTGCAACGAGGCGAGATAGGCGTTGTACGCCTTCAGCTCCTGATCGCCGTCCCGGTCCGCGGCACGGTCGGAGCGCTTGGCCGTCCGCTGCTCGGAGCGGTACCACTGGAAGACCAGGGCGATCAGCACCAGCACGGACGGGATCTCGCTGAACGCCCAGGCGATGCCGCCGGCCGCGGTCTGGTCACTCAGGGCGTCGATACCGAGCGAGGCCGGAGGATTCTCGTACGCCTTCACCATCGGCTGGCTCGCCATCATGAGCGCGATCCCGAAGAACGCGTGGAACGGCATGCCCGCGAAGAGCTCCAGCATGCGCATCACGTAACCGGGCCGGTGCGGACCGGGGTCGACGCCCATGATCGGCCAGAAGAACACCAGGCCGACTGCCAGGAAGTGCACCATCATCGCGATGTGGCCCGTCTTCGACCCCATCAGGAAGTCGAACAGCGGGGTGAAATAGAGCCCGTACAGGCTCGCGATGAAGAGCGGGATCGTGAACACCGGATGTGTGATGATCTTCATGTAGCGGCTGTGGAGCAGTTTGAGCAGCAGCTCGCGCGGACCTGTGCGGTCCCGCCCCGCCACCGGCAGTGCCCGCAGCGCCAGCGTCACGGGGGCGCCCAGCAGCAGCAGGATCGGCGAGACCATGCTGATCACCATGTGCTGCACCATGTGCACGCTGAACATGACCATGCCGTAGTCGTTGAGCCCCGTGCACATCACCAGGGCGATGGACAGTACGCCGATGACGAAGAACACGATCCGGTTCACCGGCCAGCCGTCACCCCGGCTGCGCAGCCGCACGACCCCGTAGCCGTACAGGGCGAGTGCGGCGAGGCAGCCGATGAGGAAGAACGGGTCCGCGGAGAATTCGAGCCCACGTCCCAGCGTGAACGGCGGCAGATCCATGTTCATGCCGTGCCCGCTGTGATCCATCTGTTCACTCCCGCTGGGGACGTCCCCGTTTCACGTCGGTTGTCCGCTCCAGACTAGAACCGCCCCAGGCCGCGGGTGCGGCCGGGGGCGGTTCAGGGCGAGTGGTGACCGTCAGAGCACAACCTGCGCCTCGGCGTAGCGCTCGGCCGGAACCGTCTTCAGGGTCTCCACCGCCGCCGCCAGCGGAACCATCGTGATGTCCGTTCCGCGCAGCGCCGTCATCATGCCGAACTCGCCGCGGTGAGCGGCCTCCACCGCGTGCCAGCCGAAGCGGGTGGCCAGGACGCGGTCGTACGCGGTCGGGGTGCCGCCGCGCTGCACATGACCGAGGATCACCGGGCGGGCCTCCTTGCCGAGGCGCTGCTCCAGCTCACCGGAGAGCTGCGTCGCCACGCCGGCGAAGCGCTCGTGGCCGTAGATGTCCTTCTTGCCCTGGTTGAACTCCATGGAGCCCTCCCGGGGCTTGGCGCCCTCCGCCACGACGACGATCGCGAACTTCTTGCCGTCCGAGAAGCGCCGGCCGACCAGTGCGGTCAGCTCGTCGATGTCGAAAGGCCTCTCGGGTACGACGATGGCGTGCGCGCCGGCCGCCATGCCCGAGTGCAGAGCGATCCAGCCGGTGTGCCGGCCCATGACCTCGACGATCAGCACTCGCTGGTGGGACTCGGCCGTCGTCTTCAGCCGGTCCAGTGCCTCGGTCGCGACCCCCACGGCGGTGTCGAAGCCGAAGGTCACGTCGGTGGAGGCGATGTCGTTGTCGATGGTCTTGGGCACGCCGACGATGGGCAGGCCCGCCTCGGAGAGCAGGTTGGCGGCCTTCAGCGTGCCCTCGCCGCCGATCGGGATGATCGCGTCCAGGCCGAGATCGGCGACATGGCCCTTCGCGCGCTCCACACCGTCACGCAGATGTGCGGGCTGGACGCGGGAGGAGCCGAGGATCGTGCCGCCGCGGGCGAGGATGCCGCCGACCGCGTCGAGGTCGAGCTTGCGGTAGTCGCACTCGAGGAGGCCCCTCCAGCCGTCGTGGAAGCCGATGACCTCGTCGCCGTGGTCGGCAACGGCGCGGTGCACGACGGAACGGATGACGGCGTTGAGGCCGGGGCAGTCGCCGCCGGAGGTGAGCACACCAATTCGCATTGCCCGGGAAACCTTTGCAACGTGGGCCGACGCCGGACCACGTCGTCCGGTTGGATCCCCGCCACCCTACCGGCGTGGGGTGGCGGTATCGCACCCACTGTCCGACTGCTGGACGTCCACCGGATGTACACCGGCCGCACACGTACGGACCGGCCCTCGTGCAGGGCCGGTCCGTACGGGATGCGGCAGGCGGGATGTGCCAGGCGGCCGGATCAGGCGGGCTGGGTCGCCGAGGCGATCCGCTCGGCGCGCAGCGCCTCGTACCACCGGTCGTCACACGGCGGCAGCGCGTTCACGTCCAGGGCCAGCTTCAGCAGCAGGTCCGCGATCAGAGGGTTGCGTGCGAGGACCGGTCCGTGCATGTACGTGCCGAACACGGTGTCGTTGTACGCGCCCTCCGTGCCGTCACCCGTGCCGTTGCCTCCGCCCAGCCGCACCCGTGCGAACGGGCGCGCCGCCGGGCCGAGGTGGGTGATGCCCTGGTGGTTCTCGAAGCCGGTCAGCGGCGGCAGGCCCAGATTCGGGTCGATGTCCCCGAGCACGTCGCCGACGCACCGGGCACCCTCACCCCGGGTCGAGACGACGTCGAGCAGCCCGAGGCCGGGCTCCCGCTCGCCGAGGTCGTTGATGAACTCGTGACCGAGGATCTGGTAGCCCGCGCAGACCGAGAAGATGATCGCGCCGTTCGACGCGGCCCTGCTCAGTCCGCCGTCACGGCGCAGCCGCTCCGCGGCGAGCCGCTGCGGCCGGTCCTCGCCGCCACCGATCAGATAGATGTCGCCCGACGTCGGGATGGGCTGGTCGCTGCGCACGTCCACGCGCGACACGTCGAGACCGCGCTGGCGTGCCCGGCGCTCCACCACCAGGGCGTTGCCCTGGTCGCCATAGGTGCTGAGGAGGTCGGGGTAGACCCACACCAGCCGCAGGCTGTTGTTGCTCATGCTTCGTCCTCTCCGGGGGTTGCCCGCGCGGGGGTCAGTTGCCGACACGACGGCGCAGATCCTGGAAGGCGGTGTAGTTGGCGATGACCTCGATGCGTCCGGGCGGAGCCATCTGGACGGCCTCGTCCAGGTTCTCGCAGACACGGAAGTCGAGTCCGGCCACCTCGAGCCGGACCGCGAGGTCCAGCTTGCGGTCGCCGAGCACGAAGATCGGGTGACCGTAGAGCTGGGTGTAGTCGACGTCCCACAGCCAGGAAGTGTCCGTGCCGTCGGCGCCCCGGGCGTTCACCGAGAGGATCACCGGAGTGGGCGGCGGATCGATCAGGGAAAACGTTTCGAGCCAGCCCGCCGGGTTCTTCGCCAGCAGGAGCCGGAGCTCACGGCCGAGGAAGCTGACGACGTCGTAGCGGCCTGCCACGGCCTGCACCTGGTACATGCGCTCCAGGGCGACCTGCGGCGGCACGCCGAAGACCGCGGCCACGGCGGCCGAGCTCGTGGCGTTGGCCTTGTTGGCCCGGCCCGGCAGCTGGAGGTGGATCGGCCACGCGGAACCGTGCGGGTCCAGGACGTAGTCGCCGTTCAGCGCCCAGCTCGGAGCGGGGCGGCGGAAACCGCACTCGCCGCAGAACCAGTCGTCACCGGGGCGCTGCATCACACCGCCGCAGGACGGGCAGGACCAGGCGTCGTCCTTCCACGCCTGCCCCGCCGCCACCCACACCACATTGGGGGAGGAGGAAGCTGCCCAGACGATCAGCGGGTCGTCGGCGTTGGCCACGATCACGGCCTTGGAGCCCGACAGGCCCTCACGCCACTTCTCGGCCAGCATCCGGGTCTCCGCGGCGCGGTCCAGCTGGTCGCGCGAGAGGTTGAGCAGCGCGATCACCTTCGGCGTCGTGTCGCGTGCGACGCCGGCGAGGTACTTCTCGTCGACCTCGATCACGCCGTACTTCGCGTCCGAGCCGCCGGCCAGCGCGGAGGTGATCCCCGCCGGCATGTTGGCGCCGAGCGCGTTCGACACGACGGGCCCAGCGGCCCGGAGTGCCTCGGCGATCAGCCGGGTGGTGGTCGTCTTGCCGTTCGTCGCGGACACGAGGATCACATCCAGGTGCTGCGCCAGCCGCCCGAGCAGGTCGGGGTCGAGCTTGAGCGCCACCCGGCCGCCGATCACCGATCCGCTGCCGCGCCCCGCAGCGCGCGACACCGCCGCCGCGGCCTTGCCCGCCGTCACGGCGAGCTTGGCCCGCGGCGACAACGGCTCCGTGTTGCCTGCCATCGTCCTAGATCCTCCTTGCGTAAGTCCGCACCCAGCCTATCGATGTCCGGCACGACGACCGCACCTCGGCACCACGGGGAACGTGGAGGTCACGTGGAACGTACGCTTCTCCCCATGCGAAACCGCCCGATCCCCGGCAGTTCCGGACGCGTTCGTGCCTTGAGCCTGTTCGGTGACCCGGCGCTCCACGGCCCCTGCGGCGACGTCACCGACTTCGGGCCGTCGCTCGCCCGCTTGGTCGACGACATGTTCGCCACCATGTACGCCGCGAACGGCGTCGGGCTCGCCGCGAACCAGATCGGCGTGCCGCTGAAGGTGTTCGTCTTCGACTGCCCGGACGACGACGAGGTCCGGCACCTCGGCCATCTCGTCAACCCCGTACTCGTCGAGGCCGACGGGATCACCGTACGCGGACCGGAGGGGTGCCTTTCACTTCCGGGCCTGGAAGCGGGCACCCCGCGCTTCGACCACACGGTGGTCGAGGGCCGGACCGTGACCGGGGACCCGGTGCGGATCACCGGCACCGGCTGGTTCGCCCGCTGCCTGCAGCACGAGTGCGACCATCTCGACGGCCTGATCTACCCGGACCGGCTCACGGGACTGCGCCGCGCCAGGGCGCTGCGCGCTGCGCGGCGGGCGCCGTGGGGGCGCACGGCCGCCGACTGAGCCGGGCGGTGCCCTCAGAACCCCGGGCCGCCCGGCAGGTCGCCCGCTTCGGCCAGTCTGCCCCACAGCAGGTCGGCGAGGCTGCGTACCAGCTGCTCGCGCGAACACGGGCGGTCACCGAGCCACCAGTCGCCCGCCGCGTGCATCATGCCGACGATACCGTGGCCCCAGATGCGGGCCATCTGCTGGCTGTCGGGGCCGAGATCGACCCGCTCCGCTATCACCTTGCCCAGCTCCTCCCCGAGGCGGCGCAGGAGCGGTGCCGAGTGCCGGCCGACGTCGAAGCCCTGCTCGGGTGCGGGGGCCGCGTCGTCGGACGGGTGCATCAGGAAGCGGTAGACCTGCGGACGCGCCTCGATCGCCGCGAGGTAGGTGTCCAGGGTCGACTCGACCCGTTCGCGCCGCTCGGATGGTGCGTCGAGCGCGGCCCGCAGGGCGCTCAGCAGGGCATCGGTGTGCCGCTCGGCGAGCGCGCGGTAGAGCCCGCCCTTGTCGCCGAAGTGCCGGTAGAGGATGGGCTTGGTGATCCCGGCCTCCGAGGCGATCGCGTTCATGGACGCCTTGGGGCCGTCCCTGAGCACCACTCGGTCCGCGGCCTCCAGCAGCTCCCGACGGCGACGTTCGGCCGATGTGCGCTGCCGTTCGGCCCCTCGCGTGGTCTCCATGTCGTACTCTCCCGCCCCACCCGGCTGTCCTGCGATCCCTGCGATCTCGTCGGTCTCGGGCAACGTAACACCCTGCTCTGTCACACGCGGATCCGTAGGTGACCGGTTGACAGAAGCTACTTGCTGGTAACAGACTGTTGTTACCGCTAGTAACGGGTTTATCCGGAAGTGCATGGAGGTAACCATGGCCGAGTTCACGCTCGAGCTCAACGACGACCAGAAGCAGATCCGTGACTGGCTGCACGGATTCGCCGCCGAGGTGATCCGGCCGGCTGCTTCCGAGTGGGACGAGCGTGAGGAGACGCCCTGGCCCGTCATCCAGGAGGCGGCTAAGGTCGGCATCTACTCCCTCGACTTCTACGCTCAGCAGTTCTTCGACCCTACGGGCCTCGGCATCCCCATGGCCATGGAGGAGCTCTTCTGGGGTGACGCGGGAATCGCCCTGTCGATCGTCGGTACGGGTCTGGCGGCCGTCGGCGTCCTCGCCAACGGCACCGAGGAGCAGATCGGCACCTGGATCCCCCAGATGTACGGCGACGCGTCCGACGTGAAGGTCGCCGCCTTCTGCTCCTCCGAGCCGGACGCCGGCTCGGACGTGGCCTCGATGCGTACACGTGCGGTCTACGACGAGGTCAAGGACGAGTGGGTGCTCAACGGCACCAAGACCTGGGCGACCAACGGCGGTATCGCCAACGTCCACGTCGTCGTCGCCGTCGTCGACCCCGAGCTGGGCTCGAAGGGTCACGCCTCCTTCATCGTCCCGCCGGCCACCCCCGGCCTCTCGCAGGGGCAGAAGTTCAAGAAGCACGGCATCCGCGCCTCGCACACGGCCGAGGTCGTCCTCGAGGACGTCCGCATCCCCGGCCACTGCCTGCTCGGCGGCAAGGAGAAGCTCGATGAGCGCCTCGCCCGGGCCCGCGAGCGCGCCAAGACGGGTGGCGAGCGCGTGAAGAACGCGGCGATGGCCACCTTCGAGGCGTCCCGCCCGGCCGTCGGAGCGATGGCGGTCGGCACCGCCCGCGCCGCCTACGAGGTCGCGCTCGACTACGCCAGGACGCGGACCCAGTTCGGCCGCCCGATCATCGACAACCAGGGAATCGCCTTCCAGCTGGCCGACATGCGTACGCAGATCGACGCCGCACGGTTGCTGGTCTGGCGCGCCTCCTGGATGGCGAGCGCCGGCAAGCCGTTCACGGCGGCCGAGGGCTCGATGTCGAAGCTCTACGCGAGCGAGACGGCGAAGACGGTCACCGCCCAGGCCGTGCAGATTCTCGGCGGCAACGGCTTCACCCGTGAGTACCCGGTCGAGCGCATGCACCGGGACGCCGCGATCTACACCATCTTCGAGGGCACGAGCGAGATCCAGCGCCTGGTCATCGCCCGCACCCTGTCGGGGATGCCGATCCGCTAGTGACGAGGGCGGGGCCGGACCGTACGCCGGCCCGGCCCCGCGTACTGTCCGTCCCGCTACCGAGGCAGTTGCGCCTCGATGGCCGCCACGACCTCGGGCGCCTCGGGCTCGGTGCGGGGGCGGATCCGGGCGACCGGCTCACCTGCCGGGGAGATCAGGAACTTCTCGAAATTCCACTGGACGTCCCCGGCAACGCCCTCGGCGTCGTCGAGCTTGGTCAGCTCCGTGTACAGCGGGTGCCGGTTCTCGCCGTTGACGTCGATCTTCTCCAGCAGCGGGAAGCTGACCCCGTACGTCGTCGAGCAGAACGTCTGGATCTCCTCGGCGGTGCCCGGCTCCTGACCGGCGAACTGGTTGCAGGGCACCCCGAGCACGGTGAAACCGCGGCCTCCGTACTCCTTCTGAAGCCTTTCCAGGCCGGCGTACTGCGGAGTGAGCCCGCACTTGGAGGCGACGTTCACCAGCAGGACCGCAGAGCCCTCGTAGGCCCCCAGCGTGGTCGGTTCGCCGGTGAGGGTGTGGAGCGGGATGTCGTGCAGGGTCATGTGATATCTCCTTGTTGGCGTGCCGTCGTTCTCATTGTGACGGTTCCTGCGGGGAAGCCTCCCGCGGGCCGAGGAGCCGGTAGTAGAGCGTGGTCGCCTTGAGCGTGCCGTACGGGTCCGCCGCGTAGTCCGGGACGGAGCCGCACGGCGTCCAGCCCGCCGAGCAGTAGAGGCGCTCGGCGTCGCTTCCCGTCTCGGTGTCCAGGACCAGCAGTGTCAGCCCCTGGTCGGCAGCGGACTGTTCGGCCGCCGCGAGAAGAGCCCGGCCGACTCCCCGGCCGCGGGCGGAGGGCCTGACCATGAGCTTCGAGATCTCCGCGCGGTGGTAAGCGTTGGGCAGGGCCGCCTTGACCAGCCCGATGGTGCCGGCCACCCGCTGGTCGTCCCGGGCGATCCACACCTGTTGGTCTCCCGCTTCGACTGCGGCGGCCCGCTCCCGCCACCAGATGGCGGCCGTCGCCCGGTCCAGCGGGGCGAGGAATCCGACCGAGGCTCCGCCCTCCACGGCCTCGATCAGCAGGGCGGCGAGCTCATCGGCGTACGTGACCAGTTCGGGGCCGGACACGGGGACGATCTCGGTCATGAAGCGGGTCCTCTCACATTCACGGCAGGACGATCATCAAGGCGTAGCGGACCCGTCGCGGGCCCGGGCAGTGGAAGTGTGAGGGGCCGTGCAGCCGGAAGCGCAGACAGTCGCCCTCGCCCACGGTGTGCGCGGTCCGCTCGACGGTGATCTCGACCGTGCCCTCGAGTACCCAGATGTGCTGCTCCAAGCCGGGCACGGACGCGTTCTCGTAGGAGATGTCGGCGCCCGCGTCGAGTGTGCCTTCGATGACCTCGGCACGCAGTCCAACGTGCGGCGGTGAGACGGAGCGGCGTACGAACCCGGACCGCTCGTCCCGCCATACCGGCTGCCGTGCGGCCCGAACCAGCTGTGGCGGCTCGGCCTCCACCTCCGTCAGCAGCCGCGACATCGTCCGCCCGTACACCGTGCACAGCTGTCCGAGCACCGTGGTGGTGGGGCTCAGTTCGCCACGCTCCAGGCGCGACAGGGTCGAGCGGCTCACTCCGGCGCGCCGGGACAGCTCGTCCAGCGACCAGCCGTGTTCGTCGCGGAGCGCGCCCAGCCGGGCCGCGAGCCGGGCGTCGACGGAGTCCGCTCCCTCCAGCTCTCTCGTATTCGGGATTCTATCTCGGATCGGAGAGGTGAGTCAGGGTGGTCCGGTGTGCCGGTCGGGTGATGCCGTGTCAGGCTGAAACGGAGCATAAGCCGCAAAGCGAGTCGTTCGAGTCGCTCATCGGCTGGACAACCGAGGAGGCCGACATGGCTGGAAGTGCGAGCGGAACGAAAGCGGGGCACGACACCGTCGGCGGGCGCGGAGCCCAGTCCGGCTGGACCGTCTTCGCGGCGGTGATGATGATCTTCGGTGGAGCCATGGCCATCTTCGAAGGCATCGCGGCCATCGCCAAGGACGACCTGTTCGTCTCCACACGCAACTACGTGTTCCAGTTCAGCCTGACCGGCTGGGGCTGGGTGCACCTCATCCTGGGGATCGTGGTCGTCCTCGCAGGCTGCGCCCTGTTCAGCGGAGCCCTCTGGGCGCGCGCCGTCGGTGTCCTGCTCGCCGGACTCCTGGCCGTCGCCAACTTCCTGTGGCTGCCGTACTACCCGTTCTGGTCCCTCGTCCTCATCGCGATCAACGTCTTCGTCATCTGGGCCCTGTGCTCGGGGCCGCATCGGGACGCTCGAGCCTGAGCACGAGGGCGTAGGAGACCACCACGGAGACGATCACGAGCGGCATGACGGTGACGCCCTCGGATCCCAGCAGCAGCGTGGCGAGCAGCACCGATGTCATCGGCAGTCTGAGCATCGCCACGCACATGGCCCCGATGCCCATCGCGAAGCCAGACGTGGCGTTCAGGCCGGGCAGATGTGACAGGGCCAGCCCGCCCGCCGCTCCCAGGAACATCGACGGGAAGATGGGGCCGCCTCGGAAGGTGCTCAAGGAAGCGGAGTACGCGAGCGCCTTGCAGATGATCAGCACGATGAGCGTTCCGGCCGCATACGTGGCGTCCTCGGCGAGCAGACCGCCGAGGGCGTTCTGGCCCGAGTACAGCACCTCGGACGCGTTCCTGCCCGTGCTCTCGGCGTAGAGCAGCGCGAGTACGCCGACGGCGAGACCCATCACGACGGTCGCGGTCACCTGCCTCTGCCCGACTCGCTCCTGCAAGGCCAGGGAAAGCCTCCTGATGCCCGTGCCCGCGAGGGCCGCCGCGGCTCCGAGAGCGATGGCCCAGCCGAACTCGGCAAGTGTGGGCTGGGGTGCGTGCGGTACGTGAGGGAGGGTCAGGGAGTATGTCCCCAGGCCGGTCCACGATCCCAGGCCGATGAAGATGAGCGAGCCGATGCCGGAGGCGAGCAGCCCCGGCACGAGCACGAGGCCGAGCATCATCCCGGCGAGTCCGGACGCCTCCATCAACAGGAAGGCGCCCAGGAGGGGCGAGCCCAGCAGGGCGCTGACGGCGGCGAAGCTCCCGGCGGCCGCCACCATGGCGCCCGCGCTCGGCTCGATGCCGGGCTTGACCAGGCGCACCGCGTACACGGCCAGCCCGCCGCCGAGGGCGATGAGTGGTGCCTCCGGTCCGAGAACCGCGCCCAGTCCCAGTGAGGCCAGCGCGGCGAGTGCGATACCGGGAAGTTCCACCGCTGCCGGTGGTCCCGCGTGCGACATGCCCTCCGCCGGGTTGTGCCCGCCCTTTCCCGGCAGGTGGCGGACGGTCAGTCCGGTCAGCAGGCCGGCCAGGGCGAGCAGGGGTACCGGCCACCACGGAGGCGTGCCGTCGAACCCCAGAGTCCGGGGCGCATCCTCGTAGGTCAGCGACTGGAGTTCGTGCACGAGCGCCAGGAAGCCGAACGCGGCCGCGGAGATGGGGACTCCGAGGACCGCCACCGTGATCAGAAGAATTGCGTACCCCCGGGTGCGCACCACGGCGAGAGGATCAGGGTGTCCGGTCCCAGGGGCGGCGCCGGGTTCGGCCGACATCGTCATGCTCTCCTCAGTGTCGGGTCCCGGCCGCAACACGCTGTTCCGCCGGGATCTCCACGGTGATACCACGATGTAGCGTTCTGTCCGTGATGTACCCGCTGCTGAGGCGTGACGATTCGAGGGCCCGCTACCGTGCGTCCGCCCCGGCTGCGGGAAGGCGGCCCGCCGCCACCGCGTCGACCAGTGCCCGGTGATCCCGCTCGTTCCGGTCGGCGTACAGCTCGGCGAACGACTCCAGCGCCCGGTCGAACACGTCACCGCGCCCCAGGTAGGCGGCGATGGCGATCCGGTCCCCGGACCGCGCGTGGGCACGTGCCAGAGTCGTCCCGCACACCTCGCCGAAGGCGCCCATGCCGCGCGGCACCATCTGTTCCGGCTCGGCGACGCCCTTCCAGTCGCGCAGCTGGCGTACGTAGAAGTCCCGGCGCTTCCCGTCGATCCCGTCCACCCGCTGCCAGCCGAGGAAGATGTCGCCCGCCGCCTGCATCAGGCGCTGGCCCGCCACCACGCGCTCGCCCTGGTTCCGGTACGCGCTCGGCCCCGCGAACGGTGCGAGCACGGAGATGTCGGCTTCCTTGGCCTGCAGGAAGAGCGGGTCCCCTTCGTCCCTGCCCTGCAGCAGGATGATCCAGCACCGTGTTCCGACACTGCCCACGCCCACGACCTTGCGCGCCATGTCGGCCGGACGGTAGTCGGCGAGCAGCGCTCTGCGGTCCGACGGCAGGCTGTGGCCGTACTGCCGGATCAGCTTCCCCAGCTGCGCCTCCACCACGCCGCGTTGCGGGCCGGGCAGCAGGTCCTTCAGGGGGACGAGCAGGGGTGGGTCGGCGGCTATCCGGAACCGCCCGTCGGCAACCTCGGTGAGTCTGTCGAAGGCCTGCAGACTGTCCCGGGTGCGGGCCTTCTCGGTCGCCCTGGCCAGACGCCTGCGGCCCTGGGGAGCCAGCCTGTCGGCGGCGACGGCCCGGAGATGGTCCACATCGGTCCGCGTGTACCAGACATCGAGATTGCGCATGTCCGCGAACCGGATCATGGCCTCCCGGTACGACCGCACCGTGGCCCGTACGATGCGCCCCCGCTCCTTGTCCGAGAAGCCGTTCGCGCGCCCCGCGATGACGAGACTCGCCGCCAGTCGCTTGACATCCCACTCCCACGGGCCGGGCAGCGTCTCGTCGAAGTCGTTGATGTCGAACAGCAGATGGCGTTCAGGGGAGGCGAGCAGTCTGAAGTTCAGCAGATGGGCGTCACCGCACAGCTGCGCCCGGATCCCGGAGTCCGGCGTACCGGCGAGGTCGGTGGCCATGATCGCCGCAGCACCCCGGTAGAAGCGGAACGGGGACTCCGTCATCCGTCCGTAGCGGATCGGCACGAGCTCGGGTACCCGGGCCGCCGACTGGGTCTCCAGGACGGTCAGTGGGTCCGGGCGGTCCGCCGGTGACTCGTACACACCCTGGCTGGACCGGGGGGTCCGCCTGCGGGCCGCCCGGCCGAGGGCGGCCCGTTCCTGCGGTGTCGCGCCCGGCACGGCACGGAGCGGTGAGGTGCGTTCCTGGGGCATGGCGGCCCTCCTGACGGCGTGCGGGGCCGTGGGGGCGGCCCTGTCCTACATCATCCCGGGTCGGCCCGGTTCCGGCCGCTCGGACCGGTCCGGGGGCAAATGGCGCCGTGCGGCCTCAGGCCTGTCCCCCGTACCTGGCCCGGCCCAGGCCCGCGCGCCGCCAGATCGCCCGCTGGCACCTGAGCGCGCCCGCGCCCACCACGATGAGCACCACGATGTTGACCAGGAGCTGGACGAGGGAACCCCGCGCCTCGGACCAGCTGGCGAAGGCGGTGGAGACGCTGATGGCCGCAGCCGCCGGGATGGTCGTGACGGAGATGAACACCCCGAGGAGGGCACTCGTGCGGGCCTCGGTCAGCGACACGATGCCGACGACGCCGGCCAGGGTCGCTACGGCGACGGAGAAGAAGTTAGGGGTGTTGATCAGGTCGGAGACGGGCCGCAGCCCTTTGTCGAACGCCTCCGACTGAAGACCGAACCCGCGGATGAGCAGGCTGAACAGGAAGGTGACCGCGATCGTCAGCAGAAGGCCCGAGCACAGAGCGGACAGCCCTCTGCGTACTGTGGCCCGGTCCCTCCGGTCGATGCCCAGCGCCACGGAGACGATCGCTCCGTACTCGGGCCCGACGACCATGGCCCCCACGATCAGGATCTGGGAGTTGGTCACGATGCCCACCGAGCCGATGAGGCCGGCGATGACCAGGTACAGGTAGAAGCTCGGCGGATACCTCGCCTCGGACCTGATACGCGCTTCCACCTGTTCCCAGACCGGCGCGTTGGCCAGCACTCCGAGCTTGCGCGTGGCCCGCTCCGAGGCCTGCCCCGCGAACGCCATGTCGACCGGCTCGACGACGACGGAGCCCCGGCGGTCGACCTGAAGATCCCGCAGGCCGCGAAGGACCTCGTTCGCGGCCCCCGGCAGCACGTCGCACGCGACGGAGTCGCCGTCGGGGTTGCGCACGGCATCCCGCTGCACGATCAGGTTCAGGACGTACGGGTCATCGGCGAGGAGCTCCTCGACCCGGTCGGTGAGGTCCGGCGGGCTGACGGCGCGGACATGGATCATGTCCACGCGGCACCTCCGCGGGACGGGGGAAGCGGTCGGCAGGCGTGTGACGGATAGTGGCTGTCCAGGTGGAATGACGAAGATCGGACGGTCATGGACCGGTACCTTCCCACAGCGGCGCACGGCCTGGGGGGCGACCTGCAGAACGGCGCGCTGGTGTCGGAGCACGCAAGGGCCGACTGGATCACCGCTCCGCGCTTCGATTCCCCGCAGCGGCACACGAAGTCGCTGTCGACCTCCTCGGCTGTCCTGCGACCGAGGGCGGTAGCGCTGCTCCGCGCGGACGGCAGTACCTCTGCCCACCGACGCGCCGGCCCGGCGGATCCTCGCTCTCGGTCCGCACGAGCAGCCGGTAGCCTGCCTCGACGAGGCACTCGACCGGCAGCGGGACCGACCGTCACTGCTTCTTGTCGTCCCACACGTTCCCGAGCAACCAGCTGTCGAACGTGCGCAGTACGGCCACGAGCGCCGCGCCCAGCCGCCAGTCGTATCCGGGCGCGCGGAGGTGCACCGTGTCGCCCTTCGACCTGAACTCCAGCACGGCCTGCCCGCCCGCACGCCACACGATGCGCCGGGGCCCGCGCGCCGCGTCACCCTCACCGCTGAGCAGGCTCAGCACGATGATCAACGTCTGTACCGGGGAGAGCAGCCACCACACGCACCACCAGAGGATCCGGCCCTTGAAGCCCACTGCCTCCTGTCCGCCCGCCGGAATAACCGTCCAGCGGGTGCGCAGGCCCCTGCCCCGCAGTGCCTTCTCACGGACGACCGTACCGATGAGCTCACCCTGCGCTCCGAGCACCTGGTAGGTCGAGACACCGCCACCGGCCGACACGGTCACCAGGGTGGCCAGCCGTTCCCGGCGGTGCTCGTCCGCCCACAGCACGAAGGAGCGCGCACCGCTGCCCCGCGCCGCCCGATAGGCGGGTATCCCGCCGGACGGCAGTTCGCGCTCCACGTACGCCGCCACGCGCTCGTGCCCCGCGCCCTCCGCGAGCCGCACCAGGTGGCCGACCGGAGCGGACGCTTCGCCCCCGGCCGCCGGCCCGGGGTCCCGTGGAGCGGGCTCCATCCTCAGTACGCTGCTCACCGCTGTGCCCCTCCCGTGGTGTCATACCGGCTTGAGAGGATCCGTACGTGGAATCCCCCGAGCCCCATCCCGAACTCTTCCCCGGACCGCAACCGGAAGCCGGCCGTCGCGAGGTCCGCCGCCCGGTGCGGTGCGCCCTCTGCGGACGGCCACTCACCGGCGCGGAGTCACGACGCACCGGACTCGGCCCCGCCTGCGACGCCAAGCTGCACCCGGCGGGCCCGGACATCCGGACCCGCCGTCACGAGGTGGACCAGGACCCGCTGCCCGGCACCTGACCCCAGAGGGCCTATGCGACGTCGAGGCGACGGAACAGCCCCTCCTGCACCACGGACACCAGCAACTGCCCCTGGCGGTCGTAGATCCGCCCCCTGGCCAGCCCGCGGCCGCCCGTGGCGATCGGCGACTCCTGGTCGTACAGGAACCACTCGTCCGCCCGGAACGGCCGGTGGAACCACATGGCGTGGTCCAGCGAGGCCATGTCGAAGCCCCGCGGGCCCCACAGCGGCTCGACCGGGATACGCACCGCGTCCAGCAGCGTCATGTCACTCGCGTACGTGAGTGCGCAGGTGTGCACGAGCGGGTCGTCGCCCATCGGCCCGACCGCGCGCATCCAGACCGCGCTGCGCGGGTCGGCATCCTTGATCTCCTCACGCGTCCAGCGCAGCCGGTCGACGTAGCGGATGTCGAAGGGCTGTCGCCGGGCCATCCGCTCCAGCGCCTCCGGCAGGCCGCCCAGGTGCTCGCGCACCTCGTCGGCGACCGTCGGCAGCTCGTCCGGATCCGGAACGACGCGGGCCGGCGGCAGCTGGTGCTCGAAACCGGCCTCCTCCGGGCGGTGGAAGGAAGCCGTCAGATTGAAGATCGTCCGGCCCTGCTGCACGGCCGTGACCCGGCGCGTGGTGAAGGACCGGCCGTCCCGCACCCGCTCCACGTCGTAGACGATCGGCACCCCGGGGCGGCCGGGGCGCAGGAAGTAGGCGTGCAGCGAGTGCACCGGACGGTCACCGTCCGTGGTGCGCCCGGCCGCGACCAGAGCCTGCCCCGCGACCTGCCCGCCGAAGACGCGTTGCAGGGACTCCTCGGGGCTGCGGCCACGGAAGATGTTGACCTCGATCCGCTCCAGGTCGAGCAGATCGACCAGCCTGTCGGCGGGGTTCGTCATGCGGTTCCTCTCCACTCTCCCGGCCGGTGCGCCGTCACAGCTGGCCCACGGCCGTGACTCGGACGACGGCCCGGCCCTCCTGGTCGGAGGCCGCGAGATCGACCTCCGCACGGATGCCCCAGTCGTGGTCCCCCGCCGGGTCGGCGAAGGCCTGCCACACCCGCCACAGACCGTGCTCCGGGTCCTCGTCGATCTTCAGCAGCTTCGGGCCGCGCGCGTCCGGGCCCGTCCCCAGGTCCTCGTGCGCGTCCCAGTAACCGTCCATCGCCTCGCCCCAGGCGTCCTCGTCCCAGCCCGCGTCGGCGTCCAGCTCACCCAGGTCGCGGACCCGGTCCAGGGCGGCCAGCTCCACCCGGCGGAACATCGCGTTGCGCACCAGGACCCGGAAGGCACGGGCGTTGGCCGTCACCGGCTTGACCTCGTCGGCCCGCTCCTGGGCCTGCTCGGCGGTCTCCACCTCAGGATTGGCCAGCTGCTCCCACTCGTCCAGCAGGCTGGAGTCCACCTGGCGCACCATCTCGCCGAGCCAGGCGATCAGATCCTCCAGGTCCTCGGACTTCAGATCGTCCGGGATGGTGTGCTCGAGCGCCTTGTACGCGCTCGCCAGATAGCGCAGCACGATGCCCTCGGTGCGGGCCAGCTCGTAGTTCGACGTGAACTCCGTGAAGGTCATCGCCCGTTCGTACATGTCCCGGATCACCGACTTCGGCGACACGGGGTGGTCTCCGACCCACGGGTGGCTCGTGCGGTACACGTCATAGGCATGCCAGAGCAGCTCGCTCAGCGGCTTCGGGTACGTGACCTCCTGGAGCCGCTCCATCCGCTCCTCGTACTCGACACCGTCCGCCTTCATCTGCCCGACGGCCTCGCCCCGCGCCTTGTTCTGCTGCGCGGCCAGAATCTGCCGCGGGTCGTCGAGCGTCGACTCGACGACGGAGACCATGTCCAGGGCGTACGAAGGGGATTCGGCGTCCAGCAGGTCGAAGGCGGCAAGCGCGAACGTGGACAGCGGCTGGTTGAGCGCGAAGTCCTGCTGGAGGTCGACGGTGAGCCGTACGATCCGGCCCTCGGCGTCGGGTGTGTCGAGCTGCTCCACGACACCGCCGTCGAGCAGCGAGCGGTAGATGGCGATGGCCCGGCGGATGTGCCGGAGCTGGGCGCGGCGCGGCTCGTGGTTGTCCTCGAGCAGATGGCGCATCGCCGCGAAGGCGTTGCCCGGACGGGCGATCACCGACAGCAGCATGGTGTGCGTGACCCGGAAGCGGGAGGTCAGCGGCTCGGGTTCGGACTGGATCAGCTTGTCGAAGGTCGTCTCCGACCAGGCGACGAAGCCCTCGGGGGCCTTCTTGCGGACCACCTTGCGCTTCTTCTTGGGGTCGTCGCCCGCCTTCTTGACGGCTTTCTCGTTCTCGATGACGTGCTCGGGCGCCTGCGCGACGACGAAGCCCGCCGTGTCGAACCCGGCCCGGCCGGCGCGGCCCGCGATCTGGTGGAACTCGCGGGCGCGCAACGTGCGCACGCGGGCCCCGTCGTACTTGGTCAGAGCGGTGAACAGCACCGTGCGGATGGGCACGTTGACGCCGACGCCCAGCGTGTCCGTCCCGCAGATGACCTTCAGCAGGCCCGCCTGCGCGAGCTTCTCCACGAGCCGACGGTACTTGGGGAGCATGCCCGCGTGGTGGACTCCGATCCCGTGCCGCACGTAGCGGGAGAGGTTCTGGCCGAACTTGGTGGTGAAGCGGAAGCTGCCGATCAGGTCGGCGATCTTTTCCTTCTCCTCCTTCGTGCACATGTTGATGCTCATCAGCGACTGCGCCCGTTCCACGGCCGCGGCCTGTGTGAAGTGAACGATGTAGACGGGCGACTGCCGGGTGTCCAGGAGCTCGGTGAGTGTCTCCGTGATCGGCGTCAGCCGGTACTCGTAACTCAGCGGTACCGGCCGGGTCGCGGAACGCACCACGGACGTCGGGCGGCCGGTACGGCGCGTCAGGTCCTTCTCGAACATCGCGACATCGCCGAGCGTCGCCGACATCAGCACGAACTGGGCCTGCGGCAGCTCCAGGATCGGGATCTGCCAGGCCCAGCCGCGGTCCTGCTCGGCGTAGAAGTGGAACTCGTCCATCACGACCTGGCCGATGTCGGCGTACTTGCCGTCACGCAGCGCGATCGAGGCGAGCACTTCGGCGGTGCAGCAGATGACCGGGGCGTCGGCGTTGACCGAGGCGTCGCCGGTCAGCATGCCGACGTTCTCCGTGCCGAAGAGCTTGCACAGGTCGAAGAACTTCTCCGAGACCAGCGCCTTGATCGGCGCGGTGTAGAAGGTGACCTTGTCCTGGGCCAGTGCCGTGAAGTGCGCCCCCGCCGCGACCAGGCTCTTTCCGGAGCCGGTGGGGGTGGAAAGGATCACGTTCGCCCCGGAGACCACCTCGATCAGAGCCTCCTCCTGAGCCGGATAGAGGGTGATGCCCTGCGATTCGGTCCATGACGAGAAGGCCTCGAAGAGGGCGTCCGGGTCGGCGGTCGGGGGCAGCTGATCGATAAGGGTCACGCCCCCATCTTGCCTGTCTCCTGCCCGGATGAGGGAACCGGACGATCCGGCGAAGATCACGGACGATACGCTGCCCACTCAACTCGGCTGCCTCGCAATGACAATGGCGGCCCGGCCCGGACGCACGGCCGAATCACGATGGGGGCGGGAAAAGCCATGATGGGACCGGCACACTCTCTGTCAGGGGCGGCAGCCTGGCTGGGGGTGGGTGCCGCGGCCGCCGCCGCGGGCCACACGATGCCCTGGCCCGTCCTGGTCGTGGGTGCCCTGATCACCGCCGGCGCCGCGCTCGCCCCGGACCTCGACCACAAGTCGGCGACCATCTCTCGGGCCTTCGGCCCGATATCCAAGGCCCTCTGCGAGATCGTCGACAAGCTCTCGTACGCGGTCTACAAAGCGACAAGGGGACCCGGTGACCCGCGCAGGACCGGCGGTCACCGCACTCTCACGCACACCTGGCTCTGGGCCGTGCTGACCGGAGGGGCCGCCTCCGTCGCGGCGATCACCGGCGGCCGGTGGGCGGTCCTGGCGATCCTCTTCGTCCACCTCGTCCTCGCGGTCGAGGGGCTCCTGTGGCGGGCCGCCAGGGTGTCCAGCGACGTCCTTGTATGGCTGCTCGGCGCGACCAGCGCCTGGATCCTGGCGGGAGTGCTGGACCAGCCCGGCAACGGTTCGGACTGGTTGTTCGGCGCACCCGGCCAGGAGTACCTCTGGCTCGGACTCCCGATCGTGCTCGGCGCCCTCGTCCACGACATCGGGGACGCACTGACGGTCTCGGGCTGCCCGATCCTGTGGCCGATCCCGCTGGGCCGCAAGCGCTGGTATCCGATCGGGCCGCCGAAGGCCATGCGTTTCCGGGCCGGCAGCTGGGTGGAGCTCAAGGTGCTGATGCCCGCCTTCATGATCGTCGGGGGGCTGAGCGGCGCGGCGGCGCTCAACGTCATATGACGCCCGGGCGCTCTCCGGGGGCGGTGAGCGCGCGGCCGTAGCACCATGGGCGGCATGCTGCTCGCCCGGCTCGCCCACGTGTCCCTGGAGGTCGCCGCGACGACGGCCCGGACCCGGAAGACCGCCCTGCTGGCCGGACTCTTCCGGGAGGCGGGGCCGGACGACGTCCCGGTCGTCATCCCCTATCTCGCCGGCCACCTCCCGCAGGGGCGGCTCGGGATCGGCTGGAGCGCTCTGCGCGTTCCGGTGGCGCCCGCCGACGAACCCACACTGACCGTGGCCGAGACGAACGCGGAGCTGACCGCGATCGGCGCCCTGACCGGCACGGGCTCGCAGTCCGCCCGCAAGGAGCGCCTGGTGCGGCTGCTCGGCGCCGCCACTGCGGACGAACAGTACTTTCTGCGCGGACTGCTCACCGGAGAAGTACGCCAGGGAGCGCTGGACGCCGTCGCCGTCGACGCCCTGGCCGACGCCGCCGGAGCCCCGCGCGCCGAAGTGCGCCGCGCCGTCATGCTCGCCGGTGCGCTCGGGCCCGTCGCCCGTGCGCTGCTCGCCGAGGGCCCGGGGGCGCTCGCCTCCTTCCGGCTCACCGTCGGCCGCCCGGTCCAGCCCATGCTGGCGCACACCGCCCGCTCGGTGGCCGAGGCGATCGACCGGCTGGGGTCCTGCGTCGTCGAGGAGAAGCTGGACGGTATCCGCGTCCAGGTGCACCGGGACGGGCCGCGGGTGCGCGCCTACACCCGCACGCTCGACGACATCACGGACCGGCTCCCCGAACTCGCCGCGGTGGTGGCCGGCTTCCGTGCAGACCGGTTCATTCTGGACGGCGAGGTGATCGCGCTCGGGGCCGACGGGAGGCCCCGGCCGTTCCAGGAGACCGCCGGCCGGGTGGGATCCCGGCGCGACGTCGCCACCGCGGCCGGTGCCGTTCCCGTGCTCCCCGTCTTCTTCGACGTGCTGTCCGTCGACGGACGTGACCTCCTCGACCTCCCCTTCGCCGAACGCCACCGGGAGCTGGCCGAGCTGGTGCCCGAGCCGATGCGCGTACGGCGCTTCGTCGTGGAGGACTCCACGGACGAGTCGCAGCGTGCGGCCGCGCTGGCGTTCTCCGAGGCCACGCTGGCCCGGGGGCACGAGGGCGTCGTGGTCAAGGGAGGTACGGCGGCGTACAGCGCGGGCCGTAGGGGTGCCTCCTGGCTGAAGGTGAAGCCGGTGCACACCCTGGACCTCGTTGTGCTGGCCGCCGAATGGGGCCACGGCAGACGCACGGGAAAGCTTTCCAACCTGCATCTGGGGGCACGCAGGGAGGACGGCACGTTCGCGATGCTGGGCAAGACCTTCAAGGGGCTCACCGACGCCATGCTCACCTGGCAGACCGAACGCCTGCGGGATCTGGCCACCGGAGACGACGGACACGTGGTGACGGTGCGCCCGGAACTCGTCGTGGAGATCGCCTACGACGGACTCCAGAGCTCCACCCGCTACCCGACGGGTGTCACCCTGCGGTTCGCCCGGGTCCTGCGCTACCGCGAGGACAAGCGGGCCCAGGAGGCAGACACGGTCGAGACGGTGCTCTCCCGCCGGACATGACTCCGGCCCCCGCCCGTTTGCAGGGTGGTCGGGGGCCGGGTCAGCCTCAGGCTTTCGTCCCGGCGGTGTGTGCGCGGATCTCGTCCGGCGTGAGGTAGGCGTCGGTGTACTCGAAGTCGCGCAGGGTGGCTGCCTTGCGCGCCTGGAAGCCCGTGCGCACGAAGTCGTCGCCGGCGATCGCGTTGAGCAGCCAGTTGGTCATGACCCGGGTCTTGGCGACGTTCGTCCGCAACGCCGCCCAGTGGTACCCGCGCGCCGCGGCCTGGGCCGGCATACCCCTCAGCTCGATACCCAGCGGCTTGGACACCGCGTCCCGGCCCCCGAGGTCCACGACCAGGCCGAGGTCCTTGTGGACGTACGGCTGCAGCGGACGGCCGCGCAGGGACGCGATGATGTTGTCCGCGAGCCTGCGGCCCTGACGCATGGCGTGCTGGGCGGTGGGCGGGCAGATCGCTCCGTCGCCCTTGGCCAGGTCCGGCACCGCCGCCGCGTCGCCGAGCGCGAACACACCGTCGGCGCCGGGCAGCTTCATCTCCGGTGTCACGGCGAGCCGGCCGCGTACCGTCTCGGAGCCGAGGGTGGCGACGAGCGGACTCGCCGCGACCCCGGCGGTCCAGATCAGGGTGCGGCAGGGCAGTACCCGGCCGTCCGTGAACGTCACCTTGTCCGGCCCGGCCTCGGCCACGGAGACACCGAGCGAGACCTCGATGCCGCGCTTGCGCAGGATCTCGAGGGCGCTGAGACCGAGCTTGTCGCCGAGCTCCGGCATGAGCTTGGGCGCGATGTCGATCAGATGCCACTTGATCAGCTTGGGATCCAGCCGGGGGTAGTGCTTGACGGCGTTGCTGGTGAGCAGCTGCAGACAGGCGGCCGTCTCCGTACCTGCGTACCCGCCGCCCACCACCACGAACTGCAGCCGGGACGCCCGCTCCTCCTCGTCGTGACTGGCGTCGGCCAGATCAAGCTGGGAGATGACGTGGTCCCGGATGTAGGCGGCCTCGGCCAGGGTCTTCATGCCCCGGGCGTTGTCGACCAGTCCAGGGATGTCGAAGGTCCTGGTGACACTGCCGGCGGCCATCACGATGTAGTCGTACGGCTCGTTCACGATCTCGTCAGTGATCTTGCGGACCACGCAGACCTTCGCCTTCGTATCCACTCCGACGGCCCCGCCAGGAACGATCCGGGTGCGGTGACGCCGGCTCCGGCGCAGGGAGACGGCGACCGACTGGGGAGTGAGCACCCCGGACGCGACCTGCGGGAGCAACGGCAGATAGAGCTGGTACGAGAACGGGGTGACGAGCGCGATGTCCGCCTCGCCGGGCGCGAGGCTGCGCTCCAGCCGGCGCACGCACTCGACCCCGGCAAAGCCGGCGCCGACAACGAGAATCCTGGGTCGTGCCACGGTGTGCGTCCCTTCTCGGGCTTACGCGGTCATCGCTCGCCTGCCCCGTATTCGGGACCAGTCACTTCTCATCCTCACCTCGGAGGGTGGACTTCGCCTCCCGTGCGGCGGACGTCGTCACCGTGGGAGGCCGGGCGGCGGAGGGTTCCGGGGGCGATCGTCATGAGCGTTGACGCCCGTTGTGTTACCGGAAACATCCGCTCGGTACTCGGACTTGACCGAGCATCTTCTCGGACTCGGCCACCCGACGGTCCAGCACATCGCGGGCCCCCTGGGCCGGACCGTCGCCGACCAGCGCGCGCACGGCCGGCACGCCGCTCTCCGCGCGGCGGGCGCCGAGGTGGCTGAGCCCGCTGTACGGGGACCGGAGCGTTGCATCCGGATACGCACTGGGCAGCCGCCCGGCCGGCCGAAGGTCTCTCGGCGGTGTTCGCCGTCAACGACCGGATGGCACCGGGCGACCTCCGGGCCTTCCACGAGGCCGGCCGCCACGTTCCGCAGGACGTCGGTGTCGTCGGATACGACGACATCCCGGAGGCCGCCTACCTGCTGCCCCGCTGACCACCGTCCGCACCGACTACGCCGAGATCGGCCGCCGCTGCGTACGACTGCTGCTCCCACAGCTCGACGGCGTGCGCGACCCTCAGCAGCATCCCTCGGTCGTCCCCATCGATCTGGTCATCCCGCAGCAGCACCGGCCCCGCGCCCGGCTGACCGCTCAGCCGTGCCAGGAGCGCCACAGTGCCGCGTACGCGCCGTCCGCGGCCACCAGCTCGTCGTGGCTGCCCAGCTCGCTGATCCGGCCGTCCTCGACCACCGCGATCACATCCGCGTCGTGCGCGGTGTGCAGCCGGTGCGCGATCGCGATCACCGTACGGCCGTCCAGCACCCGGGCCAGCGAACGCTCCAGATGACGGGCCGCCCGCGGGTCGAGCAGCGACGTCGCCTCGTCCAGCACCAGCGTGTGCGGGTCCGCCAGGACGAGCCGGGCCAGCGCGATCTGCTGCGCCTGTGACGGGGTCAGTGCCAGGCCCCCCGAGCCGACCTCCGCGTCCAGCCCTTCGTCGAGGGCCTTCGCCCAGCCGTCCGCGTCCACCGCGGCGAGCGAGGCCCACAGTTCCGCGTCCTCGGCGTCCGTACGGGCGAGCAGGAGGTTGTCCCGGAGCGAACCCACGAAGACGTGGTGCTCCTGGTTGACGAGAGCGACATGGGTCCGTACTCGTTCCGCCGTCATCCGGGACAGCTCCGCGCCGCCCAGTGAGACCGAACCCGCCCGGGGAGCGTAGATCCCCGCCAGCAGCCTTCCGAGCGTGGACTTGCCGGCACCGGACGGCCCGACCAGCGCCAGCCGCGTACCGGGGGCGACGTCGAGGGACACCTTGTGCAGGACGTCGACGCCCGCACGGTAGCCGAAGTGCACCTCCGCGGCCCTCACCTCCCGGCCGTCGGGACCGACGAGGTCGTCACCCGCGTCGGGCTCGATCTCCCGTACGCCGACGAGCCTGGCCAACGACACCTGTGCGACCTGCAACTCGTCGTACCAGCGCAGGATCAGGCTGATCGGGTCCACCATCATCTGGGCGAGGAGTGCGCCCGTCGTCAGCTGTCCGACGGTGATCCAGTCCTCCAGCACGAACCAGCCGCCGAGCAGCAGCACCGCGCCGAGAATCGTCACGTACGTGGTATTGATGACCGGGAAGAGCACCGAACGCAGGAACAGGGTGTACCGCTCCCAGGCCGTCCACTCCTTGACCCGCCGGTCCGACAGCGCGACCCTGCGGGCCCCCAGCCGGTGGGATTCCACGGTCCGTCCGGCGTCCACGGTCTCGGCGAGCACGGCGGCGACCGACGCGTAACCGGCCGCCTCCGAGCGGTACGCGGAGGGCGCACGCCGGAAGTACCAGCGGCATCCGCCGATCAGCACCGGAAGCGCGATCAGCACGGCGAGTGCGAGTGGCGGGGCGGTCACGGTCAGCGCGCCGAGCAGCAGCCCGACCCAGACCACGCCGATCGCCAGCTGAGGCACGGCCTCACGCATCGCGTTGGCGAGCCGGTCGATGTCCGTCGTGATCCTGGACAGCAGATCCCCGGTCCCGGCCCGCTCCAGGACGCCGGGCGGCAGCTTGACCGACCGTACGAGGAAGTCCTCGCGCAGATCGGCGAGCATCTCCTCACCGAGCACGGCCCCGCGCAGCCGCATCGTCCGCGTGAACACGGTCTGCACGACCAGCGCCACCGCGAACACCGCGGCGGTGCGCTCCAGATGGAGGTCGGTGACCCCGTTCGAGAGATCCTCGACCAGTCCGCCCAACAGATACGGGCCGGTGATCGACGCGATCACCGCCGACGCGTTGACCGCGACCAGTACCGCGAAGGGCTTGCGGTGGCGCCGCAGCAGGGCGCTCACGTACGCCCGAACCGTCGTCGGTGTACCGACCGGCAGGGTCGTCGCCGACTGCGGTGCGGCCGGGTCGTACTCCGGTGGTGCCAGGCCGATCATGCGCTCTCCTCGATTTCCTCGACCGCTCGGGCCGGCCGGAGGCCGTCGATCGCGTTGATCCCATCCCGTGCCGCGGCCTCGCCGTCGGTCTCACGGGTCACGACCGCGCGGTACCGCGGTTCTTCCCGCAGCAGTTCGCGGTGCGTGCCCGCCGCCACGACCGTGCCCCCGTGAAGGAGCACGACGCGGTCGGCGACATCGAGCAGCAGCGGGGACGAGGCGAAGGCCACCGTTGTACGGCCCCGGCGCAGCTGCTCGATGCCGGCGGCGACCCTGGCCTCCGTGTGCGAGTCGACGGCGGACGTCGGCTCGTCGAGCACGAGTGCCTCCGGGTCGGTGACCAGCGAGCGGGCCAGTGCCAGCCGCTGCCGCTGACCGCCGGACAGCGATCTGCCGCGCTCGGTGATCCGGGTGTTCAACGCGTTGCCGTCGGCGTCGACCGATGCCTGGGCCAGTGCGTCCAGCACGTCGTCGCACCGGGCGGCGGCGAGTGCGTCCTCGGCCGTCACGGAACCCGAGGACGGAACGTCCAGCAGCTCCCGCAGGGTCCCGGAGAGCAGTACCGGGTCCTTGTCCTGCACGAGCACCGCAGCCCGGGCCGATTCGAGCGGCAGCTCGTCCAGCGGCACACCGCCGAGCAGAACGGAGGGGACCGGTCCGGACGTGTCGTCCGGCTCGGCATGGCCGCCGAGGCGTTCCGCCAGCCGCCCCGCCTCGTCAGGATCACCGCAGACCACGGCGGTGAACAGGCCCTGTGGCGCCATCAGTCCGGTCACCGGGTCGTACAGATCGCCCCGAGGCGACGCGGCGTCCGACGGCGCGGGACGGGTACTGCGACGCAGGGACAGTACCCGGACCGCGCGCTGCGCCGACGGCCGCGAGAAGGAGTACGCCATGGCGATCTCCTCCACGTTGCGCAGGGGGAAGAGCATCAGGGTGGCCGCGCTGTACACGGTGACCAGCTGGCCGACGTCGATCCGGCCGTCCCGGGCCAGCGTCGCGCCGTACCAGACCAGCGAGATCAGCAGGACTCCCGGCAGGAAAACCTGGATCGCCGAGATGAGCGCCCACATCCGCGCACTGCGCACGGCGGCCTTGCGGACCTCCTGGGACGCCAGCCGGTAGCGCTCCAGGAACAGCTCCTCGCCGCCGATGCCGCGCAGTACCCGCAGCCCGGCGACCGTGTCGGAGGCCAGCTCCGTGGCCCGGCCCGCCTTCTCGCGCTGCAGATCCGCCCGGCGGGTGGCCCGGGGGAGAAGGGGCAGTACGGCCAGCGCCAGGACCGGGGTGGCGATCGCGACCAGCACACCGAGCGAGGGCAGGTAGAGGACCAGCCCGACACAGATCAGTACGAGCGCGGTGGCGGCGGCCAGGAAGCGCGACAGTGCCTCGACGAACCATCCGATCTTCTCCACGTCGCCGGTCGATACGGCGACCACTTCACCGGCCGCCACCCTCCGGGTCAGCGCCGAGCCCAGCTCGGCCGTCCTGCGCGACAGCAGCTGCTGCACCCGCGCCGCGGCGGTGATCCAATTGGTGACCGCTGTCCGGTGGAGCATGGTGTCGCCCACGGCGATGAGGACGCCGAGGGCGACGAGGAGGACGCCGGCCATCGCGAGGCCCCGGCCGGAGCGGTCGATGACGGCCTGTACCGCCAGGCCGACGGCGAGCGGGAGGCCCGCGATCGCGCAGTGGTGGAGCAGCCCCCAAGAGAGAGATTTGAGCTGTCCGGTGAGCTGACTCCGCCCGAGCCAGAACAGAAAACGGGGGCCTGACCGTACATCGGGCTCGCCGGGATCCGAGTACGGAAGATCGCGAATCTGCATGACGTCCCAAGGGATCGGAAGCGGAGATCCGTGACGGACCTAGTGGAACAGTGGGGGACCAAACCGTGCAAGGTTCGCTTCCTGACCCCGTCCGGGGCAACCGATTATTTCGTAGCGAGGGAGCGGGCCTCGTCGGGGTACGTTCCGCCCAACTCGGAGAGCCGGGACGGCGGCACGGCGAAGTCCTCGGTGATCAGCGTCGTGCCCGAGGGGCGGAGCCGCCGACCGCGGTGACGAACACTTTTGCGCGCCTTCCCCTACCCGGAGACCGTGGCGGCGTCCCGGGTGAACTCATTGATGACCGAGACGGCCGGAGCCACCAGATCGAGATCCGTGGGGACCGAGGCCGCTGCCTGCTCGCAGGCAGACAGCGCGCTTTGCGGTCAGCGAGGAGACCGTACGGTACGAATTCCTCGTGGTCCCCGCGGTCATCTCCGAAGCGTTGTTCGCCACGACACCGCCGATGGTGCAGGCGATGGCACTGGAGGGATCGGGGACCAGGATCCGGCCGTGCCGGGCGAGAGCGGCATCGGCCCGCATGACGGCGGTCCCGGGCCGGACCCGGGCCCGGACCCGCCGTCCAGCGCTTCGATCCCTCGCCAGTGGCGGCGCACGTCGAACAGGATGTCCTCACCCTGCGCCTGGCCGTTGAGGCTGGTGCCGGCGGCTCGGAAGACGACGCCGCGGCCGTTGCCGTGCGCGTAGGAGACAAGCGCCGAGACGTCTTCGAGGTCCTCGGGGGCCAGCATGGCCTGCGGCAGGAAGCGGTAGGGCCGGCCTCGGAGGGCGTACGTCACGAGGTCGGAGACTTTCCACAGCATCTTCTCCGGACCGAGCAGAGTGGTCAGGTCGTCCCGCAGCTCCGAAGGGGTCCCGGACGCCTTCCAGCCCGGCACCCGGTCTGGCGACGGTGGGCGTGCCTTCCGAGGGTGCAGGGCTTCCGGCTCCGTCTCCAGCAGCGGCATGTCAGGATCCCCTCGACGGCGCGCGATGCGGTGGCCGCACCGCATGCCTCAGCAGCGGCGGCGCTCCGGCATCCCGTCGACCAGAGCGGTGAGCAGTCCGCCGAGCACTTCCCGCTGATCGGCGGTCAATGGAGCCAGGATCTCCTCCGCGGCGGCCTTCCGCGCGGCGCGCATCGAACGGAGTACCCCTCGACCCTCCTCGGTGATCTCGATACGGACAACCCGGCGGTTGGTCGGATCCGGGGCGCGACGCACCCGGCCGCTCGCCTCCAGACCGTCGACCAGGGTGGTCACCGCCCGCGGGACGACCTCCAGACGCTCGGCGAGATCGGCCATCCGGGGCGGGCCGTCGTAGTGCGCGGTCGTGCGCAGCAGGCGGAACTGGGCCGGTGTGATGCCGATCGGCTCCAGCTGCCGGCTCTGGATGCGTTGGAGGCGGCGTGTGAGCCGCAGCAATTGCTCGGCGAGCACGCCGTCGGAATCGGGGGAGTCCATGAGGGAACAATATCAGGACTCTGTTCATTGTGAATAGAGGTAACAATGAGCTAGGCTCTCCAACGGTTGCTCTCCTGCCAGCTCTCCCCGGGCCCCCGCGTCGGCTGTCGGAAGCCTGGGAACCCCACCCGTCGCACGTCTTCGAAGGAGCCCATGAAACCCGACGATCCCACCTGGACACCTCCAGCAGCAGACGGCGGGCAGCCGCCCGCCGAGCTGCGCCGCATCTTCCGGCTCTTCCGTCCCTACCGTGGCCGACTCGCCGTGGTCGGGCTGCTGGTCGGTGCCTCCTCGCTGGTGTCGGTCGCCTCCCCGTTCCTGCTGCGCGAGATCCTGGACACCGCGATCCCCCAGGGGCGCACGGGTCTGCTCACCCTGCTCGCGCTCGGCATGATCCTCACGGCAGTGATGAACAGCGTCTTCGGCGTCCTGCAGACCCTGATCTCCACGACGGTCGGCCAGCGCGTCATGCACGACCTGCGCACCGCCGTCTACACCCAGCTGCAGCGGATGCCGCTCGCCTTCTTCACCCGGACCCGCACGGGCGAGGTCCAGTCCCGCATCGCCAACGACATCGGCGGCATGCAGGCGACGGTCACCTCAACCGCCACCTCCCTGGTCTCCAACCTCACCTCCGTCATCGCCACCGTGGTGGCCATGCTCGCGCTGGACTGGCGGCTCACCCTCGTCTCGCTGCTCCTGCTCCCCGTCTTCGTCTGGATCAGCCGGCGGGTCGGCAGGGAGCGCAAGAAGATCACCACCCAACGCCAGAAGCAGATGGCGACGATGGCGGCCACGGTCACGGAATCACTCTCGGTCAGCGGCATCCTGCTCGGCCGGACCATGGGCCGATCGGACTCCCTCACCAAGGCCTTCTCCGAGGAATCGGAGCGTCTGGTCGACCTCGAAGTACGCTCCAACATGGCGGGCCGCTGGAGGATGTCGACCATCGGGATCGTGATGGCCGCCATGCCCGCGGTCATCTACTGGGCTGCGGGCCTCACCCTCCAGTCGGGTGTCACGACTGTCTCCATCGGCACACTGGTCGCCTTCGTCTCGCTCCAGCAGGGCCTGTTCCGGCCGGCCGTGAGCCTGCTCTCCACCGGTGTACAGATGCAGACGTCCCTCGCCTTGTTCGCGCGCATCTTCGAGTACCTCGATCTCGACGTGGACATCGCCGAGCCCGAGAAGCCCGTCCGGCTGCATAAGATCCGCGGCGAGATCGCCTTCGAGGACGTGACCTTCAGCTACGACGCGAAGAGCGGCCCGACCCTGAGCGGCATCGACGTGACCGTGCCCGCAGGGAACAGTCTCGCCGTCGTCGGCCCCACCGGATCCGGCAAGTCCACGCTCAGTTACCTGGTGCCGCGGCTGTACGACGTCACGGCGGGCCGGGTCACGATCGACGGCGTCGATGTGCGAGACCTGGACTTCGATACCCTCGCCAGGGCCGTCGGCGTGGTCTCCCAGGAGACCTACCTCTTCCACGCCTCGGTCGCCGAGAACCTCCGCTTCGCCAAACCGGACGCGACCGACGAGCAGATCGAGGCCGCGGCCCGCGCCGCGCAGATCCACGACCACATCGCGGGGCTGCCCGACGGCTACGACACCCTCGTCGGCGAACGTGGGTACCGGTTCTCGGGCGGCGAGAAGCAGCGGCTGGCGATCGCCCGCACGATCCTCCGGGACCCGCCCGTACTGATCCTCGACGAGGCGACCAGCGCCCTCGACACCCGTACGGAACATGCAGTGCAGCAGGCCATCGACGCCTTGTCGAAGGGCCGCACCACGCTCACCATCGCGCACCGGCTCTCCACCGTCCGGGACGCGGACCAGATCGTGGTCCTGGACGACGGTCGTACGGCCGAGCGGGGCACGCACGAGGAGCTGCTCGCGCAGGACGGGCGCTATGCCGCTCTGATCCGCCGCGACAGCCAGCCGGCTCCGGCTGCCACCTGATGCACCTGCAGATACTCCACGTGCCACTGCCTCAGCTGTCCGGTGGGCAGGTGCTCATCGGCAGCTTCAGGCGCCGGAGCGCGGGACGGCGGGGATGCGGGAAGCCGTCGTGATGACCGAAGCCGGTCCCGGCGCGTTCTTCCGCCCGCGCCCCTACGCACCCGACGTGCAGGGCGGACTCCCCTTCCACGTGGCGGACCATGCCTGTGGGACGCGCAGTCCCCCGACCACTCGCTCACCCCGCGCGCCGTACGTTCGAAGCACTCACCGAGGCGGTCACCGTGGACTCAGGCTTCGCGGTTTCGCCCCCGTTCACCGGACCCGCCGTCAGGGATCCCTGGGTCTGAGAGGGTGGGCACACGGCAGCGCCGCCGCTCCCCTGGTCAGGAAGTCCATTCGGTGACTCATGTGCTTGGTAAGCATCAGACGCTGCACGGTGGTTGAGCAATCAAAACCGGAACGCCCAAGCGTTCGAGCGAATGCCCGATCCCGCGTTCGTGTGCTCTCCCACTGAGGACGTCACCCGTGTCCGGTCAGGCGGTCACGCTGTCCAGCAGCCGGGTGACCGAACGGACGGCCGCCCTGCCTGCCCGGTTGGCGCCGATGGTGCTCGCGGACGGGCCGTAGCCGACGAGGTGGACGCGCGCGTCCCGCACCGCCCGGGTGTCCTCGACGCGGATGCCGCCGCCCGCCTCGCGGAGTTTCAGCGGTGCCAGATGACCGACGGCGGCCCGGAAGCCGGTCGCCCAGAGGACCACATCGGCCTCGACCGCGCGGCCGTCGGACCAGGCCACCCCGTCCGGCGTGATTCGTTCGAACATGGGAAGCCGGTCGAGGATCCCCTGCTCGCGTGCGCGGCGGACGGCGTCGTTGAGCGGCAGCCCGGTCACGCTCACCACGCTCTGCGGCGGGAAACCGCTGCGCACGCGCTCCTCCACCATGGCCACCGCGGCCCGCCCCTCGGCCTCGCCGAACGACCCTTCCCGGAACACCGGGGGGCGCCGCGTCACCCAGTGCGTCTCCGCCGCGACCGCGGCGATCTCCATCAGATGCTGGGTGCCCGACGCTCCGCCGCCGACCACGATCACCCGCAGGCCGACGAACTCGTCCGGCCCCGGATAGTTCGCGGTGTGCAACTGCCGGCCCCGGAAGGTCTCCTGGCCCGGATAGCGCGGCCAGAACGGGCGGTCCCAGGTGCCGGTGGCGTTGATCAGCGCGCGCGTGGCGTACGTACCCTCGGAGGTCTCGACGAGCAGGCGGCCGCCTGCGCCCTCGCGCACGGCGCTCACCTCGACCGGCCGGTGCACCCGCAGACCGAAGCGGAGCTCGTACGCGTCGAAGTACGCGCCGATCACTTCGGAGGAGGGCCTGCTGTCGTCGGCGCCCGTCAGCTCCATGCCAGGGAGGGAGTGCATGCCGTGCACCTTGCCGTACGTGAGCGAGGGCCAGCGGAACTGCCATGCGCCGCCGGGACGGGGCGCATGATCCAGCACGACGAAGTCCCGTTCGGGGCCGAGGCCTGCGCGGCGCAGGTGGTACGCGGCGGACAGCCCTGCCTGCCCGGCGCCGATGACGACCACGTCCAGCTCACACGCCCCGATGTTGTTCACGATTCTACCAACCCTGGTTGTGCCCCGGATCTTCCCGGTGGGCGCAAACATTCCCGGCGACGAGAGAATGGGGCCATGTCCGACACCTTCGCCACACACCTGCTGAGCGTCACCACGGGACGGACCGAAACGGTCGTGGACCTGACGGACGACTGCACGCAGTTCCTGGCCCGCACCGCTCACGGCAGGGACGGCCTGCTCAACGTCTTCGTGCCCCACGCCACCGCCGGCATCGCGATCCTGGAGACCGGCGCCGGCAGCGACGACGACCTGCTCGCCGCTCTGCAGACCCTGCTTCCCGCCGACGACCGCTGGTGCCACCGTCACGGGAGTCCCGGCCATGGCCGCGATCACGTACTTCCGGCCCTCGTACCACCGCACGCCACCTTGCCGGTGATCGGGGGGCGGCTGGCGCTGGGGACGTGGCAGTCCGTCTGTCTGGTCGACACGAACATCGCTAAGGACAACCGTCAGGTTCGTCTGAGCTTCCTGGGCTGACCAAGATCGCTCCCAGGGGTCGTGCCGCCGATTCTCCTCACCATGCGTGCGCGAACGGAGAGAATCTTGCACGGTACGACCCCACATGCGATCGAACGTCCCTACGACGGATGCGGTACATGCCTGCTCGGAGTGCGGCGACTGTCGCGCGTGAAGCTGGCGACGTCGTCCCCTGAGCGTCAGCGGGAGAACGTGCTCACAGCTGCCGCGTCCGTGGGCGCGCACATCATCGGCTGGGCCGACGACTGGGAGGTCTCGGGCGCCACCGACCCCGTGTCCCGCCCGAAGCGGGCCCCTGGCTCCGTGACGGGAAGGGCCCTTATGACGGTCTGGTCGCGGCCGCCGTGGACCGGCTGGGACGCAACGTCGTCGACTGTCTGAACACCGGATACAAGATGCGGGACGAGAAGAAGATGCTCGTCACGTACGGACACGACGGTCCTTGGGAACTGGACGACCCGGCAGACGAGAACCGCTTCACCATGGAAGCCTGGGGCGCGCAGATGGAACTCCGCGCGATCCAGCGCCGGAACCCGCGACGCCACGATAAAGATCCGGGCCGCCGGCCGGCCGAAGGGCAAGCCGTCGTACGGCTTCCAGTACGTGCGCAAGGTCATGGGGGGGCAGGGTTGACCACGTCGAACTGCACCCGCATCCCTCCGAGGTGCTCCGAGATGTCGCCCGTCGCATCCTGGCCGACCCCGAGAACGTCACCACCAGCAGTGAAACGGCCCGCCTCAACCGTGCGGGCGAGGCATCGCCTGCGGACCACCTGGCCACGATGTACGGAAAGCCGTCCGGAGGGCGCCCGCGGGCCCCACAGAGCCTGAGGAACATCCTCCTCTCCGAGGCCACGCTCGGCTACCTGATGCACCAGCACAGGCCGGTGCTCGGCAAGGACGGGAATCCCGTAAGGCTCAGTGAGGGGGCTGTGGGACCGGGCGACCCACGAGGCGTTGAAGCAGGTGATACTCAACCGAACGGTGCCTTGGGCCCGTAACTCGAATCGTGAGTATCTTCTGACGAAGCGTCCTGCGCCACTGATCCAAGCCCATCTCCTGGACGAGTTATTCCGAATGCTGACGGTGTGTCTGGGAGCGCAGGCAGGGCGTCCAAGATCGTTGTGTGACGAACAACCTGGACGCCCTGCTGACCGCACTGCAGGTGAAGATCGACGACGAGATCGGAGGTACTCGATGGCTTGGTCGACCGCCGCAGCTGACGGATTCCGAGCTGGTCACCCTGGCTGTTGCGCAGGCTCTGATGGGCTTCACCTCGGAGTCGTGCTGGCTGCGGTTCGTGGACTCCCGGCTGGGGTCGATGTTCCCGTACGTGCCCAGGCAGCCGGGCTGGAACAAGCGGCTGCGGGCAGCGTTGCCGCTG
>NZ_JBSFUO010000027.1:0-75405 GCF_053591835.1 Streptomyces sp. NPDC002911 | reverse complement strand
TCGATCGGGTCACCGAGGGACGTACCGGTACCGTGCGCCTCCACCACGTCGACATCCGCGGCCAAGAGCCGGGCGTTCTCCAACGCCTGCCGGATGACACGCTGCTGGGAGGGGCCGTTGGGCGCGGTCAGGCCGTTGGACGCGCCGTCCTGGTTGACCGCGCTGCCGCGCACGACGGCCAGGACGTCGTGACCGTTGCGGCGGGCGTCCGACAGACGCTCCAGCAGCAGTACGCCCACACCTTCGGCCCAGGCGGTACCGTCCGCCGCGGCGGCGAACGCCTTGCAGCGGCCGTCCAGGGCCAGTCCGCGCTGGCGTGAGAACTCGACGAAGGCTCCCGGGGTGGACATCACGGCGACGCCGCCCGCCAGCGCGAGCGAGCACTCACCGGAGCGCAGCGCCTGAGCGGCGAGGTGGATCGCCACCAGGGACGAGGAGCAGGCGGTGTCGACCGTCACCGCCGGGCCCTCAAAGCCGAGCGTGTACGCCACCCGGCCCGAGACGACGCTCCCCGCGCCGCCGGTGAGGACGTAACCCTCGATCTCCTCGGAGCCGGTGCCCATGCGCGGGGTGTACTCCTGTCCGGCAACGCCGGTGAAGACGCCGACGCTCTCACCCTTGAGGGTCGCGGGGTCGATCCCGGCACGTTCCAGGGTCTCCCAGGACGTCTCCAGGAGCAGGCGCTGCTGCGGGTCCATCGCCAGCGCCTCGCGCGGGGAGATTCCGAAGAACGGCGCGTCGAAACCGGCCACGTCGTCGAGGAAACCGCCCTCACGGACGTACGACTTGCCGGACACATCCGGGTCCGGGTGGTAGAGGCTGTCGAGGTCCCACCCACGGTCGGCCGGGAAGGCGCCGACGGCGTCGGTGCCCTCGGACACCAGTCGCCACAGGTCCTCGGGGGACGTCACTCCTCCCGGCAACCGGCAGCCCATGGCCACGACGGCGATGGGTTCGGTGCGCCGGTTCTGTTCCTCGCGCAGCTTCTCCCGCGTCTGCTGCAGCTCGGCCGAGACCCGCTTGAGGTAGGTGAGCGCCTTCTCGTCGGTGGTCATGGAACCTGATCTCCTCTGGGTGCCTGGCGGCGGGTCAGCCGAGCCCGAGCTCGTTGTCGATGAAGGCGTAGACGTCGTCGGCGGTAGCGGCTTCGAGGTGGCGGGTCCGGTCGGCGGCCTCGGCGGGGCTGCCACTCAGCGCGGCTTCTTCGAGCCTCGATCCGAGGTACCGCAGGCGGGAGTGGATACCGGAATGCTTCAGTTCCTCCGCCAGCAGGGCGTCGAGCGCCGCTTCCAGGGCGTCGAGTCTGGCCGCGACCGGATCGGATTCCTGATCAAGGGTCTTGAGCAGGTAGTCGGCGAGCGCGGTGGGCGCCGGGTAGTCGAACACGGCCGTCGTGGGCAGCCTGGTACCTGCCACTCTGCCGAGCCGGTTGCGCAGTTCCACCCCCGTCAGCGAGTCGAAACCGGCTTCCTTGAAAGCGCGGTCGGGTGCAACCAGTGAGGCGTCGGAGTGACCGAGGACGGCCGCGGCCTCCTTGCGGACCAGGTCCAGGACGAGGGCGGCCTTCTCGTCCGCGGGAAGTTGCGCGAGCCGTTCGGCCAGGGTGGCCCCGGGGGCCATGGCGGCAGCGGCGCGGCGCGGGGCTCGCACGAGTGCGCGCAGCATCGGCGGGAGCGCGCCGGAAGCGGCCCGGTCGCGCAGCACGCCTGGATCGAGCCGGGTCGGCACGAGGGCCGGTTCCCCGGCGGTCAGGGCGGCGTCGAGGAGGGCCAGGCCCTCCTCGGCCGTGAGCCCGAGCATGCCGTCGCGTTCGGTGCGCCGGAGGTCGGCCTCGGCGAGGGTGCTGGTCATGCCGCTCGCGTGCGACCACAGGCCCCAGGCGAGCGACACCGCGGGCAGTCCCTCGGTACGGCGGACGCGGGCGAGTCCGTCGAGGAACGCGTTGGCCGCCGCGTAGTTGGCCTGCCCGGGGTTGCCGAGGACACCGGCGGCCGAGGAGAACAGCACCAAGGCGGCGAGGTCGAGGTCCCGGGTCAGCTCGTGCAGGTTGAGGGCGGCGTCGGCCTTGGGCCGCAGTACGGCGGCCATCCGCTCGGGGGTGAGCGCGGCGAGTACGCCGTCGTCGACGACGCCCGCGGTGTGCACCACCGCCGTCAGGGGCGCCGTCGCCGGGACGGACTCCAGCAGCAGGGCCAGGGCCTCGCGGTCGGCGGCGTCGCAGGCCTCGACGCGTACGGTCGCGCCCAGGGCGGTGAGTTCGGCGGTCAGCTCCCGGGCGCCGGGCGCGTCGGGGCCGCGCCTGCTGGCGAGCACCAGGTTGCGGGCGCCGTGTGCGGTGACGAGGTGGCGGGCGACGAGTGCGCCGAGGGAGCCGGTCCCGCCGGTGACCAGGACGGTGCCGTCGGGGTCGGGCCGGCGTGGCAGGGTCAGGACGGCCTTGCCTGTGTGGCGGGCCCGGCTGAGGTGCCGGAAGGCGTCCGGGGCGTGCCGTACGTCCCATGCGGTCACCGGCAGCGGGGTGAGGGCTCCGCGGTCGAAGAGGCCGACGAGTTCGTCCAGCAGCTCGCGTACCCGGTCGTCGTCCGCCTCCGCGAGGTCGTAGGCGCGGTACTCGACCCCGGGGTGGCGTTCGGCGACCTCGGTGGCGTCGCGGATGTCGGTCTTGCCCATCTCCAGGAAGCGGCCGCCTCGCGGGAGCAGGCGCAGGGACGCGTCGACGAACTCGCCGGCCAGTGCGTCGAGGACGACGTCGACGCCGCGACCGTCGGTGGCGTCGAGGAAGTCCCGCTCGAAGTCGGTGGTGCGGGAGTTGGCGAGGTGCGCGTCGTCGAGTCCGCCGGCACGGAGGGTGTCCCACTTGCCGGGGCTCGCGGTGCCGTAGACCTCGGCGCCGAGGTGACGGGCGATCTGGACGGCGGCCATGCCGACGCCGCCGGCCGCGGCGTGGACCAGGACGGTCTCGCCGGGCCGGACGTCTGCCAGGTCGCGCAGACCGTAGAGGGCGGTGAGGAACGCGATGGGAGCGGCGGCGGCCTGTGCGAAGGTCCATCCCGCGGGGACGCGGACGAGCCTGCGGTGATCGGTCACGGCCTCCGGGCCGAACGCCCCGCCGGGGAACAGTCCCATGACCCGGTCACCGGGCGACAGGCCGCTCACGCCGGGACCCGTCTCCAGGACGATGCCGGCGCCCTCGCCGCCGATCGCGGCCCTGCCGGGGTACATGTCCAGGGCGATCATGACGTCGCGGAAGTTCATGCCCGCGGCGCGGACGGCCACGCGGACCCGGCCGGGTGCCAGGGGACCGGAGTCGGCGTCCGGCACAAGGGCCAGGTTCTCCAGGGTGCCGGGCCCGGTGGTGTCCAGGTGCCAGGTGCCGGCGCCCTCGGGGACCGCCAGGGCGGGCGCGGTGGCGCGGACGAGGCGGGGCACGGACACCTCGCCCTCACGTACCGCGAACTGCGACTCATCCAGGGTTGCGGCCACCGCCGGGAGCCCGGTGAGCGCGTCGCGGGAGGCGTCGAGTCCGTCGGTGTCGGCCAGGACGAGACGGTCGGGGTGCTCGGCCTGGGCGGAGCGCACCAGGCCCCAGACCGCGGCTGCCGCCGGGTCGGTGACGCTCTCGCCGTCGCGGACGGCGACGGCTCCGCTGGTGACCACCAGCAGCGGCGCGGTGTCGTCGCCGGGTTCGGCCAGGAACGCCTGGAGGTCTTTCAGCACGCGGGCGGCGAGTGCGTGCACGTCCTCGGTCGAGGTGCCGTCGCCGGTGGCGTCGAGGACGCGGATGCCCTCGGACCCGTCCGTGCGTGCCGTGGCCGGCAGTGCCGTCCACGTCACACGGAACAGGGATTCGTGTCCGGCTTCGGCGGCGGGGCGCAGGTGTCCGGCGGCCACGGGACGCAGCACGAGGGAGTCGACGTCGGCGACCGGGGATCCGGTGGCGTCGGCGATGCGCAGGGACACCCCGTTCTCTCCGGCGGGGGTCAGCCGGACCCTCAGTGCCTTGGCACCCGAGGCGTGCAGTCGTACGCCGTTCCACGCGAAGGGCAGCAGACGGCTTCCCTCGGCGGACTCGGCGACGCCACCGAAGACACTGGGGTGCAGGGCGGCGTCGAAGAGGGCCGGGTGCAGGCCGAACAGGCCGGCGTCGTCGTGGTGTTCGTCGTCGAGGGCGATGTCGGCGAAGACTTCCTCGCCGAGGGTCCACACCGCGCGCAGTCCTTGGAAGGCGGGCCCGTACTCGTAGCCGGCCTCGGCGCGCTGCCGGTAGAAGTCCGTGACGGGCACGGCCGAGGCGTTCGGCGGGGGCCACGGGGCGGCGTCGGTGCCGGGAACGTCGTCGGGGTTCGCCCGGGTCAGGGCGCCGCTCGCGTGGCGGGTCCACGGCCCTTCGTCGCCGTCGGGGCGGGAGTGGACGGAGACGGGGCGGTCGCCGGCCTCGTCGAGGGCGCCGACGTGTACGCGGATGCGCACCGCACCGTCGGCGGGAAGTATCAGGGGCGCGGCCAGGACGAGTTCGCGGACGGCGCCGCGCCCGACCTCGTCGCCGGCCCGGACGGCCATCTCGACCATCGCCGTCCCGGGCAGCAGGACCGTGCCGTCAACCGCGTGGTCGGCGAGCCAGGGCCGGTCGGCCGTGGACAGGCGTCCGGTGAAGGTGACGGCGTCGGTCTCGGGCAGTTCCACCGACGCGTTCAGCAGCGGGTGCCCCGCCGCGGTGATGCCCGCGGCTCCGAGGTCGCCGGTACCGGGGCCGGCGTGGAGCCAGTAGCGCCGGTGCTGGAAGGCGTACGTCGGTACGGCGGTGGTGCGGGCGTCCCCGCCGGCGAACAGGCCGGGCCAGTCGACGCGGGCGCCCCTGGTGTGGGCCCGGGCGACGGCCGTGAGCAGCGTCGCGGGTTCGGGCCGTCCGTCGCGCAGGGCGGCCACGCAGTCGACGTCCTCGGGAAGGCAGTCCTGCGCCAAGGCCGTCAGCACCCCGCCGGGCCCGAGTTCGAGCACGGTCGTGACGCCCTGTTCGCGCAGGGTGCGCAGGCCGTCGGCGAAGCGGACCGTGCCGCGGACGTGACGCACCCAGTAGTCGGGGGCGCAGAGCTGCGCGGGGTCGGCGAGGGAGCCGGTCAGGTTGGAGACGACGGGCAGGGCCGGGGTGCGGAAGCTCAGTCCGGCGGCGACCTCGTGGAAGGCGTCGAGCATCGGCTCCATGCGCGGCGAGTGGAAGGCGTGCGAGACCCGCAGCCGTTTCGTCCTGCGGCCCCGGGCCGCGAACTGGGCGGCCACTGCTTCGACGGCGGGCGCGTCACCGGAGAGAACCACGGCGTCGGGGCCGTTGAGCGCCGCGACGGCGACTCCCTCGGTGAGCTCAGCGATGGCCTCGTCCTCGGTGGCCTGTACGGCGATCATGGCGCCACCCTCGGGCAGCCGCTGCATCATCGCGCCACGGGCGGCGACCAGGGCTGCGGCGTCCTCCAGGGACCACACGCCGGCCACGTGGGCGGCGGCGAGTTCACCGATGGAGTGTCCGGCGACCAGGTCGGGGCGTACACCCCAGGACTCGACGAGCCGGTAGAGGGCCACTCCCACGGCGAACAGGGCCGCCTGGGTGTAGGCCGTCCGGTCGAGCAGGTCCGCCTCGGGGGTGCCGGGTTCGGCGAGGACGACGTCGCGCAGGGGGCGGTCGAGCCGGTGGTCCAGGGCGGCGCAGACCTCGTCGAAGGCGCGGGCGTACACCGGGAACGACGCGTACAGTTCGCGGCCCGCTCCGGGGCGTTGCGCGCCCTGGCCGGAGAAGACGACGGCGAGCCGGCCGCCGGTGGCGGTGCCGGTCGTGCCGTCACCGGCGGCGAGGGCGGACAGGGCGGTGCGGGCTTCCTCCGTGGAGGCGGCGACCACGACCGCGCGGTGCGCGAAGGCCTGGCGGCCGGTGAGCGTGAGGGCGACGTCGGCCAGGGCGGGGGTGGGTTCCGCATCGAGGAGGGCGGCCACGCGTCCCGCCTGGGCGCGCAGGGACTCGGGAGACTTTGCGGAGAGGACGAGCGGGACAAGCCCGTCGGGCAGCGCACGCTCCGGTCCGTCGGCGGGAGTCGTGGCGGGTTCTTCGGTGGGCTGTTCGAGGACTACGTGGGCGTTGGTCCCGCTGATGCCGAAGGAGGAGACGCCCGCGCGCCGCGGGCGCCCGGTCTCGGGCCAGGGCCTGGGCCCGGTGAGCAGTTCGACCGCGCCACGGGTCCAGTCCACCTCGGGCGTCGGGGCGTCGACGTGGAGCGTCCGGGGCAGCACGCCGTGCCGCATGGCCTGCACCATCTTGATCACACCCGCCGCACCGGCGGCGGCCTGGGCGTGGCCGATGTTGGACTTGAGGGAGCCGAGCCACAGCGGGTGCCCGTCGTCGGGCCGTTCCTGACCGTAGGTGGCGAGAAGAGCCTGCGCCTCGATCGGGTCACCGAGGGAGGTGCCGGTGCCGTGCGCCTCGACGGCGTCGACGTCGGCGGGGGTGAGGTCGGCGTTGGCGAGGGCCTGGCGGATGACTCGCTGCTGGGAGGGGCCGTTGGGCGCGGTCAGGCCGTTGGAGGCGCCGTCCTGGTTGACGGCGGTACCGCGTACGACGGCGAGAACCTCGTGACCGTTGCGGCGGGCGTCCGACAGCCGTTCCAGGAGCAGCAGGGCCACGCCCTCGGACCAGCTCGTGCCGTCCGCCGCGGCGGCGAAGGCCTTGCAGCGTCCGTCGGGGGCGAGTCCGCGCTGCCGCGAGAACTCGACGAAGCTGCCCGGGGTCGCCATCACCGCGACACCGCCCGCCAGCGCCAGGGAGCATTCCCCCGCGCGCAGCGCCTGGGCGGCCAGGTGCAGGGCGACCAGCGAGGACGAGCACGCGGTGTCCACCGTCACGGCGGGGCCCTCGAAGCCGAAGGTGTACGACACCCTGCCGGAGACGACACTGCCCGCGCCGCCCACGCCGAGGTAGCCCTCGATCTCCTTCGCCGGCCGCACCGCCCGGGTGGTGTAGTCGTGGTACATGACTCCGGCGAAGACACCGACGTCCGCGCCGCGCAGGGCGCCCACGTCCAGGCCGGCGCGTTCGAAGACCTCCCAGGAGGTTTCCAGGAGAAGCCTCTGCTGGGGGTCCATCGCGACCGCCTCGCGCGGGGAGATCCCGAAGAACTCGGCGTCGAAGCCGGCTACGTCGTCGAGGAAACCGCCCTCCGTGACGTAGGACCTTCCGGCGGCGTCGGGGTCGGGGTCATACAGCTCGTCGAGGTTCCAGCCGCGGTCGGACGGGAACGGGGAGCGACCGTCGGCGCCGTCAGCGACCAGCCGCCACAGGTCCTCGGGGGACGTGACGCCGCCTGGCAGCCGGCAGCCCATCGACACGATGGCGATCGGGTCGTCGGAGACCGCCGCGGCCTGGGCGGACACGGCCGGCACGTCGGCGGACTCGCCGTAGACCTCGCTCAGCAGCCAGTGCGCCAGGGCTTCGGGGGTGGGGTGGTCGAAGGCACTGGTCGCGGGGAGGCGCAGTCCAGTGGCGGTGCTGAGCCGGTCGCGCAGGGAGACGGCCATCACGGAGGTGAACCCCAGCTCCTTGAAGGCCCGGCCGGCCGGGATGTCCTCGGTGCCGGTGCGGCCGAGGACTGCGGCGGCCTCGTCGCACACCATCCGCAGCAGGAGCTCCTCCCGCTCCTCGGCGGGCAGATCCTCCAGTCGGCCGCGCAGCTCCACGATCTCGGCCGGCACCTGTCGAGCCGTGGTGTCGATCAGTCCGCGCAGCGGTGCGGGGACCGGGCCGGTGAGCAGGGCCGCGTTGTCGAGGCGCATCGCGATGAACGCGGCCTCGCCTGCGGCGTGCGCGGCGTCGAACAGCACCAGGGCCTGCTGTTCGGTGAGTTCGCCCGCCGCGTAGGGGACGGCGCTCTCGGCCGCGCCGTCGGCCCAAGGTCCCCAGGCCAGAGACAGCGCGGGGAGGCCGTGGGCGCGCCGGTGCTGGGCCAGTGCCTCCAGCGCGGCGCTCTCGGCGGCGATGTCGCCGGCGCCGGGACCGCCCAGGACACCGAGGGGCGAGGAGCACAGGACGAACGCGGCCAGGTCGCGGTCGGCGGTCAGGTCGTGCAGAGCGTGTGCCGCGGCGGACACGGTGCCGGTCCCGGTGATCTCCTCCGCGTGCACCACGGCCGTCAGCGGCGGCCTGCTCTCGTCCGCCAGCAGTTCGGCGAGGGCGGCGCGGTCGCCCGGGTCGCACGCGACGGCGGTGGCGCGGGCACCGGTCCCGGCGAGTTCGGCGCACAGCGTCTGCACACTCTCGTCACCGTGTCCGGGGGTGAACGCAAGGAGCAGGTGGCGGGCGTGGTGCGCGGTCACGAAGTGGCGGGCGAGGGCGGCGCCCTGGGCGCCGGCGGCGCCGGTGACCAGGACCGTCCTGTCAGGGTCGAGCAGCGGAAGCGGCGGCTCCTCCCGGTCCATGGAGACGCGGGCGAAACGCGGCAGCAGGGCGACACCGGAGCGGACGGCGAACTGCGGTTCACCGGCCTTGACTGCGGCGGCCAGGGGCCGTGCGCCGTCGACTCCGAGGCCGTCGGTGTCCAGGTCGGCGAGGACGAGCCGGCCCGGATGCTCGGTCTGCAGCGCGCGGACCAGGCCCCACAGCGGGGTGTGTGCGGGGTCCCGCACGTCCTCGCCGTCGCCGGCGGCCACGGCGCGCCGGGTCAGGACCACGAGCGTGACGTGCTCGTCGTGGTCATCGGCCAGCCGGTCCTGCAGGTACGCGACGAACTCCTCGATGCCCGCTCCGGAGTCGTAGGCGGTGCGGTCCAGGAGGAGGACGCCGGTGCCGCCCCGGACCGCCGCACGGGCGGCGGCCGGGTCGGGGTGCACCTCGCACGGTACGCCGGCGTCCTGCAGGGCGGCGGCCAGGCCGAGTGGGTCGGAGCCGGCCAGCGCCCAGTTGCCCGGCTCTCCCGGGACCGCGCCGAGGGAGAGCGGGGAGCTGGGTATCCAGTCGACGCGGAACAGCGAGTCGTACAGGCCGCTGCTGGTCGCACGCAGTCGTGCGGGTGTCTCCAGCAGCCGATGCCGGACGATCTTGCCCGAGGCGGTGCGCGGGATCGCCTCGATCTCGTACAGCTCCTCGGGCACCTTGAAGTAGGAGAGGCGGTCGCGGCACTCGGCGAACAGCCGCTCCGTGTCCGGTCCCTGAGGGCCGGGGACGATGAACGCGACCGGTACCTCGCCCAGCACGTCGTGCGGCTTGCCGACCACCGCGACATCGGCCACGCCGGGGACGATGCGCAGGACCTCCTCCACCTCTCCCGGGTGGATGTTCTCCCCGGCGCGGATGATCAGTTCCTTCATGCGGCCGGTGATCGTGAAGTAGCCGGCCTCGTCACGGCGGGCCAGGTCGCCGGTGCGGTACCAGCCGTCGTGGAAGGCGACCGCGGTGGCCTGGGGCTGGTTGTGGTAGCCGGCCATGACGCTCGGGCCGCGCACCCACACCTCGCCCTCCTGGCCGTCGGCCACGTCCTCTCCGGTCCGGGTGTCCACCAGGCGTACGCCCAGACCCACCACCGGCAGTCCGCAGGAGCCCTCGGCTCGGGCGCCCGAGGGCCAGTTGACGGTGATGGAGCCGCAGGTCTCGGTGGAGCCGTAGGCGTCGATGAGGGGAACGCCGAAGACACGCTCGAACGAGCGGCGCAGCGATGCGGTGGTGACCGCGCCGCCCACCAGGGCCACACGGAGCCGGGGGGCGGTGAAGCCGCGGTCGCGGGCCGCGTCGAGCAGGTAGTGCAGCAGGGTGGGGACGCCGGCCAGGAAGGTGGCGCGATCCTCGTCCAGTGCGGTCAGCACGTCCTCGGCCGACAGCCCGTCGACGATGTGGGCGCTGGCGCCCACGGCCACCACGGAGAGCACGCACGCGATGTGCGAGAGGCTGTGGAAGAGAGGCAGTGGCCAGACGACGCGGTCCTCGGGGCCGAGTCCGGGCACCGGCACGTAGCAGGCAGCCACCGACCACAGGCAGTTGCGCTGGGTGGAGAGCACGCCCTTGGGCCTGCCGGTGGTCCCCGAGGTGTAGAGCATCCACGCGAGGTCGTCGAGGCCCAGGTCGTCGCGGGCCGGCGTGGCGGGTTCCCGGGTAGCCAACGATTCGTAGGGCAGGAAGCCGGACGGCACCGGATCGTTGCCCACCAGGACGACCGTCAGGTGCGGTCGGTCCGGCAGCAGACGCCGGAGCTGTTCCACGTGCGGGTGGTCGGTGATGACGATCCGGGCGCCGCTGTCGTCGAGGAGGTGCGCGAGTTCCGCGTCGCTGCTCCGCGGGTTGACCGGAACACCGATGGCGCTGGCCCGGGTGATGGCGTAGTAGCTCTCGACGATCTCGACGCGGTTGCCGAGGCAGATGGCCGCACGGTCGCCGGGTTGCAACCGCAACTCCGCGAGGTGCCCGGCCAGTCGACGGGTCCGCGCCTCCAGATCGGTGTAGCTGACGCTCCGCCGGGCGTCCCGGAAGGCGACCTTGGCACCGAAGTGCCGGGCCTGGTGGACCAACAGCTCGGGGAGCGGCCGGATCAGCTCCGTGCGCAACATGTGTCGTCATCCCTCCGGGGCGGCAGCAGACGGGCAGCCCGCAATGGCAGATGATTCGCCCTACCCGGCACAGTCTCGTCAGCGGACGCTCTCCCGGCACCCCCTCATCACCCCCCTAGTCATCCCTAACTTGAGGAGTGACCAGAATTAATCGGCAAGGTGTTTGATGCGGCGGTCCCACGGCATTAGGCTCCACCGCCATGCTGACAGTCATCGCGTTATCGGCTGTCAGCCCGAAATGCGCCCGTGATAAGCGGACACCGCAATTCCGCCGGTGCCCCGGGAGGGGGATCTGTTTTCCCCGTCCCGCCTTCCCGCGACGGCGGGACGACAGGAAAAGGGACACACACGGACATGACGAATTCCGCACCCCAACACACCCGTATCCGGGTGGAACTCGGCGACCGCTCCTACCCCGTCGACATCGGATCCGGGGTGCGGCACTCGCTGTCCGGGATCGTCGAGCGGCTGGGAGCGCGGCGCGCCGCGGTGGTCTCGGCCCGGCCCGACGCCTGGATCCCCGACCCCGGCGTGCCGTCGCTGGTCCTGCGGGCCCGCGACGGCGAGAAGGACAAGACGCTCGGCACGGTCGAGTCGCTGTGCCGGGAGTTCGTGCGTTTCGGCCTGACCCGTGACGACGTGGTCGTCTCCGTCGGCGGCGGCACCACGACGGACGTCGTGGGTCTCGCCGCCGCCCTCTTCCACCGCGGGGTGCCCGTGGTGCATCTGCCGACCACACTGCTCGCGCAGGTGGACGCCAGCGTCGGCGGCAAGACCGCGGTGAACACGCCCGAGGGCAAGAACCTCATCGGCGCCTACTGGCAGCCCAGCGCGGTGCTGTGCGACACCGACTATCTGGAGACCCTGCCCGAGCGGGAGATGCTCAACGGTTACGGGGAGATCGCCCGCTGTCACTTCATAGGCGCCGGCGACCTGCGGGAGCTGTCGCTGCCGGAGCAGATCGCGGCGAGTGTGGCGCGCAAGGCGCAGATCGTGTCCGCCGACGAGCGCGACACCGGCCTGCGTCATCTGCTCAACTACGGCCATACCCTGGGCCACGCGCTGGAAGTGGCCACGGACTTTCGTCTGCGGCACGGCGAGGGGGTGGCGATCGGCACCGTGTTCGCGGGACGGCTCGCCCTGGCCCTGGACCGGCTCGACGAACAGCGGGCGGCGGAGCACCTGGAGGTGGTGCGTCACTACGGGCTGCCCCACGAGCTGCCCGCGGACGTCTCTCCGGCCCGGCTGATCGAGCTCGTACGGCTGGACAAGAAGGCTACGTCGGGACTGACCTTCGTACTGGACGGCAAGGACGGCGCGGAGCTGGTGCCGGATCTGCCGGAGGACGTCGTCGCGCGGGTGCTGGCGGAGATGCCGCGCGCGACATCCTGAGAGGGCCGCATGCGGGCGTCAGCCGCGCCGGCCCCGGACGAGAGGAGCGTCCAACCGGCGCGGCCGACGCCGTTCCCGGCAGCGAGCGGGCCGCCGACCCGTGGCCGGCCCGGTCTCAGTTCTCCGGTGGGCGTCCCTTGGCCAGCAGGACCGCCCCGTGCAGTGAGGAGAGACCGCCGAGTCGGGCGGGCTCCACGGTCGGCGGCGGGTGGCCGGGGCGGGCCAGTCGTGCCGTCTGAGCCGCGACCGTTCCGGTGAAGCCGGGCAGGCCGTCGGCGAATCCGCCACCGACCACGACGGTCGCGGGGCCCAGCAGTTCGCTCACCCCGACGGCTGCCGCGGCCAGTGCCGCACAGCCCTCGCGTACGGCGTCGGCGGCCCAGGGCGTGCCCTCTGCGAGGGCCTGCGCCAGCTCGTCGAAGGTCACCTCGGTGCCACGGGCGCGGGCGGCCCGGCGCAGGACGGCGGGGCCCGAGGCGACGGACTGCACACAGCCTCGACGCCCGCAGTCGCACAGCTCCCCGGACCGGTCCACGATCAGGTGGCCGATCTCGCAGGAGCCCCGCGAGGGGCCGGGCAGCAGTTTGCCGCCGAGGACTATCCCGCCGCCGACGCCGGTGCCGACGCCGAGATACAGCAGATCGGGACGGCCGGCCGCATGTGCCTCGGCGAGGGCCGCGAGGTCGCCGTCGTCGGCGCAGAGGACCTCCGCGGTGCCGACGACCTCGCGCAGCGCGGCGCCGACGTCGAGGCCGGTCCAGCCCGGGCGGTTGGGCCAGGCGGTGACGATGCCCGCCGCGTCCAGGGTGGCGGGCATCGCCACGCCGACGCCCGCCGGCCAGTCCGGGGCGACTGCGCACAGCTCCCTGACCTGCCGGGCGAGCAGGTCCAGGTCCGCCACCGCGTGCGTGGCGGTGTCCGTCGCCCGCGGCCACCGGAAGCCGGCCTGACGCACGGTGCCGTCCGTGTGCTCCGCGCGCAGGGCGACCTTGGTGCCGCCCACGTCGATGCCCAGGTGGTAGGGGATGGCTGCCTCCCGGCCGGATCAGTCGCGCAGGTGGTCGGTGACGATCTCGGCGACCTTGCTGAGCACGCGGGGGCTGCTGAGCATCTCCTCGTGGCCGCAGCCCAGTTCGTGGCGCACGATCTCACCCGCGACGTACGGCGCCCAGGCCTCGCTGGAGGCCGCTTCGGCCACCGGGCTGGGATCTGCTGCGAACAGGTGCATGGCGCCGTTGTACTTCTCCGGCGTGTGGGCCTTCCAGGCGCCGAGGTCGGTCAGCATGGTCTCGACGAAGGTCTCGGCCGCACTCTTCCTGCCGTGCCAGGCGTAGTTGGTCGCCATGTCGGCGAACTCTGCGATGTCCTCGTAACGGAGGGGACGGTCGTACCGGTCGAGGTCCTTGCCGTTGATCAGCAGGATCAGCTCGATAAGGCCTTGCTCGTCACGGTCCTCCATATCCGTTATGTGCGGGTTGGTGTTGAACACGCCGAGGAACTCGATCTCCTCGCCGCGCTTCTGGAACTCGGCGGCTACGGCGTGGGCGAGGATTCCCCCGAAGGACCAGCCGAGAATGCGGTACGGGCCCTCGGGCTGTATGCCTCTGATGCGGTCCGCGTAGTCCGCCGCCATGGCCGCGATGGTGTCTACAGGGGTGTCGAGCTCCTGGAAGGTGTGCGACTGGAGGCCGAAGATGGGGTACTCCAGGCTGAAGTGCTGGGCGAGCACTCCGTAGCACCAGGCGGTACCGCCGAGGTGCCGCATGCAGAACAGCGGCCGAGCCGAGCCCTTGGTCATCAACGGCAGCAGTACGTCGAAGGAGTCCTGAGGTTCCTCGCCGGTCAGCCGACGGGACAGCTCGGCCGGCGTCGGGGACTCCACGAGCATCCGGATCGACAGCTCCAGGTCCATCTCGGAGCGCACCCGTGCCAGCAGCCGTGCCGCGAGCACCGAGGAGCCGCCGAGGTCGAAGAAGCTGTCACGTGGCCCGACCTGCCCCACACCGAGCACCTCGGCGAAGAGCCTACTGAGCATCAACTCCGACTGTGTGAGGTGCGTCTCGACCATGGCTGTCTGCGCGACGACGGGGGCCGGCAGCGCCTTGCGGTCGAGCTTGCCGTTCGGGGTGAGCGGGAACTCCCCCAGGGCCACCACGGCGGACGGCACCATGTACACGGGCAGTGTCTCCGCCACGAAGTCCCGCAGTTCCCTGACATCGGGTACACGGCCGGGGGCGGCTGTCACGTACGCCACGAGGCGCCGGTCGCCCGGTCGGTCCTCGCGGACCGTCGCGGCCGCCTGGTCGACATCCTCGGACCGCTCCAGGGCGGACTCGATCTCGCCGAGTTCCATGCGGAAACCGTGCAGCTTGACCTGGTGGTCGGCGCGGCCGACGTACTCCAGGTCGCCGTCCGGGCGCAGCCGCACCACATCGCCCGTGCGGTACATAAGGGCGCTGCGGTCGCCGGAACGGTCGGGCAGGAAGCGCTCGGCGGTCAGCTCCGGCCGGTTGAGGTAGCCGCGCGCCACTCCCGCGCCGGCGATGAAGAGCTCGCCCTCGATGCCAGGTTCGACGGGTGCCAGGTCCTCGTCCAGGACGTACAGCCGGGTGTTGCGCAGCGGCTTGCCGATGACGGCGGCGTCCCCGGGACCGGTGACCGGGTGGACCGTGGACCACACGGTTGTCTCCGTGGGCCCGTACCACTGGACGACCTCGGCGCCGAGGTCGAGCAGGGTCGCGGCCAGTTTCTCCGACAGCGCTTCGCCGCCTATGAGGATGCGCAGGCCTCGCAGCACCTCGGGGCTGACGGTGGCCAGCATGTGCCAGTGGGTGGGGGTGGCCTGAGCGGTGCCGATCTCCCTGCGGGCGATCAGGTCGCCCAGCGCCTGGGGGTCCTGCCCGGTGGCACGGGGCGCGATGACCGCGCGGGCACCGGTGTAGTAGGGCAGGAACAGTTCGGGCACCGACATGTCGAAGGTGGCGGTGGTGACCGACAGCATCCGGTCACCGGGTCCCAGGGCCAGGCGCTCCCGCATCGCCTCCAGCAGATTGTGCAGGGCGCGCACCGGGATCTCGACGCCCTTGGGGGTGCCGGTGGAGCCCGAGGTGTAGATGACGTAGGCGAGGTCCTCGGTCCGCGGCGGGGCGGTCCGCTCGGCGTCCGTCAGGTGCCCGGCGGGCAGTCCGGCGAGCGTCGCGGCCGTCGCCGGGTCGTCCAGCACGACGCGAGGAAGGTTCGCAGGGGTGCGGTCGGCGTCGATGCGGGTCGACGTGAGCAGCACGACGGGAGCGGCGTCGCGGACCTGGAAGGCCACTCGTTCGGCGGGGTGTTCGTGGTCGAGCGCGAGGTAGGCCCCGCCCGCCTTCAGCACCGCCAGCAGGGCCACCAGCAGATCCGTGGAACGAGGCAGCATCACCGCGACGACGCGGTCGGGCCCCACCCCCTGGGCGACCAGGTGGCGGGCGAGCCGGTTGGCCCGCTCGTGCGCCTCCCGGTAGGTGAGCTCGACGCCCTCGCATTCGAGGGCCGTGAGATCCGGAACGGTGTCGGCCCGCTCCTCCAGCGCCTGTACCAGCATGTTCCCCTCCACAGGGCTCGTACGGATTCTCGCCACGGTGCCGCTCAGACGGCCGGGGTACGCATCCAGCGGTTCCAGTAGGGCCGCCAGCCGTGTCGGTGCCAGAACGGGGTGGAGATCGGGTTGAACATCGCGTGGTAGCCGACCGACGCGCCGATGCCCATGGCGTCCAGGTCGGCGTGGACGCGGTTGGCGAGGGAGGTGCCGATGCCCAGGCCGCGATAGCCCTCCTTGACCGCCTGGCAGACCAGGTGGGCGACGGGTGTGGCGGTGATCTTCGTCGCGAGCCACGCCTGCTGCGGCTCGGAGAAATCCTCGCCCCGGTGCATGCCGACGATCGCGTCCTCGTACTCGGCGACCCAGATCAGCGGGTCGTCGCCTTTGAACGACGCGGTGATCTCCTCGCGCAGCAGCGCTTCGGTCGTGGCACGCTCCACGGCGCCGCTGACGGCGGCGTCGAACCGGGTCTCCACCATCTGCAGTTCGAACACCGCTTCGCTGTCCTCAGGGGTGGCACGCCGCACGCGGACCCGGCCCGACTCGGGCACCAGGTCGGTGCCCTTGACCCGGCCGATCATCACGAACTCGGGAACGAAACCGAAGGCGCGCAGGACCCGGGTCATGGCCACGTCGCGGCTGGGCCACTCGACGGCGGCCATGGATTCCGCACCGGGGCGTTCCGGGTGGCTCCGCATGTACTCCTGCCAGCGCGTGAGCAGAGCGGCCATCTCGTCGGGTCCGGAGACCCGGGGGGTCAGCTCCCAGCGGTCGAGCGGGCCGAGCACAGCCTCCAGCGCTTCGGGGTCGACACGGGTATGCGTCAGGAGGCCCTGCGCCCCGTCGACCTCCAGCAGCTCTTCGCCGTCACCGGGCTCCGGCAGCGCGTCGGCCTCCGGAATCATCCGGTCGACGGGGCGCAGCCGGTCGCGGTGGGCGGCCAGCAGAGATTGCGCCGTCTGTACCTGGGGCATGGTGTCGTGTCCTCGGCTTTCAGTCGTGTCCGTGGCGAAGTCGCGAAGGCGCGGCTCCGCGGCAACCAGGGGGTCGCGGGCGCCGGTGGCACCGCGTCAGCGGTCGGTGACCTTCTCCAGCAGGGCGCGGGCGGCGAGCCGATAGCCCGTGGCACCCAGTCCGAAGATCACTCCGGTGGCGAGCGGTCCGGTCACCGACTCGTGCCGGAACTGCTCGCGGGCCCAGACGTTGGAGAGGTGGACCTCGATCCACGGGCGCGGATAGTTGGCCAGCGCGTCCCTCAGTCCCCAGCCGGCCGTCATCAGGGCGGCGGGATTGACGATCGCGCCGACGGAGTCGTAATTGCCCTGGATGGTGCGGATCATCTCCGCCTCACCGTCGTGCTGGAACGCCTCGACTTTCCAGCCGCGGTCCGCCACTTCTTCGGCGACCCACCCCTCGATGTCGGCAAGGGTATCCGTTCCGTAGATCTCGGGTTGACGGCTCCCGAGTATGCCGAGATTCGGCCCGTTCACCAACAGAAGCCTGCTCAATGCGCACCTTTGTCCGTACGTGCGGAACCACTGGGAAGTGGTTTTTATAGCACGCCGCTGGCAGGCAGACACCGCTTCTCGGTATGCCCGCAATCACAAGGGGGAACATAGGGGGGTCCGCAGGGGAATGACGCCTCGCCAGACACGGGTTAGCGTGCTAATTGTGACGATCGCCCCGCTCGGGAGCTACTGCCGGGCGCGGACCGCGCCGAGGTCGTGTTCCGGCGCCGGCGTCCGTGTGAACACCCCGCCCGTGAGGGGCGGTTCCGTGTAGTGAACCCCGCGGCGGTCGCTGCGGCAGCATTCGCATGCGCGTAGACCGAAGGAGCAAGGAACAGCATGAGCAGTGGTGTGCAACTCGGCTCGGACCTTCCGGTGTGGCCGCAGTACGACGACGCGGAGCGGACCGGCCTCATACGTGCGCTGGAACAGGGCCAGTGGTGGCGCATGGGCGGCGGCGAGGTCGACGCCTTCGAGCGGGAGTTCGCCGAGTACCACGGCAGCGAGCACGCACTGGCCGTCACGAACGGCACGCACGCCCTCGAACTGGCCCTGGAGGTCATGGGTGTCGGCCCCGGCACCGAGGTGATCGTGCCTGCCTTCACCTTCATCTCCTCGTCCCAGGCCGCTCAGCGCCTCGGCGCAGTCGTGGTGCCGGTGGACGTGGACCCGGAGACGTACTGCATCGATCCGGCTGAGGCCGCAAGAGCCGTTACCGCGAAGACCCGCGCCATCATGCCCGTGCACATGGCCGGCCAGTTCGCCGACATGGACGCCCTCGACAAGGTCGCCGCCGACTCCGGTGTGCCGCTGATCCAGGACGCCGCACACGCGCAGGGTGCCACCTGGAACGGCCGGCGGGTCGGCGAGCTGGGTTCCGTCGCCGCGTTCTCCTTCCAGAACGGCAAGCTGATGACAGCGGGCGAGGGCGGTGCGGTGCTGTTCCCGACCGCCGAGATGGCGGAGCACGCCTTCGTCCGGCACAGTTGCGGACGCCCTCGCGGCGACCGCGGCTACTTCCACCGCACCTCGGGGTCCAACTTCCGGCTCAACGAGTTCTCCGCCTCCGTGCTGCGCGCCCAGCTCGCGCGCCTGGACGGGCAGATCCGCACGCGTGAGGACCGCTGGCCGCTACTGTCCTCACTGCTCGCCGAGATCCCCGGCGTCGTGCCGCAGCGACTGGACCCGCGTGCCGACCGCAACCCGCACTACATGGCCATGTTCCGCATCCCCGGCATCACCGAGGAGCGGCGCGCGCACGTCGTCGACACCCTCGTCGAGCGAGGCGTCCCCGCGTTCGTAGCGTTCCGCTCGGTCTACCGCACGGACGCCTTCTGGGAGATGGGCGCGCCGGACCTGTCGGTGGACGAACTGGCTCGCCGCTGCCCCAACTCCGAGGCACTGACGTCCGACTGCCTCTGGCTGCATCATCGGACCCTGCTCGGCACCGAGGAACAGATGCACGAGGTCGCCGCAGTCATCGCCGACGTCCTCGGCTCATGACCGCGGCGAACCAGGACGGCCGGCCGGTCCGCACCGCCGTGGTGGGGCTCGGCTGGGCGGCCCGCTCCATCTGGCTGCCGCGGCTGCGTCACCACCCGGGCTTCGCCGTGACCGCGGCGATCGACCCCGACCCGGCCTCGCGCGCGGCCGTCGCCGCGGAGTTCCCGGACACCCCGGTCATGGCGGCCGTGCACGACGCGGACCCGGCGCAGGTGGACCTGGCCATCGTGGCCGTCCCCAACCACCTGCACTGCGAGATCGCCTGCAGCCACCTCCTCAAGGGCATCCCGGTCTTCCTCGAGAAGCCGGTGTGCCTGACGTCGGCGGAGGCGGAGCAGCTGGCCGAGGCCGAACGCGTCGGCGGCGCACGGCTCCTGGCCGGCAGCGCCGCCCGCCACCGCGCCGACGTCCGGGCGCTGCTCGCGAGCGTCGGTGACCTGGGCACCGTCCGCCACATCGAGCTGTCCTGGGTGCGGGCGCGCGGCGTGCCGGACGCGGGCGGCTGGTTCACCCGGCGTCAGCTGTCCGGCGGCGGAGCACTGGTGGACCTGGGCTGGCACCTGTTCGATATCGCCGCGCCCCTGCTGGGCACCGCGCACTTCACACACGTCACCGGCGCGGTCTCGGGCGACTTCATCGCGCGGGACACCGCACGGGTCTCCTGGCGTGCCGAGAATGCCGAGGACGACGGCAGGGAGAGCGAGCGCACCGACGTCATCGACGTCGAGGACACCGCCCGCGCGTTCCTCGTCGCCGACGACGGTGTCTCTCTCTCGCTGCACGCCAGCTGGGCCTCGCACGAGGAGCGCGACATCACCCGCGTCCGGGTCGAGGGCAGCGCCGGCAGCGCGACCCTGCGGTGCACGTTCGGCTTCAGCCCCAACCGCCTGGAGCACCCGGAACTGACCCGCACCGACGGCGGGCGGACCCGTGCGCTCCCGGTGCCCGAAGAGCCGATCGGCACGGAGTACGACCGGCAGCTCGACGAGCTGCTCGCCCAGCTGCGCGACCCGGTCGGCCCGCACAGGGCCGTCGAGGAGGCGCGCCGCACCATCGGCGCCATCGAACGGATCTACTCCTCGGCCCGCGCAGCGCAGGAGGAAGCCCCGTCGCACCGGGCGTGAGAGGCGGGACCGGCCACCGGTTCGGCCGGGGCACGTACCGCGGCGGCTGCGGTCCCACGCACGAAGCCGCCGCCTTACGAAAGAGAGCACCACAGCGCCATGAACACTCTGGGAACCACCCAAGACCTCACCACCCCCGACAGCTATGACAGTCATGACAACGGGGCGCAGCCGATGACCTCGGTCGTCTTCGATCTCGACGGGGTACTGGTCAACAGTTTCGCCGTGATGCGCCAGGCGTTCACCACCGCCTACGCCGAGGTGGTGGGGGACGGCGAGCCCCCGTTCGAGGAGTACGAGCGGCATCTGGGCCGCTACTTCCCCGACATCATGCGGATCATGGGGCTGCCGCTGGAGATGGAGGCCCCGTTCGTTCGAGAGAGCTACCGGCTCGCTCACCTCGTCCCGGTCTTCGACGGCGTACCGGAGATGCTGAGGGAACTGCGGGCCCACGGCATCGGACTCGCCGTGGCCACAGGCAAGAGCGGACCGAGGGCCCGTTCGCTCCTCGAACAGCTCGGACTGCTGGACCTGTTCGTCGTCGTGATCGGCTCCGACGAGGTGGAACGCCCCAAGCCGGCCCCTGACATCGTGCTCAAGGCACTGGGCGCGCTCGGCTCCGACCCCTCGCGGACGGTCATGGTCGGCGACGCGGTCACCGACCTCAGCAGCGCGCGGGGCGCCGGAGTCGCCGCCGTCGCCGCGCTGTGGGGCGAGACCGACGAGGAGACCCTTCTCGCGGAGAACCCCGACGTCGTGCTGCGCTCCCCCTCGGAACTGCTCGATGTGTGCGTCGGCAGATCCCGCACTCCCTGATCCCCAGGGGTACATGCCTCGCGTCATCCGGGCCGTCCGGCTCGAAGGCGTCCACAAGGGGGGTGTAGGGGATACCCAGGGGATTGGGGCGGGGTTCGATAAATGGAAAGCTCGGACAGGAACATGCACGGGCTGGACGTTCACCCGGCGGGGTCCGCAGCCCGTTCCCGGCCTTTCACGGCGCCCCTCGGAGGATGCCGGAGGGTATTCGAGATTTATCCCCCAACGATCGCAGACATGTCTCGACCAATATTTCACCGGAGACCCGACGTGGGAAAAGCCGTGACCGACATGCGTAAGCCGGCCCTGCAACAACCCGAGTGGGACGACCCGTCACAGGTCCGGCGTATCCGGGAGGTACTGGCCGCGCGTCCGCCGCTGGTCAGGGCGGAGGACGTAACCGTGCTGCGGACGCTGCTCGCCCAGGTGGCCCGGGGCGAAGCCCTGGTGGTGCAGGGCGGGGACTGCGCCGAGAACCCGGGTGAGTGCGACGCCGCATACGTGTCGCGTAAATCCGCGGTGCTCGACCTGCTCGCCGCGACGCTGAAGATGGCCACCCACAAACCGGTCGTGCGGGTCGGACGCATCGCGGGCCAGTTCGCCAAGCCGCGGTCCCGGCCTATGGAACTGATCGGAGACCTGGAACTGCCGGTGTATCGGGGCCACATGGTCAACGGCCCGGAACCCGACGCGGAGAGCCGGCGGCACGATCCGCTGCGCCTGCTGACCTCGTACATGACGGCCAGCGACGTCATGGAGCACCTGGGCTGGCGCGGGCCCGCGGTCCCGGGTCACCAGCCCCTGATCGAACCCCGGTTGTGGACGAGCCACGAGGCGCTCGTCCTCGACTACGAAGAGCCGATGATCCGCGAGTTGAGTGACGGGCGCCGCTGGCTCGGGTCCACCCACTGGCCGTGGATCGGCGAGCGGACGCGTCAACTGGACGGCGCTCACCTGGACCTCGTAGCCGGTATCGTCAACCCGGTCGCCGTGAAGGTCGGTCCGACCACCACGGTGGACGAGGTCACGCTCCTGTGTGAGCGGCTCGATCCGCTGCGGGAACCGGGCCGGCTCACCCTCATCGCACGCATGGGCGCCGAGCCGGTCGCCGAACGGCTGCCCGCGCTCGTGGAGGCGGTCCGGGGGGCCGGCCATCCGGTGATCTGGCTCAGCGACCCCATGCACGGCAACACCGTCGTCGGCCCGGACGGGCACAAGACCCGTCTGCTGGAGACGATGGCACGGGAGATCCGGGGATTCCTCCGGGCCGTGACCGACGCCGGCGGCACGGCGGGCGGACTGCACCTGGAGACCACCCCCGACGACGTCCTGGAATGTGCCACCGACGTCTCCGTGTACGAGGGGAAGGCCGTGCGGCGTACCAGCCTGTGCGACCCCCGGCTCAATACGGAACAGGCTGTTTCGCTGCTCTCCGCCTGGTCCGGTGCGGAGGTCCGGCCCACCGCGTCCGGAGACGGGCCGCGGGTGGTCCCGGAGACGCAGCCGGTCCCGAGCGGCCGGGCACTGCCCCCCGCGCCGCCGGATCATCAGGAGCTCGAGAACCGGAACCACTCCGCACTGCGACTGAGGCAGACCTAGGGGCGGTTCTTGCGGAAACGTCCGGCCGACCGGGCCGGAACGTATCAGCCGTCCCGAAATTCTGATTCCGCGACGTCGGCGTCCGATTTTTCTGGGTGCGTGTGCTTGATGCTTCGGCGTCGGTGTGCCGTGAGGATTCGGACCGATTTCCTTTCTGTCTCGGCCACCACCCCACAGTCAGGGAGTAGTAGGACCATGCACCTTCTCGTCAAAGGAATTCAGCACCGGGTCACCGGTGAGATTCTTGTCCCGAACTCGAAATACCATGCACACCGTGCGCTGATTCTCGCCTCGCTCGCCGACGGCGTCAGCCGTGTCCACGGACTGTCCGACGCCCGGCACGTCGAGTACACCGTGCGACTGCTGCGCGACCTCGGTGTGCGGATCGCCAGGGACGGCGACACCTTCGTGGTCCATGGACTCGGCGGGCGGTTCAGGCCGCGCCGCGAGGCGGTCTCGGCCGGCAGCTCCGGCACGACGCTCTACTTCATGATCGGTCTTGCCTCGCTGTCGGACCGCGCCGTGTCGGTGACCGGGCAGAAGTACTTCAGGCGACGCCCGGTCGGCCCTCTGCTGCGCGCCCTGGAACAGATGGGTGTCCAACTGGAGTCGGCGGACGACTGTCCGCCCGTCCATGTACAGGGCCGCAGACCCACCGGCGGCCACGTAAAGATCGCGGGAATCCTGTCCCAGTGGGTCTCGGGCCTGATCCTGCTGGCCCCGTTCGCGACGCGGCACACCACCATCGAGGTGGAGGGCGAGCTGAACGAACGCCCTTACCTGGAACTGACCGTGGCGATGATGCGGCAGTTCGGCCTCGAGGTGACCGTCTCCGAGGACTGGCGGCGCTTCGACATCGAGCCGGGGCAGCAGGCGCGCAGCATCGAACTGACGCTGCCGCCGGACATCGGCTCGGCCGCGTTCGGCATCGCGACGGCCGCACTGCACCCCAGTGACGTGCTGCTGCGCGGGATCACCACGCTGGAGGGCGGCCCGGCCGACCACCCCGAGTTCCACTTCCTCGACGTCGCACGCTCCATGGGCGTACCGATGGAGATCGACGAAGCGGCCGGCGGTCTCCGCATCCTGCAGGACGCGCCGCGGCTCACCGCGGTCGACGTCGACTGCCGCGACATCCCCGACATGCTGCCGATCCTGTCGACCCTCGCCACGTTCACGCGCGGTGAGTCGGTGTTCCGCAACATCGCGCACACCCGGCTCAAGGAGTCCGACCGCGCCGCCGCGATGCTCCAGCTCAACTCCATGGGCGGCCGCCTGGAACTGTCGGACGACGAGCTGCGGGTGCGGGGGGTGGACGGCCTGACCGGCGCCAGGCTGTCCTCGTTCAACGACCACCGCATCCTGATGTCGCTCGCAGTGGCGGCGTCGCGGGCACAGGGGCACTCGACGCTGACCTATCCGAACGCATACCGCATCTCGTACCCGACGTTCCTCGACGCGATGAACACCCTCAGCGTGCCCATGTCGGTGGAGGACGGCTCGGCAGGCGCCGCCGGTGCCGGTGCGGGGACCGTCGTCCCCGGGGCGGCCCCGGAGCCCGTCGGCCTCGAGGCTGCCGCGCAGGTCACACTTCCGCAGTGGCTGCGCCGAAGGGCCGAGGACCGGCCGCAGGACACCGCCGTCGTGGACGTACGGTCCGACCGCGACGAGGTGGTCACCTGGAGCGAGCTGGCCGAGCAGGTGGACCGGACGGCAGCCCTGCTGCTGCGGCTGGGGGTGCGGCCCGGCGAGAACGTGGCGTACCAGCTGCCGAACCGTGTCGAGTTCGTGGTGCTGTCGCTGGCGGCACTGCGGGTCGGGGCCGTGTGCTGCCCGGTCATTTCGTTCTTCCGCAAGCGTGAACTCAATTTCGTTCTGCGGCGCTCCTCGGCACGGGTGCTGGTGGTGGCGGACCGGCACCGCTCGCGTCGGCCCGCCGAGGAGGTGCTGGACCTGATCGCGGAGGACGGCTCGGATCTGGAACACGTGGTGGTCCTGGCGACCGCGGGCGGCTCCGGGGTGCTGCCCGAGTCCCCAACGAGCCGTGTGACCGTGCACGACTGGGAGCAGGCGCTGTCGGCGACGGCCGTGGACCGTGCGGCGCTCGACGCCCTCGCGCCGACCCCGGAGATGACGGCGCAGTTGCTCTTCACGTCAGGCACCACCGGCGAGCCCAAGGGCGTCACCCAGCCCACGCGCAACCTGGTCAGGGCCGCCGCGATGGAGATCGGCCACCTGGGGCTCGGCGAGCAGGACGCGATCTGGGTGCCGTCGCCGCTCGCGCACCAGACGGGCTTCCTGTACGGCATGGTGCTCGCCCTGGTGCTGGGTGTGCCCCAGGTCCTGCAGCCCGACTGGGACGCCAAGCGGGCGCTGCAGTCGCTCAACGACCACCGGGCGACGTTCGTGCAGGCCGCGACGCCGTTTCTGTCCGACCTGGTGAAGGCCGTGGAGGAGAGCGGCGAGACACCGCAGCACCTGCGGATCTTCGTGGCGACGGGAGCCACCGTGCCGCGTGGTCTGGCGGAGCGCGCGGGGCGCGTGCTGGGCACCGCCGTGTGCGGGGCCTTCGGCACGACGGAGACCTGCCTGGGCGCGCTGTCGTCCCCCGGTGACGAGCCCCGGCAGCGCTGGGGCTCCGACGGCCGCGCGCTGGACGGCATCGAGCTGCGGATAACCGACGACGAGGGGCGGGCGCTGCCCGCCGGCACGGAGGGCAACTTCGAGTTGCGGTCCCCCACGGTCTTCGAGGGCTACCTCGGGCGTCCCGACCTGACGTCCCAGGCGTTCACCGCGGACGGCTGGTACCGCACGGGCGATCTGGCGACGATCGACACCGAGGGCTTCCTGCGCATCACCGGGCGGGTCAAGGACGTGATCAACCGCGGCGGCGAGAAGGTGCCCGTCGCGGAGATCGAACAGCTCCTGTTCGGACACCCCGCGGTGGACGACGTCGCGGTGGTGGCCATGCCGGACGAGCGCCTCGGCGAGCGCGCCTGCGCCTTCGTGGTCCCGGTGGGCGGTGCGGAGCTGACCTTCGAGGAGATGCGGCGTCACCTCGACGGACACGAGGTGGCCAAGCAGTACTGGCCGGAGCGCTTGGAGCAGATCGACGCCCTGCCGCGCAATCCGATCGGCAAGGTGAAGAAGTCCGAACTGCGGGCGCTGGCCCGCGGTCTGCGGCCCCACGACGAGGACGCAGGCTGAACGCCCGGCGGACAGCGGACAGCGGACCGGAACAACGGAACAAGGACAGAGGTGGCACATGACGGACGAGCAGCAGTTCCACGAGCTGCGCACCCAGGTGGAACAGTGGGTGGAGGGGCCTGGCGAGCGCTGGGCCGAGCGCATCGAGGAGACCGGGCAGGTGCCCGAGGAACTGTGGGCCGAGCTGAACGGCCTGGGGTTCCTGCGGATAGCCGCTCCCGAGGAGTACGGCGGCCGTGGTCTCGGCTTCGCGCGCTGGATGGAGCTGATGGAGGTCTTCTCCCGCTCGCACGGCTCCGTACGCATGATCGTGCACGTCGTCAACGGCATCTGGCGATCGATGGACGGCCATGCCGACGACGAGCAGCGCAAACGCTTCGTCATTCCCTCCGTCACCGGTGAGATCAAGATCGCCTTCACCCTCACCGAGCCGGACAACGGCACCGGCGCGGACATCACCACGTCGGTGGTGCGCGAGGGGGACACGTACTACCTCTCGGGACGTAAGCACCTGATCACCTTCGGGGTGCGCTGCGACTACTACCTGCTGGCCGCCCGGGTCGAGGGCAGCACCGGGCATGAGGGCACGGTGGCCCTGCTGGTGCCGCGTGACGCCCCGGGCGTCACGGTCGAGGACACGTCCAACACCATGGGCGTCACGGGTACCGACCACGCGTCGCTGGCCTTCGACAACACTCCGGTGCCGGTCGACCACCGGCTCGGAGCGGAGGGCCAGGGCCTGGAAGTCTTCCTCGGCGGCTTCCTCACGCCGTCCCGGATCTCGGTGGCGATGAGCTGCGTCGGGCTCGCCCGGCGCGCTCAGCAACTGGCCGTCGAGTACGCCCGCAACCGGGTGACCTTCGGCAAGACGCTGACCCAGCGCCAGGCCATCCAGTTCATGCTCGCCGAGAACGAGGCGGACATCGAAGCCGCACGGCAGCTGGTCCTGCACGCGGCCCGCCGCTTCGAGGAGAGCGCGGACGACGCGTCCATGCAGTCGTCGATGGCCAAGATGCACGCGGTGACGATGCTGACGAACGTCACCGACAAGGCGCTCCAGGTGCACGGCGGACTCGGTTACTGGAGGTCGCAGAAGATCGAGCGCGTGTACCGCGACGCGCGTGCCCAGCGCTTCGAGGAAGGCACCAACGAGGTACAGAAGGCCGTCGTCTTCCGCGAGTTGCTCCAGCGCGCCACGTCCCGGGACGGAGAGGGAACAATCCGATGAACAGCCCGCAGCACCAGCCGACGCCCGACCGCGAGCAGGTCTCGCTGATCACCGGGGCCTCGCGCGGCATCGGCCGCGCCCTGGCCCTCACCCTCGCCGGCCGCGGTGGCACCGTGGTCGTCAACTACAAGAAGAACGCCGACCTGGCTCAGAAGACCGTCGCCGACATCGAGGAGGCCGGCGGTCAGGGCTTCGCGGTCCAGGCGGACGTCGAGACCCCCGAGGGCGTCACGGCGCTGTTCGACGAGGTGGCGCAGCACTGCGGGCGGCTCGACCACTTCGTCTCCAACGCCGCGGCGAGCGCGTTCAAGAACATCGTCGATCTCGGCCCGCACCACCTGGACCGCTCGTACGCGATGAACTTGCGGTCGTTCGTCCTGGGGGCGCAGCAGGCGGTGAAGCTGATGGACAACGGCGGGCGGATCGTCGCGCTGTCCTCCTACGGTTCCGTCCGCGCCTACCCCACCTACGCGATGCTGGGCGGCATGAAGGCCGCCATCGAGTCGTGGGTGCGGTACATGGCGGTGGAGTTCGCGCCCTACGGCATCAACGTCAACGGGGTCAACGGTGGCCTGATCGACTCCGATTCGCTGGAGTTCTTCTACAACGTCGAGGGCATGCCGCCCATGCAGGGCGTCCTCGACCGCATCCCGGCGCGCCGCCCGGGCACCGTGCGGGAGATGGCCGACACCATCGCCTTCCTCCTCGGCGAGGGGGCGGGGTACATCACCGGGCAGACCCTCGTGGTGGACGGCGGGCTCAGCGTCGTCGCGCCGCCGTTCTTCGCGGACGCGGGTGAGGCGCTCGCGCTGCCGCCCCGGCCCACGCGCGACGCCTGAACGGAACGACCGAGAAGAGGGATGGCAGGTGTTGGACCACGTCTTCAGGCCCCACGCGATCGGTGGCCTGACAGTGCCGCACCGCATCGTCATGGGTGCCATGCACCTGAACCTGGAGACCCTGGACGACGACGGCGCCGCTCTGGCCGCGTTCTACAAGGAACGTGTGCGGGGCGGAGCCGGCCTCATCGTCACAGGTGGCTCCGCGGTGAACCCTGCGGGTTCCGGCGGCCCCGGTTACGGCCTGCTCGACGACGAAAAGCACAGGTCGGCGCTGCGCCGGGCCGCAGACGCGGTGCACGACGCCGGAGGTCTCATCGCCCTCCAGCTCTTCCACGCCGGGCGGTACGCGCTGCCCGGCGCCCCCGGTACGGACGGCGCCGCGCCCCTCGCGCCGTCCGCCGTGTACAGCCGGTTCTCCCGCACCGTTCCCCAGGCCATGACGGAGGAGGAGATCACCGGGACCGTCGCCGCCTTCGGCCGGGGGGCGGAGGCCGCGTACGAGCTGGGCTTCAGCGCGGTCGAGGTGATGGGCTCGGAGGGTTATCTGATCAATCAGTTCACCGCGCCCCTCACCAACCGGCGCGACGACGCCTGGGGCGGTGACGCCCTACGGCGCGGGCGCTTCCCCGTCGAGGTCCTGCGGGCCGTGCGGGCCGCGGTGGGGCCGGATTTCCCGGTGCTCTTCCGGATGTCGGGCGCCGACCTCGTCGATGACGGCACTCCGTGGGAGGAGACGGCGGCGCTCGCCGTGGAGCTGGCCGGAGCCGGTGCCGACGCGCTCGCGGTAGGGGTCGGCTGGCACGAGTCCCCGGTGCCGACCGTGCAGGCGCAGGTACCGGCGGGCACCTGGGCCGTGTATGCCCAGCGGGTCAAGCAGGCGCTACGGGCGGCGGGGCACGGCGCGGTGCCCGTCATCGCCTCCAACCGCTTCAACCGGCTCGCGCAGGCCGAGGAGGTGCTGGCCGGGGGCGACGTCGATCTGGTCGCCATGGCCCGCCCGTTCCTCGCGGACCCGGCCATCATCGACAAGTCCCGTACGGGGTCGGACACTTCGGTGGATCTGTGCATCGCCTGCAACGAAGCGTGTATCGACCGGTCCTTCGGCACCGAGCGGGTGTCCTGCCTGGTGAATCCGCGGGCGGGCCACGAGCGTGAGTTCCCGGCCCGGTCCTCTCCCGCGCGCAGAGGCAGGTACGCCGTGATCGGCGCGGGGCTCGCGGGGCTCGAGGCGGCCCGCACTCTGGCGAGACTCGGGCACGAGGTCGAGGTCTACGAGGCGGCGGACGAGCCCGGCGGGCAGTTCCGGCTGGCCGCCCGGGTGCCGGGCAAGGCGGACTTCGCCGCAACCGTGCGACAGCGCGAACAGGAGCTCGACGATCTGAACGTGCCCGTGCACCTGGGGCACCGTATCGGTGCGCGGGACGTGCCCGTCCTGCGCACCATGGACGGGGTGGTTCTCGCCACGGGGGTCCGCCCTCACCGGCTGGACCTGCCGGGTGTCGGTCTGCCGCATGTCCTCGACTATGCCGAGGCGTTCGGCGACCCCGGCGTCCTCGGTCCGCGCGTCGCCGTCATCGGCGGCGGTGGAATCGCGGTGGACCTGGCGCACCTTCTTACCAGTGGCTCCTCCCCCGCCCCGACCCCGGAGGAGTTCCTCGCCTCCCGCGCGCTGACCGCGCCGCCCGAAACAATCCTGGTGCCGCGGACGGCCACTGCCCCGGCCTGCGGCCGCCATGTCACCGTGATGCGGCGCAGCGGCAGGATCGGCAGTGGAATCGGCCCGTCCACCCGGTGGGTGGTCATGGAGGAGCTGCGGGCCCGCGGAGTGCGCCTGCTCACCGGCATCACGTACGAGGAGATCACCCGGGACGGCGTCGTCGTCGAAGCCGAAGGAAGAAGGGAGCTGGTCGCCGCCGACCATGTCGTCCTGGCTACGGGCCAGGAGAGCAGACAGGAGGTCGCCGCCGTGCTCCGTCGGGCCGAGGTCCCCTTCGAGACCGCCGGCGGCGCTGCCGATGCCCGCGCGCTCAACGCCGTACAGGCCACCGCACAAGGACTGCGCGCCGCGCACCGCATCGTGGAACGGGCCGGGTCGAGAGAATCGGGACGGACCGGATAGTACGCGATCCGAAGCCCTCGGCCGATGCGGGGCGCGGCACCGTGGGGCCCGGCGGGTCAGCCTGTTTCGCCGCGCAGGTAGCCCGGCAGACTCTGTCGGTTCTTGACTGCCAGTTTGCGGTAGACCCGGGTCAAGTGCTGCTCGACCGTACTGGGCGTGATGAACAGCTTCTCCGCGATCTCCCGGTTGGTGTACCCCATGACCGCCATAGAGGCGATCCTGCGCTCGGAGTTGGTCAGGGAGGCGACGGCCGTCGTTCTCTCCTCGTCCTCCGCCGGGCCCGTCTCACCGCTCGTGTCCGGTAGCAGTTCCCTGCACAGAGGTTCCGCCTGGCAGAGGTACGCCACTCTCCAGGCACGGCGGATGATCACCCGCGCACGGCGGTGCTTGCCCAGCGCGTGGTAGGCCCGGCCCAGGTCGGACAGCGTCCTGGCCAGTTCGTAGGTAGAGCCGTCCGCCTCCAGGATGTCGGCGGCCTCGGCCAGCAGGCGCGGGCGCTGCCCCAGCGAACTGAACACGGCCATCAGCCGCAGGGCGAGCGCCCGGCTGACGGTGTCCTCCGGACCGGGGAGGGCCAGCTGGTCCTTCACCAGACGCTTGGCCTGGTCGCGGTTGCCCTGCAGCAGCCACGCCTCCGCCGCGCTGGTCCGCCAGGGCACGATCCCGGGCAGGTCCAGGCCCCACTTTCCCATGAGTTCGCCGCAGGAGAGGAAGTCCCCGAGCGCCGCGTGCGTCCGGTTCATGGCCAGGTAGTAATGCCCACGCGCATAGAGGTAGTGCAGCCCGTAGCGGCTCTGGAACATCTCGTCGGGGACGCCCCGGGTGACGAGCGCCGTGGCCTCGTCGAGCTCCCCCATGCGGGTGTGGGCCAGGATCAGGGTGCCCAGCGGCAGGCCGACGGCAGTGCCCCACCCCTGGACGGACACGTGCTCCAGGGCACACGCACCGCGTTTCACCGCTTCCCTGAGATCACCTCCGCGCAGCCGGATCTCCGCCTCGGCGGCGTCCAGGATGCCCTGCCACATCGGGGAGGGGCTCCCGTTGCGACGTTCGTCCAGGCTTCGGCACCGGTTGGCCGCGTCGCTCAGCCTACCGCTGTAGACCAGGGACATCAGCGCGAGGAGGGTAGCCTCCTCGGCCCAGGGTGCGCTGTGGTTGAGGTCGAGCTGGCCGAGGACGTGCGAGGCCCATTCCTGCATCTCGCCGCTGCGTCTGCGTACGAGGCCACCGGAGAGCGCGCCGATCGACTGCAGCCAGAAAGCACGGCCCCGGGTGGTGGGCGCCCCCTCGGGGCCGGTGGGAGCGGGCCCGCTCTGCACCCGTCCCGCGAGCGGCGGGTACGTACAGGCCAGCCATACCTCCATGTCGTGCAGTTCGGCCGGCCGGCTCGGCGTGCCGGACAGGGGCGCAATCCCCGCGGACGGCAGACGCGACGCTCGCTTGCGGAGCATCGAAAGAATGTCGGCGGCCTCCTGCGTACGGTGCAACCAGAGCAGTTGCCGCACGAGCAGCGTCGTCTCGTAGGGATCGAGCTGATCGCTGCGGACCGCCTCGGTGAGAGCGAGCAGGTGCCGCAGCGATGCCGAGGGGTTGAGCTGCCATTCGGCCTGGGCGAGCCTGGCCCGGACCGTCCACCGGTCCCGCTCGTTCGTGCACGCCCCCTGTGCGGAGTTCAGGTATCGCAGGGCACGTTGCACCTCGCCGTGCAGCAGCGCCTCCGAAGACGCCTCCAGCAGCACGCGCAACGCCCAGGGCTCCGGCACCTGACCGGCCTCGGTCAGGTGGTGGGCCGCGTCGGCCACCGCGCCGCCCTGGTTGTAGAGCAGTCGCGCGGCCCGCTGGTGCAGTTGTGCGCGGTCCGTGACTGGCAGGTCGTCCAGCACGGTGCGCGCGGCGAGCACGTGTCGGAACCGGCCTTCCCTGAGCAGACCGGCCTCGGTCATGGTGCTCAGGGCCCGCTCGACGGTGCCCGTGTCCGTGTCCGCCAGCGCCCCGAGTTCCTCCGACGAGGCCCCGTCACCGTAGACAGCCATGGCGCGGGCCACTCGTAGCGTGTGGGGCCGGCTGCGGTGCAGGCAGTTCAACAGCGCACGTCCGTAACCCTGTTGACGGGCTTCTCCGCCGAGCTGCTCGTCGCGGATCAGGGCGTCGAGCAGCAGCGGGTTGCCGCCGCTGTAGGCGGTGAAGGCGTCACTCAGCTCCCGGGCCGCCCTCGCTCCGAGACGCAGACCCGTCAGGGTGCGCACGGCCTGCGCGGAGAGAGGTGCGAGCCGGACTGACATGACGGAGGCCTGACGCAGCAGTTCGGCGTGGAACGGGGAATGGGTCCCGCTCGACTCGGCCAGTTCGGTCAGCACCATCAGGAGCGGTGCCGAGCTCAGCCGCCGGACCAGATACAGCAGGCACTGCTGTGAGGCGGCGTCCATGTGGTCGATGTCGTCCGCGCACACCACGACCGGTGTGGTGGCGGCCAGTTCCGTGACGGGCAGGAAGAGGTCGTAGAGGATCTCGGCCCTGTTGCGCTCCACGGCCTTGTGCATGCTCTCGGCCCGGGTCGACCCCATGAGCCTCCGCAGTACCGGGGAGATACGTCTGCGCAGTTCTACGGGGAGCGCCGGACTGTCGAAAAGTTGACTGAGTGCCCCGAACGGCAGATCCCGCTCCTCGGAGGAGCAGACGGCATTCAGGAGGATGGCCCCGTCGGCCTGTGCGTGCTGTGCCACCTCGCACAGGAACTCCGTCTTCCCCGCCCCCACGGTCCCCTCCACGAGGATCACCCGCCCGGCCGTGGGCTGCGGGGCAGTCAACCAGGCCCGGACTCGCGCGAGTTGCTCCTCGCGTTCCATCAGGACGGTTCCCCACGGCTCGTGCGGAACGGAACCCACCGACATTTTCCCCGGCGGCAGTCCCCGAGCCATAACTCCCTCGACCTCGCATTCGGAACGCCGGCATTTCGCCCCGCCTGAGCGGACATCACAGATAACGAGCTCACGCATCTCCCCTGAAGGCTGTTCGCGCTGGTTCAGGTGCCACGCTAACCCGGTGGACAGCGTTGTCACCGATGTCGCGTTTCATACGCACAGCCATCACACAGAGGAACCATCTCCGCACCCATCGTCGATCAGTGGCGTGAACGGGCACCCCGAAACAGCATCATGCTGGAAATTTCAAGCACTTCCGTGGAGTGTTTTCGGACTACCGGACACGGGCAAAACCGACGCCGGCGGGAAGCTCGGGGGAAAACCTTCAGGAAGCCGTCGACATTGAAACGGTTCATCACGCTTCCTCGCGCCCGAGATATTCAATTTGAGCCGGTTACTCGCGTAACCCGACCGAGGACAGGGTGACACCGCCGCCCCTACGAGCCGATGCGACTACGGCCTCTTCCGCACACCTCTCTCCACAATCCGGCCAACCCACGACCGACCTAAGCGAAGAATGAGGTCCGATGGCGCCGAAGTTAACTTTCGACGGCCACTCTGCGTCAAAGCAAGGGTCCTGATCACGCCAACCGGCTATTCGGGAAAAGGCCGTCGCGTGCCTGTGATCCTGGCGGATATCCGCGCGGGACCCGCCCTCACCGGAACGGACCGTCAACCGAGCCCTGACCGCGGCACGGGGCACCGGTCGAGTTGGGAGCGGTCGCCACGCCGGATGCCGTCGACCGCCGGACACCACTCCTTGCCCAGGCCGCCGGTCCGCTCCACGAGGTACACCAAGGGAGACTTGATCACGACACCACTTCGCGCACGCGAACTCGCCGACCACATCCTCGGCGCCGAGCTGGTCACGTGGGACTGCGGGCACGCCATTGCCGCCGAACGGCCGGTCGAGTGGGGGGTCGCCACAACCCAGTTCCTGGCCGGGCTGCACAGTGAGCGCCGGTACCCGGTCGGAGCAGCGGCAGCGGAGGCCGGCACCGCCGAGCACGACAAGCGAGCGCCCGTGGAACGTTCCCGGTTCCACGGGCGCAGCGGCGTGCGGCGTGCGGCGTGCGGCGTGCGGCCAATCCTTCAGAGTTTTCCGTCGGCCGGGGCACGGTCGGCTCCGGCGGTCACCAGGGCTCCGACAGCGAGCGCGGCACCCAGCCACATCACCGCCTTGATGCCGACTCCGTCGGCGGCGAGTCCGCCGAGCAGCGCACCCAGAGCGATGGCTCCGTTGAAGACTCCGACGAACAACGAGGAGGCGCCCTCACGCGCTTGGGGGCTGAAGCCAGGATGGACGCCATCGCGCTCTTCCAGAACAGGCACCCCGACTGCGCCACCGAGATCGTCGAGGTTCCGTTCTCCGACCCCTTCGGACCGGTCTACCGTGGCGAAGTCGACACCGCGGTGGTCCTCATGCCGGTCGAGGAGAACGAACTCGTCCTCGGACAGGTCTTTTCCAGACAACCGCAAACGCTCGCGCTGTCCTCCCGGCACCCCTTCGCGAAGCGCGACAGTCTGAGTGCCGAGGATCTCGCCTCCTGCCCGCTCATCAGCGTCCATGGCGCCGCGCCGGAGTACTGGCGCCGCGCGCACGCCCCGAGCATCACCCCCGAGAGACGCGCCATTCCCGCCGGACCCACGGTGAGTACGCTGCAGGAGGGCCTGGCCCTCGTACAGGCGGACCGCGGCGCCATGCTGCTCTGCTACCTCACGAAACCGAGCGCACACGCGCCTTCTCGCATGCTCTCGCAACCGTTGCGGACATCCCGGCCGACGGCCCTTCGCCCGCTTGACCGCACCGACGGCATCCAGCCCGGTCGGGCGGCGAACCGGCCGGAGAAGGGCCGGTCAAGAGCCGGAGTGACCGGAACCCGGCCGCGCCGCTCCTGACCGGACGATGACACCCTGCCGGCCTACCGTTCCAGCTCTGCCCCGCAGTCCGTTTCTCACCCGCCCTGGAACGAGACGGGGGGCCGGAACGCTTCCCCCCGTGAGGTCCGCACACCGCGCATCCGACCCGGCCCCGAGGCCGACAGGGTCGCAGGATCACGTGAACGTGCAGGTCAGGAGCGGTGTGCCTCGCCGCTTTATCCGCCGGTCAGTGCCTCTTGGCCCTCGAGGCACGCCCGCAGGCGCGCGACGTTGGCCCCGACGTCGCCTCCCCGGTAGAGGTCGCTGCCGATGCTGGCCGTGAAGGCGCCCGCCGCCAGCCAGTCGACGGCGTTGGCCACCGTCACCCCGCCGGTGGCCATGATGCGGGCGCCGGGGAGTACCGCCAGCAGCGACTTGAGGTACTGGATTCCGCCGACGTGTGCCGGGAAGAGCTTGGCCACTCCCCGGTTCGCAGCGGTACGCAATTCGGACGGGGTCAGGCCCCCTTCGACGAAGAGTCGGTCTGCGGCGTCGGCAACCGGCCGCACCTCGGGCACCTGAAATGGGCTGACCAGGAAGCGAGCTCCGGCGGTCAGCGCCTGCTCGGCGATGTGCGTCGATGTGACGGTACCGAGGCCGACCATGGCATCCGGGTGATCGGAGGTCCACCCGGCGACCAGCGCCTGCCAGCCCGGTGTGGTGGCGGTGAACTCGAAGGTGGTGACCCCCGCGGCCAGAAGTTCGCGGGCTACCGCGTCGGCAGCGTCGGCGTCGGCGGCTCGCACCGTCGGTACGATGCGGGCCTCTCGCAGTTGCTCGACGACATCGTGCACAGCAGGAGTCAACGACGTGGACACAGGCATGGACATGAGTATCCGTTTCAGGCGGGGACGGGCGCGGCGATGGCTGCGAGGGCGTCGACGACTTCGGGACCGTCCGCGCCCCGAGCCCGGATGACAATTTCGTCGCCGCACCGGATGTTGAGGGTCATCAGCGACAGGACACTGCGCGCGGACACCTCGCGGCCGGGATCGAGCCGGTCGGCGGGAGACGCTGAACGCGCCACGGTCACCTCGGCCTCGTAACGTGCGGCGGTCTGCGCGAAGAGCGCCGCCGGGCGGGCGTGCAGACCGGCTTCTTCGGTCACGACGAGTCGGCGTTCTACGGTAGGAATGTCCTGCTCCTTATGGTTGGACATGATTCATGAACACTCGGTGAGACACGCGAACCACGTCAGGCGACGTTGAGTATCGAGGTGAACCGGCGCACCAACTGCTCTTCCTCGTCAGTCGTGATGGGGCGAGGATCGATGGCCAGGCGTCCGGTCTCCGCCTGGTGGTCACGCAGGAAGACCGGGGGGTCGCCCGCTGCCAGCTCTCGAGCCAGTCCGTGCGCGTCACGTCCGGCCTGCGAGGGGTCGACGGTCAGCACGGCACGGTAGATATGGCGTCCGGCTTCGTCCTGCTCCACCGTCCCGGTGACTCCGGGCAAGTTCCCAAGCCTGCGGGCGAGTCGGGTCATCCGGTCCCGGCCACCGTCGCCGGCCTGTTCGTCGCCGTACTGCCGCAGGGCTTGCAGCAGCCCGAGTACGGTTTCCTTGCCGACCTTCATCGGCCGTGCGATACCGGTGTACTGGGCTCGACACGACTCGATCAGCGCGTGAGCGCCACAGATGAACCCGGAGGTCGGTCCGCCGATCGCCTTGCCTCCGCTGAAGACCACCAGGTCGGCTCCGGTGGCCGGCCAGTGGCGCAGGTCGTCCTCGGCCGCGGCGTCGACGATGACCGGGATGCCGTGTCGCTTTCCGATCGCGATCATTTCGGTGAGCGGGATCTGCCCCTTGTGCACGGTGTGGTGCGACTGGACGAACAGCAGGGCCGCAGTGCGCTCGGTGATGGAGCTCTCCAGGTGGGCGGCGCTCACTTTGTTCACCGAGCCGACTTCCGTCGCGCGACCGCCGCCGAGAGCGATCATCTGCCGCACCGAAGCTCCGAAGTTGACGGAGTGCCCCTTCAACAGAAGCACTTCGCACGGCCGCCCACCTGCGTCGGGCAGCCTCTCGACATGGGCGGGATCCGAGCCGGCGATCACTGCGGCGACAGCTATGGCTATGCCCGATGCGGCTCCCGTGGTGGGGCAGCCGTCCTCGGCACCGGTGGCCTCCGCGATGACCCGGCCTGCGACGCGCAGCAGATCTTCCATCACCACATGGCTGCGGGCGGCCTCGCCCATCGCGGCCACGACGGCGTCGTCCAGGACGCTGCCTCCCAACGCGGTCATCTTTCCGCTGGCGTTGATGGCGGGCTTCAGCCCGAGTTCTTCGTACACACCCATGAGAGAGCTCTCCTCGGTTTCGTCGTACGGGATGTCATGCCGACCGGGCCGGGGCGAAGAAGGCCCGGATCACTTGCCGGAGAGCGGGAAGAAGACCCCAGCTGCCATCGCGCCGAGGATGGCGCCGCCGGTCAGCGGCTTCTTCCACCAGTAGAAGAGGATGGCCCCGATGGTCGATCCGAGGCCGACGGGGATCGACGCGGCCGCCGCGGCGAGAATGACGAGGGGACCCAGGTAGCGTCCGGCCGCGTTACCAGCGCCCATCATCACGTCGGCGCCGAAGGTCGATCCGGCTTCCGCCGAGTTGACGGTGGCCCTGCGGATCAGCAGGACCAGCCAACCGATGGCGAGTCCGATGACGGCACCGGTGGGGAGGGCGATCCAGAAGTGTTCGAGCGGGGCGGTTATCCCGCCGGCCAGCAGCATGGCGGGGATGCCGATTCCGACGCCTGTCTGCAGCGAGCCGCCGATGTCGAGGATGCCGACCATCGGGGCCTCGATGATCCTGGCGAACAGGAAGCCCGCGCCGAATGCCGCGGCGGCGCCGTAGCTGCCGCTCTCCATACCGGCCTTGAGGAGCGCCACGACCGCTACCTCGTTGAACACGCCGGTCTGGTAGGTGTAGTAGAGGTGGGTGCCGGCGAAGATGCCGGAGGCGAGGGCGGCAACGAAGAGAGGGAAAGCCTTTTCGGAGAGCCAGAAACCGCCTTCCCATGGTTTGGGGTGCCGGCCGTTCTCGCCGCCCCCGGTGACGTCGTCGACGCCGATATCCGTGGTACTCACGTCAGTGCCTCCTTCACTTCGCTGCTGTGCCGGTCGTCTCGTGCAACTCGTGCAGCCAGTCGGGAACGGTGATCTTCATTTCCTGGAGCAGTTGCATGTCGACGCCCCGCAGGAAGGAACTGACCAGGAAGAGCAGGATGACCGCGGTGACCAGGCTCTTGGTGACGCGGTTCCAGCCCATGTCGTCCAGCCCCTTGCCGACGACGATGCCGAGCACGATGCCGGGGACCGCGTTGCCCATGACGATGTGGGCCAGGCCGCCGAGAACCGTGCCCCATCCCCCGGTACGCCGTCCGGCGTCGATCGCGGCCATCCAGAAGATGACCGGCATCACCGGACTGAGCAGCCACTCGGAGGCGGGTCCGAGTACATCGGCGGCCACACTCTGCAGTGAGTGCGGAATGGCCGCAGCAGTGGTGTTGAGGACGGAGATCAGGACGATGCCGACACCGGCGCCGGTGAAGGCCATTCGTCGCGGGTTGTGCAGGGTCTCGGCGAGATTGCGGTTCTTGATCATCGCGACCGAGGCTGCCCAGTGCGGCAGGATCCGATGGTCCACGTCACCGGAGAGCGCGCCCGCTCCGACGGTGCTGGCCCAGGCGTTGAAGAAGAATCCGAACCCGAAGGAGAAGTGCGCGATCGGGTCGTTCTCGCAGGCATTGAGCTCGCCGAGGGTACGGAATGCTCCCATGCCCTGGGCTTTCGGCGCATGGAACATGCGGGCGACACCGGCGCCGGCGCCGAAGCCGACGAGCGCCCCGATGACGATCGACTCCAGCAGAACGGTGAGTGTTTCGTTCATGGATGAGTCCACTTCAGAGGGACATCAGAGTCCTCGAATGAGGGTTTCGAGGCATGGCGGGGCCTCGGCCCGACTAGGACCAGGGCCCGGCAGTGAGCGGACCCGCCGGGCCGCCTTGTCGGAAGTGCGGAGGCCTTTACCTCATGTGCAGCAGATGCTGCGTGGCAGTCAGCTTTTCCTCGCGTACGGCGAAGTCGACACTGTCGAGGTCGAGTGAGGTGACACGCACTCGCACCCGTACGGTGATCTCGAAGTGGACTCGCCTCCTGGCGAACAGCATTCCGAGGAAGCGTTCGGTTCGGCGGTGTTCGGCGGCCGACAGCACCTCGAGGGACAGGGGCTCGACCCGGAAGGTGATGCCTTCGCCCTCACCGGTCGCCGCGGACTGCACCTGGCGCATCGCGGCCCCGAAGGCCCGTTCCTTCGTCGGTCCGGTCCCGGTCAGCCGCAGCGTTTGTTCCGAGGTGTTCATGAGGCTTCTCCCGCCTCGGAGTTCAGCTCTCTCAGCAGTGCTTGCGCGATTTTGAATCCGAGCTCCTCGGTGTCGATGAAGCCGAAGCCGAGGACTCGTTTGCCCTGCCGGACAGCGGTGACACCGGCTTCCGCGGTGCGCATGCCGAACTCGATGCTGTGCCCGTACTTCGCCTTGGCCGTCACCGCACCGGCGCCGCCGCTGCCACAGAAGCTGAGGCCGAGCACCGCGCCTTCCGAAGCCATGACGTCACCGACCTTCATGTCGGCGCCCGGCCCTGGTATCAGCACGGCCTCGAGTCCGGCCTTCCGAATTCCTTCGGCGACGGCCTGGCCCTTGCCGAGCCGATTACCGATGACGATCTTCACAGTGTCTGACATGGTGTTCTTTCCTGTCTGATGGGCGCTTTGCCGCTGTCCGCGTGCGTTCAGACGCTGCGACCAGGACCCGGCGAATCTTCTTGGAGGGCCGCCTCGAAGTGCAGCGTGAGGAGCAGCACCTCCGTGTCACTGACGGTGTGCGCGCGATCGGCGCAGTAGTCGTTGAGCAGCTTCCTGACCCCCGCGAACAGTTCTTCACCGACCTCGTCGTAGAGGGCTTGGTCGAGCTCCGGCGGGTACTCGTGGACGCGCACCCGCCGCACGAAAGCGAGGCCGTGTGCGGCCAGGGCCAGCTTGCGGACGTCGTTCAACGCGATACCCCGGTCGCTCGCGTAGCGGTCGGCGACGGTCAGGAACTCCTCCGCGTCGGTCGCTTCGGGTTCGGCGATGTGCGTGTCCTCAGCCAACAGTGTCAGCAGCCGGCGCGGGTGAGCGGAGTTCGGGGGGATGCCGGTCATGCGGTGGCCTTTCGGATGTCATGCATGACGCCGGCCCGTACCGCGGCCACCGGTGTGAGCAGCCACTCGGACGTACGTGTCATGCCTTCGGCGTCCACGAGGCCGACAGCGCCTTCGGCCCGTTTCAGAAGGGTGATGTCCGCGACCGAGCCGGCCTCCAGGGTTCCCAGAACTCCGGCGAGGCCGATGGACTCGGCGGCGGCCGAAGTGGTGGCTCGTACGACCTCGTTGAGGTTGAGGCCCACGGCGAGCAGTTTGGTCATGGTGGTGGTGAGGCTGTGTACCGGGCCATCTGTGTTCTCCAGGTGGATATCGGTGCTGATGGTGTGTGGCCTGATCCCGACCGCAAGTGCGCGCTCCATGGTGTCGAAGGCGAAGCTGGCACTACCGTGTCCGACATCGAAGCGGACTCCGCGCCCCAGAGCCCTGAGCGCCTGCGGAATGGGCCCTCCCCCGGCGGCCGGGAAGAGCCCGGCGGGCTTTCCGTGGAAGGCGTGTGTGACGACGTCGCCCGCTTCGAGCAGGTCGAGCACGTCACCGAGGGCGGGGGGAGCGTTGCCGACATGCACCATGACGGGAAACGGGCGGCCTGTGGCGGCCGCGATCTCGGCGGTGATTCGCTTGGCCGCGCGCAGTGGTTCCAGGCCGTTGCCGCCCACTACCGAGCGGCTCATCCTCACTTTTACGCCACGGATGGTTTCCGGGTCGCTCAGAATCGTCCGTACCGTCGCGACACGCTGGATGTCGTCACTTCCGGCGAGTTCCCTGGTGCCCTTGGTCAGGCCGTGCCGCGAGAGATTGAGCCAGCTCAGGACGCGAGTGTCGCTGGGCACGACAACGGTTTCGCCGAAGTCGGCGAAGGAGTCGGACCCCGCGCTGCCGGCGTCCACGAGGGTGGTGACGCCTGATGCGAGGCCGACCCTGTCGGCCCCCACACCCAGGCCGGTCCGACCCTCGTAGATGTGTGTATGGATGTCGATGAGCCCCGGTGCGACCAGCAACCCTCGAGCGTCGAAGAACCGCACACAACGGCTGTCGGCGCTGCCGGGGGCCACGACGGCTTCGACGCGGCCCCCGCGGACGGCGATATCGCGGCCGACAGGCGCGGCCCGCCCGGGATCGACCAGGAGACCACCACCGATCACCAGGTCGTACGGGTCCAACTCATCGTGAGATGCCGACATGAACAACCGCCTTGTGCTTGGCATATGGGGCTCGTCGGACGACCGGGCACCCCTCACCCGCGTTCCGTAGGATAGATTGCCCTTCCGGAGCGCGGACTCGAGTGACGTTAGCTGAGAGGCAACGGGAGAAACAATGGATACTGACGGGACAGTTTCCGGAACACGTGCCGCGGGGGGTGCCGGCAACTCCGTAGCCAAGACGCTGCGCGTGCTGGACGCGCTGGCACATCCGGATGCGCCGCATCGGCTCGGAGAGATCGGTGAACGCTCAGGAGTCTCCAAGGCAAGCGCCCATCGCATCCTCGGCACACTGATCGCGGAGGGCTACGCGACACCGGAAGGCGAAGGCCGCTACGGAATCGGTGTCCGATTGCAGGCGATGGCCGCACGAGTGTTGTCCGAGGACTCCGTCGGTATCGGGGCAGTGCTACGGACGTTGCAGCATCGGCTGGGCCAGACCGTTCATCTCGCGGTCCTCAACGGCGACTACGCGACCTACACCCACAAAGTCGACCCAGGCCGGGCATACCGCATCGCGACCGAGGTCGGCATGCGCCTGCCCCTGCACGCGACCGCCGCCGGCCTGGCCCTGCTGTCCCATCTGCCGGATCCGGAATCCGCGGCCCTGCTGGACGCCACGGCACTGACCGCTCAGACGGCGAAGACGGTGACCGACCGGCGGACGCTGGAGAAGCGACTGGCGTCGGCACACGCCGACGGTTACGCGACCGACTACGAGGAGCACGAGCATTCGATCTGTTCGCTGGCGGCTCCGGTACTCGACGGGGAGGGATACCCGGTGGGCGCCGTCTCCGTTTCCGCACTCACCTTCCTGGTGAGCCCCGAGGAGCTGCGAGCCTTCGCTCCCGAGGTACAGCAGGCCGCTTCCGACGTGGCCAAGCGTCTCTGAAAGTCCGTCGCCACGACTCGGCGACCGGCGTCTGCCGGCAGCGGCCGGGCCTTCGTGGCGAAAGGCGGGCCCGTTCGGCGCGTTCTCGCTCCGACCGAAGGCCGGCCCCGGCCTCGGCCACGAGAACAAATGTCCGGCGCCGAGTGCCTGGGGCCTTGCGAGAGACCCGAGTACGTGACCCGGGAAATGACCGGTTCAGGCCCGCCGCACCCCCGCATTGCCCCGCGGTACGGTCCGGCGGGCGTTGTGCCGGTGGGTGAGCAGGAAGACGATCAGCCCGAGCAGGGTCATGGAGGCGCCGACCAGAGCCAGCCCCGGGTAGTGGCGGGTGTGGCTCAGGGCGAGGCCGCCGACTGCGGAGCCGAGGGCGACGCCTCCGTTGAACGAGGCGGCCGCGAGAGCGGAGACCAGGGCGGACGCGGTGCCGGCGACGTGCAGGACGTAGGACTGCAGCGGGGGCACCATGCCGAAGCCCGCGCCGCCGAGCAGCACCAGAAGAACCGGTACGGCGGGCAGAACCGAGCCCAGTGCCCACAGGGCGAGCAGTCCGACGATGAGGAGGCCGAGGATGACGATCACCGTGCGGGACACCGAGCGGTCGGCGTAGCGGCCGCCGAGGGCGTTACCGGCGATGAGGCCCGCGCCGAACAGGAGCAGCAGCCAGGTCACGGAGCCGGCGGACACGCCGGTGACGGTGGTCAGGTACGGGGCTATGTAGGTGTAGACGACGAACAGGCCGCCGTAGCTGAGCGCGATGGCGAGAAACACGGTCCAGAGCGCTCCGCTGCGCAGGACGCCGAAGCCGCGGTCCTCGCCCGCGCCGTCGCCGCCCGCGGGTGTGCTGGGCAGGAGCAGCCACAGGGCGAGGGCACCGATGCCGGCGAGTGCCGAGACGACCCAGAAGGCCGACTCCCAGCCGGCTGCGCGTCCGACGATGTTGCCGATGGGGACGCCGATCACGTTGGAGACGGTGAATCCGGTGAAGACCACGGCGATGGCCATGGCGCGCCGGGTGGGGGCGACCATGCCGCTGGAGATGGTGATCGCGATACCGAGGAAGCCGCCCAGCATCGCTCCGGCGAGGGCGCGGGAGAGGGACAGCACGAGCAGGCTGCCGGTGAGGGCGGTGATGGCGTTGGCGATCAGGAAGATGAGGGCGAGACCGGTCACGAGGGGCTTGCGGGAGAGGCGGAGAGTGGCGGCGGCGACGAGCGGGCCGCCGATCATCGCGCCGAGCGCGAAGCTGGTGGTCACCCAGCCGGCCTGGGATACCGAAACCCCGAGATCGTCACTGATGAGGGGCAGCAGACCGTTGGGGACGAGTTCGGCTGTTCCCAGGGCGAAGGCGGTCAGGGCGAGAGCGAGGATGGGCAGAGGCATGCTCCCGATCGTGAAAGATGCACAGGGCAGCTACCAGATCCCGCTCTTTGCCCCCCTCGGGAAGGGTGGCACCGGCAGGGATATGGTCGCGTCCAGGCACACCGCATACGGTTGATATATGAATGATCCTGGTGATCTGGCCGTTTTCCTCCGGGCGAAGCGGGCCGCCCTCTCGCCGGAAGCGACCCCCATGAACGGGTTCGGTGTCCGCCGACGGGTGCCTGGCCTGCGGCGGGAAGAGGTAGCGCAGCTGGCCGGGGTCAGCGTCACGTACTACACGCGCCTGGAACAGGGTCACAGCCGCCACGCCTCCGACGAGGTCCTGCTGGCCCTGGCCCGTGCGCTGCAGTTGTCCGTCACCGAGACCGAGCACCTGCTGGACCTGGCGCGGGCCAAGCGCACTCCCGCCGCAGGCGCGGAGTCCGGCCCGGAAAGCGCCGGCCCGAACGCGCGGACCTTGCTGTCCCTGGTCGCCGCGCGCCCTGCGGTCATCCTCGGCCGACGCAACGACGTCCTGGCCTGGAACGACCTCGGGCACGCGCTGATCGCCCCGCACCTGAGCGCCGACGCCCCCGATCGTCCGGACGCCCGGCCTTCCTTGCCCCGCCTGCTCTTCCTCGACCCCCGGGCCCGCGCCCTGTACCGGGACTGGGGCCAGGAAGCCGCGGACTACGTCGCCTACCTGCGGCTGATCAGCGGGAAGTACAGGGATGACGAGGCCCTGACCCGCATGATCGGTGAGCTGTGCGTCCATGACGACGCCTTCGCCGCCCTGTGGGCCTCAGGGCGCGTCGGCGAATGCGTCGCCGGCACCAAACGCATGACGCATCCCGGCGCCGGAGAGATCACCGTCGACTTCCAGCTCTGGGCCCAGGCGGACCGGCCCGACCAGCGCATAGAGATATACGAACTGCGCGACGACCCCGACGGGACGCGCACCCGCGCGCTGCTGGACACCCCTGCGGCTCACCCGCTCAGGTAGCGGGGCCGGGCGGCACGTGGACGGACCCGACACCGTCGAGAACCCCGAGGTCACCGCCTGAGGACGGGCCCTCCGACGGCGTCCCGTCGCAGCTCCGAGCGGCGCCGCTCGGAACGGTGGGAGCGTAGGTGGCGGCTACTAAGCCCCGCACGGCGTCATCGCTTTCGAATATTCCGCTGAAATCACTCATCCGGGTACCGTGTGACCGGTACGTCACTTTCGCCCTCCCCGCTGTGATCATGATGTCGCTCGTCGGATCGGGGCTGGGCGGCCGAAGGTGGATCTGTGTGTGGCCACGTCCCCGAGCGGCCCCAGGGCAGGAGCCCTGGACAGGGAACGAACGCAGGGAAGTGGCTGTGCATCTGACACCCCATGAACAAGAGCGCCTGATGATGCATGTGGCGGCGGACGTCGCGGAGAAGCGGCGGGCCCGCGGAGTGCTGTTGAATTACCCGGAGACGATGGCGCTGCTGATCGTGCACGTCCTCGAGGGGGCCAGGGACGGCAGGACCGTCGCCGACCTCATGTCCTCCGGACGGAAGGTGCTGTCCCGGGAGGAAGTCATGGAGGGCGTCCCGGAGATGATCGAGAACGTACAGGTCGAGGCGACGTTCCCCGACGGTACGAAGCTGGTCACCATCCACGGTCCCTTCCCCGAAGCAGGCCAGGACGAAGAGCCCGTCGTCAGCCCGGGGAAGGTGCACTTCTCGACGCGGAAGGGAGACGGAGTGGTCGTCTTCAACGAGCGCAACAGGCAGCTGGGCCAGGTCACAGAGCTGACGGTCAGCAACCCCACCGATCGTCCCGTCCAAGTCGGTTCCCACTATCACTTCGCCGAGGCCAACGACGGGCTGGAGTTCGCCCGCGAGCAGGCATGGGGCAAGCGTCTGAACGTCCCCGCCGGCAGTTCCGTACGTTTCGAGCCCGGCATCACCGAAGACGTCCAGCTCGTGCCCATCGAAGGCGACCGTGTGGTTCACGGTCTGCGGGGCAAGGTCAACGGCCTGCCGGAGAAGGTCAAGGGATCGCTCGACGACGTCAAGGGATCGTTCGACGGTGAGCGGGTGTGAACTCCATGACTCGGTGTCCCGACTGTTCCTGCTGCCAGGGCGAGCCGACGCCCTTCGACCCGTTGACCCGCGCCGCCTACGCGGACCGGTACGGCCCGACGACCCGCGACCGTATCCGGCTCGCCGACACGGCACTGCAGATCAAGATCGAGGACGACTGGTCGGGAGGCCCCGGACGGAGCGGTAACGAGATGGTCTTCGGCGGCGGCAAGGTGATCCGTGAGTCGATGGGCCAGTCCGTCGTACCGCGCGACCCCGGCCGGGGCGGGGCCGACAGGTCTGCCGGTCCCGCTGTGGCGGTCCCCCCGGACACCGTCATCACCGGCGCCGTGGTCCTGGACCACTGGGGCATCGTCAAGACCGATGTCGCCATCCGGAACGGCAACATCGTCGCGCTCGGCAAGGCGTACAACCCCGAGACCATGAACCCTCTGCACGAGGGAGCCGCCCCGCACAACGGCATCGGCCCCGAGCCCACCGACTTCGTCATCGGCCCGGACACCGAGGTCATCGCGGGCAAGGGCAGAATCCTCACCGCCGGCGGGATCGACACCCACGTCCACTTCATCTGCCCTGACCAGGTCGATGAGGCGCTCGCCGCGGGTGTCACCACGCTCATCGGCGGCGGTACGGGGCCGGCGGAGGGCAGCACGGCCACCACCGTGACACCGGGGTCCTGGCACATCGACCGCATGTTTGAGGCCCTGGACGGCTTCCCGGTCAACATCGGGCTCCTCGGCAAGGGCGCCACCATGTCGAAGGAGTCCATGCTCGACCAGGTGGACGCCGGCGTCCTCGGACTCAAGATCCACGAGGACTGGGGTGCCACCCCGGCCGTCATCAGGAAGTGCCTGGAGGTCTGCGAGGAGACCGGGGTCCAGCTCGCGCTCCATGCCGACTCGTTGAACGAGGCCGGCTTCGTCCAGGACACCATCGACGCCATCGACGGCCGCTCCATCCACATCTTTCACGTCGAAGGGGCCGGAGGCGGCCACGCCCCCGACATGATCAAGATGGTGAGCGAGCCGAACGTCCTGCCCGCCTCCACCAACCCCACCCGGCCCCTGACCGTCAACACGGTCAAAGAGCACTTCGACATGGTGATGGTCTGCCATCACCTCAACCCGAAGGTCGAGGAGGACCTGGCCTTCGCGGACTCCCGTATCCGGCCCTCCACGATGGCCGCCGAGGACATCCTCCATGATCTCGGCGCCATCTCGATCATGTCCTCGGACGCCCAGGCCATGGGCCGCATCGGAGAAATGATCATGCGGACCTGGCAGACCGCGCACGTCATGAAGGCACGCCGCGGCTTCCTGGAGGAGGACCAGCCGCTGGACAGGGCGACGGCCGAGCCGAAGGGCAAGAAGGCGCAGGACAAGACAACGGCGCCCACGACACCGGTGGACGCGACGCCGGAGGCCGAGCCGCCTCTCGCCGACAATCGGCGCGCCCGCCGTTACGTCGCGAAGTACACCATCAACCCGGCGTTGGCCCAGGGCATCGACGCCGTCGTGGGGTCGGTGGAGACCGGCAAACTGGCCGACCTGGTCCTGTGGGAGCCGAAGTTCTTCGGTGTCAAACCGCACCTGGTCATCAAGGGCGGACAGATCGCGTACGCGCAGGTGGGCGACGCCAACGCGTCCATTCCCACCCCCCAGCCCGTCCTGCCCCGCCCCATGTGGGGAGCCACCGGCCTGGCACCAGGCTCCCTCTCCTACAACTTCGTCACCGAGCGGGCCGTCAAGAAGGGCTTGACCAAGGGCCGCAAGCTGAACAAGCAGTTCAGGGCCATCAAGGACACGCGCTCCGTCACGAAGGCCGACATGAAGGAGAACAGCGCCACTCCTGATGTCCGTATCGACCCCGACACCTACGACGTCATTGTCGGCGGGGCGAAGGTGACGGACGTGACGACATTCGTCGACGGCCAGATCGTCGACCGTGCTTACGTCACCGAACTCCCCATGGCCCAGCGGTACTTCCTCTTCTGACAGACGAGCTCGGCACCGCATCACCTGAGCCGTGGGAAACATGAGGGAGAGGAACGAACGATGAACTGTGCCGCGCTGCTCGTCCTGGCCGACGGCCGGTTCCCCGCCGGAGGGCACGCGCACTCCGGCGGGGCCGAAGCGGCCGTGGCGGCGGGCCGCATCAGGGACGCGGCCTCACTGGAGGCCTTCTGCCGGGGACGTCTGCACACCGCCGGCCTGGTCGCGGCGGCACTGGCCGCCGCAGCCGCCGCGGGGCACGATCCGCTGGTCCTGGACCGGGCCGCGGACGCCCGCACCCCGGTACAGGCGCTGCGGACCACCGCCCGCAAACTCGGACGGCAGATGATACGAGCGGCCCGCGCCACCTGGCCGTCAGCCGAACTCGACGCGCTCGCGGCGGCCCGGCCGCAGGGCGCGCACCAGCCCGTGGTGCTGGGCCTGGCCGCCCGGTCGGCCGGGCTGACCCCCCTGGACGCCTCCTACGCGGCGGTGTACGACACCGTCAGCGGCCCGACCACGGCAACGGTTCGCCTGCTGAGCCTTGACCCGTTCGACGCCACCGCCGTCCTGGCCCGCCTGGCCCCGGACCTCGACCGGGTCGCCGCAACAGCCACGACATCGGCCCGGCGCGTCCCCGAAGAGGGCACCACCGCACTGCCCGCTGCCTCCGCGCCACTGCTGGACATCGCCGCACAGCAGCACGCCGCCTGGCCGGTGCGCCTTTTCGCCTCCTGACCGCCCGTCACGAGAAGCACGAGACTCAACGCAAGGAAGCCGTATGCACCTCGGTCACGAGCTCGATGAGCAGTTCCCCCACCGGCACACCTACAGTGCCGTCGGCCACCAGCGTCCCGACGGCAGCCGACGCGCCCTGCGTATCGGACTGGGCGGACCGGTCGGCTCGGGAAAGACCGCCACTGTCGCCGCGCTGTGCCGGGCGCTGCGCACCGAAGTGTCCATCGCGGTGGTCACCAACGACATCTACACCCGTGAGGACGCCGACTTCCTGCTCCGGGAGGCGGTCCTGCCGCCCGAGCGGATCAAGGCCGTCGAGACGGGCGCCTGCCCGCACACCGCCATCCGCGACGACATCTCCGCCAACCTCGAAGCCGTCGAGGACCTGGAGGAGGAGGTCGGTTGCCTCGATCTGATCCTGGTGGAATCCGGCGGCGACAACCTGACCGCGACCTTCTCCAGAGGACTGGTGGACAGCCAGATCTTCGTCATCGACGTGGCCGGTGGCGACGACATCCCCCGCAAGGGCGGCCCCGGTGTCACCACCGCCGACCTCCTCGTGGTCAACAAGACCGACCTCGCCCCCTACGTCGGCTCCGACCTCGATGCCATGGCCCACGACGCCGGAGCCCAGCGCGGCGAGCTCCCCGTCGCCTTCACTTCCCTGAAGGAGGAGGGCGGCGTCAAACCGGTTGCCGACTGGGTCCGCGAGCGCCTCACCGACTGGACCGCGGGCCCCTCATGACCCTCACCAGCAAACACGCGACGGAGACCGCGCAGTACACACCTGCAACAGGCGTACGGGCAACGGCCCGCATCACCGCGGTCGCCAGGGGCGGCACCACCGTCCTGCCCGTCCTGGACGGAGACGGCCCCTTCGAACTCCGGCGCCTACGCGCACGCGGCACCGAGGCACGCGTGTGCATCATCGGCGCCATGAGCGCCCCCCTCGGCGGCGACCGTCTGCGCATCGAAGTCACCGCACAGCAGGGGGCAGGACTCCACATCACGTCCGCCGCCGCGACCCTTGCCTTGAAAGGCCCCACCACGGCCCCCGCCACCTACGACGTACACCTGACCGTGGAAGAGCACGCGGAGCTCCGCTGGCGGCCCAGACCGTTGATCTGCGCGGCCGACAGCAATCTGCGCCAGACCTGGACCATCGATCTCGCCCCCACCGCACGGCTCGTCCTGCGCGAAGAGCAAGTTCTGGGACGCACCGGCGAACCACCCGGCCATGTGACCACCCGGCTCACCGTCCGACGCTGCGGGCAGGTACTCCTCGACCAGGAAGCCGAATACGGCCCTGGCGCACCCGGCTGGGACAGCCCAGCGGTCCTCGCCGGATACCGCGCGACCGGGCAGATCCTCCTCGTCGATCCCGCCTTCGAGGAGAATCCGCCCGACGTCCACGTCCTCGTCGGCCCACCGGAGGACGGCCAAGCCGTCCTCACCCCGCTCCCGGGGCCCGCTGTGCTCATCACCGCGGTCGCCCCCGACGGCCTCCGCCTGCGCCACCTCCTGAACACTGTGCGGAGCCACGTCCCGTGAGTAAGCGGCGGCGGGCGGTGTCTCATGCTTCGGACAGGCGCAGCATGACCTTGCTGCTGCCGGCGGCCGGGTCGGCGGCGACCGCCAGCGCCTCCTCCGCGCGCGCCAGCGGGAAGCGGTGGGTGATCAGCGGGGTCAGGTCCAGTCCTTCCTGCAGGGCGAGCAGGGCGTCGTCCATCTCCTCGACGAAACGGTACGACCCGATCCAGGTGATCTCGCGGGTCACCAGGTCACCGAGGACCGCCGAGGCGGCCGCCCCCGGCAGGTTCCCGACCTGGACGAGCGTGCCGCCCCGTGCCGTGGCTCGCAGTACCGGGCCCAGGGCGGCCGGGGCGCCGGATGCCTCGAAGACCACCTCCATGTCCTGCGGCAGGACGTCGCCCCGCGCCAGGTCCCGGGTCTCGTCGGCGCCCATGGCGCGGGCCACGGCGAGGGCGGGCGCCGACAGGTCCGCGGCGATGACGGTGCCCGCTCCCCGGTGTCTGGCAGCGGCCACGACGAGGGAGCCGATCGGGCCGGCGCCGTTGACCAGGACGGTCCGGCCACGCAGGTCGGGGACCCGCCCGACTGCGTGCAGGGCGACGGCCAACGGCTCGGCCAGGGCGCCTTGCTCGGTACTCACTCCGGCCGGCAGAGGCCGGATCTGCTCCGCGCGGACCGTCCGGTATTCGCTGAACCCACCGTCGGTGTGCGGGGTGAAGGCCGCCGAGCCGAAGTAACGGATGTGTGGATAGAGGTTGGTACGGTCGGCGATCCGCTCCGGCAGCACCCCGTCGCCGACGAGCCGGGCCGGGTGGACGGTCACGGGCGTTCCTTCGCCGAGACCCGTGACACCGGGGCCGAGCGCGGCGATCCGGCCCGCGACCTCGTGCCCGAGCACCAGGGGATGCGAGAGCGCGGCCGTGCCGGAGGCCCCCTTCCTCCAGTAGGCGATGTCGGATCCGCAGATTCCGCCCCACTCCATGGCCAGGAGCACCTCTCCCGTGCCCGGCACGGGCCGGATCCTCTCGTCGACACGCAGATCACCCGGTCCGTGCACCACGACGGCCCGCATACGCCTCTCGCCGGCCTTTGCACGCGTACGGTATTCCTCACCGGCTGCCGCACTCGTGCGGTCTTCTCCAGCAACGGCGGTCATACGGCGTCCTCCAGGCGGACCAGGTCGCGTCCGCGGGTCTCCGGCGCGAGAAACGCGCTGACGAAGGTGATGAGCGAGTAGACGACGAGCATCGCCGCGATGGGCCACCAGCTGCCGGTCAAGGCCGTGAGTGCGGCCGCCAGTACGGGGCCGATCGCGGTGGCGAGGATGCCGCCGATCTCCTTGGCGAGCGCGAGCTGGGTGAATCGGGTCCGGGAGCCGAAGAGTTCCGCCATCGTCACGCTCTCCAGCGAGAACAGTCCGAGGACTCCGACGTTCAGACCGAGCACCATGCCTATCATCACCGCCGGTGTCGAGCCGGAACTGATCAGGAACATCACCGGGAAGGCGATGACGACGGTCAGCAGGCTGAGTGTCAGGTAGAGCACGCGCCGTCCGAAGCGGTCCCCGAGCAGGCCCACGACCGGCACGGTGGCGAAGCCCAACAGGGAGCCGTACACGATCGCGTCCGTCGGGACGGACCGGCCGACGGCGAGCTCGGTGGCGATGTAGCCGACGAGGAAGGTCTGGATCAGCCCCGAGTTGCCCGCCTGGCCGAAGCGCAGTCCCAGCGCGATGAAGAAGGCCCGGCCCTTACGTTGCCGGATGCCGGCCGCCAGGACGTCGCCGTGCCCGCGGTCGGCGTCCGCGATGACGGACTCCACCTCGTCCCGGGCCAGCGCCACTCCGTCCACCACATCGGGGCGTTCCTCGAAGACAGGGCTCTCCTTGAGCCCTCGGCGCAGCCAGACGGCGAAGAACATCAGTCCGAAGCTGAGCAGGAAGGGCAGCCGCCAGCCCCAGGACAGCAACTGCTCCTCTGTGAGCACGGCGAGCAGAACCGCCCACAGGCCCGAGGCGGCGAGTGTCCCTGAGTTGGTACCGAGCGAGACCAGCGAGGCGACCAGACCGCGTCGGCGGACAGGGGCGTACTCGACGAGCAGTACGGTCGCCCCTGCGATCTCGGCGCCGGCACCGAACCCCTGCACCAGCCGGAGCACGACGAGCAGGATCGGCGCGAGGATGCCGATGGTGGCGTAGGTGGGCAGGGCGCCGATCAGGGTGGTGGAAGCGCCCATCATCAGGACGGTGAGGTAGAGGACCCGCTTGCGGCCGATCCGGTCCCCCATCCGCCCGAAATAGACGGCGCCCGCGAGCCGGGCCACGTATCCCACCCCGTAAGTGGCCATCGCGGCGATGAGACCGATGGCGGGACTGACGTCGGGAAAGAAGATCTTGTTGAACACGATCGCCGCGGCCAGCGAGTAGAGCTGGAAATCCATGAACTCCATGGCCGTGCCCAGCCAGCCCGAGACTGCGGCTCGGGTCAGGTCACCCGTGGTGCGCTGCGCGGGGCGCTTCTGCTCCGCGGCGACAGCACTTTCCTTCATCGTGAACTCCGTTGTTCGGGGACTTCGAGCGGTGTAGGGGACGAAAGCCGTCCGCAGCCGACGGCTCAGATCTCGACTCGGCCGGCGCGCAGTGCAGGCAGCCGGTCCGCGACAGCGGCGGTAAGGGCATCGTCATCGGCCAGATCCGCCGCGCCGACGACGCGCAACAGCGCGCGTACCGTCTCCGCGGGCCGGACCGGAGCCGACCAGCAGGTGGCGAGCGCGTCGGCGGCGGGGTCGGTGAGGGCGGCGGCTCCGGGGTGCGTGCCGTGCGCCCAGGCGGCAAGGGCCAGTTCGAGGACCGGAGTGGCCGCTCCGCGTCCGCGCAGCTCGCGCAGAGCGGGCAGCCAGCGCTCCGCGATCTTCAGCGAGCCGTCGGAGCCGATCTGCCGCAGAAGGTGGTGCATCGTGGGATTACGGAAGCGTCCGACGAGGTCATCGGCATAGCCGACCGGATCGGGGCCCCCGGCGGGGAGGGTCGCGGCGACCTCCGCGCACAGGCCGCGAACGACGCTCTCGCCCCAGTCCGCCGCCATTGTGCCTGCGATCGTGGCACACCCCACGGCGAGGCCCAGATGAGCGAGCGCAGAGTGCGAGCCGTTCAGCAGCCGCAGCTTGGTGAGCTGGTACGGCGTGACGTCCGGCACGAACAGGGCGCCGTCCCGCTCCCAGGGCGGCCTTGGCGCGATGAAGGAGTCCTCCAGAACCCACTGGCGGTAAGGCTCCCCGGCCACAGGCAGGGCGTCGTGCACACCCAGCGCGGCGGAGGCCGTCGTCAGGTCGGCCTCACCGAGCGCGGGCACGATCCGGTCCACGACGGTCGCGGGGAAGGCCACGGTCCCGGCCAACCGGTCGAGCACCTCGTCGCGATCCGGCCAGGCCGAAGCCCGGACGAAGTCGCGGACGACCCGGCCCAGTACGTCGCCGTTGCCCGCCATGTTGTCGCACGACACGACGCTGACCGGCGGTGCTCCGGCCCTCGTCCGGCCGGCCAGCCCGGCGGCCAGCCGGCCCACCACCGTGGTGAGGGGGCCGCCTGGGCCCGTCGCGAGATCCGCGGCCACGGGCGGTGCCGATATGTCGAGCCCGCCGCTCGAAGGGGACCGGTGATAGCCCTTCTCCGTGACGGTCAGGGTTACCACGGTGACCTCCGGGTCGGTGAGCAGGGTATCGACGGCCTCGGCGTCGGGCCCCATGGTCAGGGCGTCGACGACCGCGCCCACGACGCGGCACACGCTGCCGCCCGGATGGCGTTCGGTGAGCGAGTAGAGGCAGTCCTGATCCCGCAGGGCGCGCACGGTCCCGGCCGAGCGGGGCGCGACGGCGGTGATGCCCCAGGGTTCACCGGAGCGGGCGGCGGCGTTCTCGGTGTACACCGCCTGATGGGCCCGGTGGAAGGCGCCGAGTCCGAAGTGCACGATGCGGGTGCGCAGTTCGGCCGGGTCGACGGCGGGGCGCAGGTCCGGTGCGATCCGGGACAGCGCCGTACGGTTCAGCGTAGGCAGGTTCATGGCGCTCACCAGTCGTGCACCGAGCCGTCGAGGCGGCGCGCGACCGGGAGGTAGCGCCGCTGGTAGGGGAAACGCTCGGCCGCCTTCTCGTCGTACTCCACACCGAGACCCGGTTCCTCCGACGGATGAAGCATGCCGTCGGCGAACGTGACGCCGCTGCGGAAGACCTCGGCGGCCTCCTCGGGGTGGCCCATGTACTCCTGGATGCCGAAGTTGGGCACGGTCACGTCGAGATGGACGGCGGCGGCCATACTGACCGGGGAGAGATCGGTCGCGCCGTGGGAACCGGTGCGTACCTGGTAGAGCGCGGCGAGGTCGAAGATCCGTCGCAGGTGGGTGATGCCGCCGGCGTGGGCGACGGTGGTGCGTACGTAGTCGATGAGCTGTCCGGTGATGAGGTGCTGGACGTCCCAGATGGAGTTCATGACCTCACCGACCGCGATCGGTGTGGTCGTGTGCTCACGGATCAGCCGGAAGGACTCCTGGTTCTCGGCCGGGGTCGGGTCCTCCATCCAGAAGAGCCGGCAGGCCTCGACGCTCTTGCCGAACCGTGCCGCCTCGATCGGGCTCAGCCGGTGATGGACGTCGTGCAGAAGGTGGAACCCGAAGCCGAAGCGTTCGCGCACCGCCTCCAGGTAGGTGGGTGCGAAGCCGAGGTACGCCTCCGTGTCCCAGGGCTGCTCGTCCGGCAGCTCGGTCGCGGCCGGCTCGTAGACCTTTCCCTTGCGGACGCCGTAGGTGCCGCCCACGTCGGGCACCGCGGCCTGGGCCCGGACGGCGCGGTAGCCCAGCTCCAGGTAGCGCTCGACGTCGTCGAGGAGTGAGGGGACGTCGGTGCCGCTGGCGTGCGAGTAGACCAGCACACCGTCCCGGGAACGCCCGCCGAGGAGCTGGTAGACGGGGAGCCCGGCGATCTTGCCCTTGATGTCCCAGAGCGCGGTGTCGACGGCGGAGACGGCTGTCATCGTCACGGGCCCACGGCGCCAGTACGCACCCTTGTACAGGTACTGCCACATGTCCTCGATGCGAGCGGGGTCCTTGCCGATCAGCAGCGGCACCACGTGGTCACGCAGATAGCTCGCCACGGCGAGCTCTCTGCCGTTGAGCGTGGCATCGCCGAGTCCGGTCACGCCGTCCGTGGTGGTGATGCGCAGTGTGACGAACGTACGCCCGGGGGAGGCGACCAGCACGTCGACGCGTTCGATCTTGCTCACGGGGTCTCCTTGCGGTGGCGGACGGGGCGGGAGGCCCGGTCGGGGCCCGGGGGTCCGGCCAGTCGGGCACGGCTGTCGTGCAGAGCTTGTATACAAGCACTTGTCGCGCAGACCGGCAAGAGTCCCGTCCCCTGGTGTTCAGCTCGTTCGTCACCGGCCGTTCCGTGGGCCGGCCGCCCTCGACCGTTGGTCGGGCTCGGTGCGACCGGTACGTAGGATGGGCGCATGGCTCAAGCGAACGGGCGGCGGACCGGCAGACACAGCATCTACCTGAAGCTGCGTCAGATGGTGCTGACCTTGGAACTCTCCCCCGGTGCCGCCCTGTCGGAGAACGAGCTCGCCGCCGCTCTGGGGGTGAGCCGCACCCCGGTGCGGGAGAGCCTGATCCTGCTGTCCCAGGAGGGGCTGGTGCAGGTCTTCCCGAAGGTCGGGTCGTTCGTGTCCCGCGTGGACCCGGCGCAGGTCGCCGACGCACAGTTCCTGCGGGAGGCCGTGGAGCTCGCCTCCCTGGACAACCTGCCGCCGCAGCTCGACCCGGCCGTCGTCGGCGAACTGCGGGACAATCTTGAGCGGCAGCAGCGTCCGGAGCTCGGTCTCGAGGAGTTCTTCGCACTCGATGAGGCGTTTCACCACGGCTTGATGCGTCTGAGCGGCCACGGCGACGTCTGGACCACGGTCGTCGCGGCCAAGGGACACCTGGACAGGGCTCGACGCCTCGGTCTGCACGAGAACGTGTCGCCGGCCGTCTTCACCGCCCAGCACCGGGAGATCTTCGAGGCTGTTACCGGCGGCCATGTTCCGCTGGCCCGCTCCCGCATGCGCGACCACCTGCGTGCGGTCTTCAACGACATCGAACGCATCCGCGCCCACTCCCCCGAACTGTTCGCCACTGGCTCCTCGACCGTGCCGGTACGGCGCAACGTCGTGGTCTGGGAGTGATTGCGCCCCCGTGCCCCCGGGCGAACCGCGGAGGCACGACCCCCTCCCGTCCGGTCGTTGTCCTGGCCGGGCGCCGCTGAACGTGCGGGGCCACCGGTGCGTATGTACTTCTGAGGTCTCGTCACTCCGTCGGAGGGAAAGTCGGCATGAGCGCATCACAGAGGAGCCAGGCCCGCTTCGGGCGCCGCACGGTCGTCGCGGCGGTCGGCGCGGTGGGAGCGGCCGCCGCTCTCACCGCGTGCGGAGGCTCGCAGGAGGCCTCAGGGTCGGACACGGTCCGGCCGTCCGAGGAGGGAGACGGCGCGATCGGCGACGGCTTGGCTCTCGCGAGGACGGCCGACATCCCCGAGGGCGGCGGGGTGGTCTTCGCGGACGAGGGCGTCGTGGTGACACAGCCCACGGCCGGCACGTTCAAGGCGTTCTCCTCGAAGTGCACCCATCAGGGGTGCGCGGTGAAGGGAATCGCTGACGGCGTCATCAACTGCCCCTGCCACAACAGTACGTTCGATGCCGCGACCGGTGAGGCGACCGGCGGCCCCGCGACCCTGCCACTGCCGGAGAAACAGATCCGGGTGGAGAACGGCTCCATCACCCTGGCGTGAGAGCCCCGGCCTGGCGTGAGAGCCCCAGCCTGACCGGACCATTGCGTGATCACGGACAAGGCTTCATGATTTCGGGAACCGGCCGGTACTCGTCCGGAACCCGGACCGCAGGAAGGGTGTCCCGTGACCGTTGCCCAACGTCGTGGCCGTCGGATCATGATGACCGACGCGGAACGGGACGCCTACCTCACTGAGCAGCGCACCTGCCGGGTCGCAACAGTTTCCGCCGAGGGCATGCCACACGTCGGGGCCCTGTGGTTCGTGTGGGACGGCACCTCCGTCTGGCTCTACTCCCTCACGCGGAGCCTGCGCTGGGCACAGCTCCGGCGCGAGCCGAGGATCGGCGTGGTCGTGGACGACGGGGTGGAGTACGGCGAGCTGCGCGGGGTGGAACTCTCCGGCGAGGTCTCCTTCGTCGGCGAGATCCCCCGCACGGGCGAGGACTGTGCCGAACTGGAGAGTCCGGAGCGGCTGTTCGCGGCGAAGTATTTCGGGCTGGACTCCATGCCGCACGATGAACGACACGCATGGCTCCGCCTCACCCCGCAGGCCGTCAAGTCCTGGGACTTCAGAAAGCTGCCCGGCCAGGGGTGATTCCGGACGCCTCGCCGCCCGGCAGGTCGGGGCGAGGACAGGGCGACGGGCACCCTTCCGCAGGGATCGGCGCGCGGCAGGGCCCGGCCTTCCGAGCGCAGGCCTCCACTGCGGCTCTGATCGACGGCCTCCGGTCCGACGCCCCGCGCCACGCGGCCCTCCTGCCGTACGACTTCGTCGAGAAAATCGGCCTCACGACGGCGCTGATGGACACCTGCTTCATCCCGGTGATCGCCACGGCGGCCGGAACGTCCCGGCCCGGCGAGCAGTAGATCCGGAACACCCCTGGCGCGCGCACCGGCGGTGGCCACGGGCGCAGCGCTCACCCGGAGCCGGGCCCGTGGCTCCACCGAAGCCGGCGCGGTCACATGCCGTCGCGTCCCGGATCCAGACCGCTCAGCCGTAACTGACCGGGCGGGCGGGCGGTGCCGCCGCCGCCACCGCGTCGGCCAGGGGTTCGATGTCGGCGGCGGACAGCGACGAGACGGTCAGGCGCACCCCCTGCGGCGAGACCATCCGGAACCGTGCCCCCGGCGCCACCGCCCAGCCCGAGTGCAGCATCCTGGCCACCGCCCCGGTCTCGTCGCTCACGGGTACCCACACGTTCATCCCCGTCCGCCCGTACGCCGTGATCCCCCGCTCCCCCAGCGCCCGCACGAGGGCATCCCGGCGCTCCCCGTAGGAACGGGCGACCGCCGCCGTGTCGACGGCACCCGACTCCCACAGATGTGCCACGGTCCGCTGCAGCAGTCCGCTGACCCAGCCGGGCCCCAGCCGCTGGCGCCCCGCCAGCCGGTCCACGGTCAGCCCGTCCCCGGTGAGCACGGCAACCCGCAGGTCCGGCCCGTACGCCTTGGAGACGGACCGCACGAAGGCCCAGCGCTCAGTGACCCCCGCCAGGGGGTGCACCGGCAAATCCACGATGGCATGACCGTGGTCGTCCTCTATCAGGAGCACGCCGGGGTGCTCCGCGAGGACGGACCGAAGCTGCCCTGCCCTCCGGCTCCCCACCGTCGCCCCTGTCGGATTCTGCGCCCGGTCGGTGACCACCAGGGCCTTCGCACCTGCGCGTAGGACCCGATCCACCTCGCCGGGAAGCGGGCCCTCCTCGTCCAGCGCCACCGGAACGACGCGCATCCCGAGCGCCGGAACGAGATCGAGCAGGGCACCCCAGCCCGGGTCCTCGACGGCCACCGCGTCACCGGGCTTGAGGTGCGCGGTGAGCACCCTCTCGATCGCGTCGAGGGCCCCGGAGGTGACTGCCACCGGGCCCCCCGGCACTCCGTCGGCGTCCAGACCGGCCCGTGCGAGCTCCGCGAACCGGGGGACCACCGCCGCGTCGCCGTAGAGGCCGAGTTCCCGGCCGTACGCCTCCGCGGCCGCCCCCAACGCCTCACCGAGGTCCGGCAGCAGGGCGGGATCCGGGTTGCCGTCGCCCAGGTCACGCGCACCCGGAGGAGCCACCACCCGGAGTGAGCCGCGCGCCGTACTCGCTGGCCGGGGCCGCACTCGGCTTCCCCGCCGCCCCGCCGTCTCGATCACTCCGCGCTCGCGGAGGGACCGGTAGGCGGCTGCCACCGTATGTGGATTGACGCCGAGCAAGGCAGCCAACTCCCGTATGGGCGGCAGCACATGACCCGGCCCGAGGTCACCCGAGGCGACCCCGCGCTCCACGCTCGCGGCAATGTCTGATGCACGCCGCCCACTGATCCGATACTCTCCTAGCACAAACCACACTATGCACTAGCACAATGGAGTACGCAATGCCGGAGACCGATACGCCCGACAGCACCGGCCTCCCCGAGGCTGCCGCCTACAAGCAGACCGAGCGCACGGTCCCGAGCCGCGCCAGGCAGCGCGCCTCGTACGACCGGGAGACGGTCCACTCGATACTCGACGCGGCCTACCTCTGCCATCTGGGCTTCATCCGCGACGGCGCGCCCGTCGTCCTGCCGACACTCTTCGGCCGGGTCGGCGAGCGGCTGTACGTACACGGCTCGACCGGATCGCGGCCGCTGCGCGCGACCGGCGCGGCGGTCCCGGGCCTCGCCGTCTGCCTGACCGTGACGCATGTGGACGGTCTGGTGCTGGCCCGTTCCGCCTTCCATCACTCGATGAACTACCGCTCCGTGGTGGTCCACGGCATCGCCCGGACCGTGACCGACCCGGAGGAGCGTCGCATCGCGCTCGACGCCCTCGTCGACCAGGTCGTACCGGGCAGGTCGAAGGACTCCCGGTCCGCCGACGCCAAGGAGCTCGCCGCGACCGCGGTCATCCGCCTGGACCTCGACGAGGTCTCCGCCAAGATCCGTACCGGCGGCCCGAACGACGCCCCGGAAGACCTCTCGCTGCCGTACTGGGCGGGCGTGGTTCCGCTGACGCGCGGGCATGCGGCACCGGTGCCTTCCGACGACCTGGACCCCGCTGTCCAGGTGCCGGACTACCTCACCCGGCTCCGAACCGACGGCGTCCGCCGGCCGCCCGCCCCATGACCGGGTCGGGGCCGCCGCGCGTCCCTGCAAAGGCCAGCCCCGCCACGGCCGTCAGCAGGGTGCCGATGACAGTGGCCGCGGTGAGCTGCTGAGGGAGTAGTCGCTCGGCTCCGCGCGCGGGCAGCGACGAGCCGCTCGGGGGCTTACCCGAGCCCGGTCTTCGTCCGGAGTGACCGCCTCGCGCCAGGCGGAAGGAGACGGAAGGACGGTCAGCAACGTGATCGACACCCTACGACTGAGCCGGAGGCCGGGACAACTCACCCTCGGAAGCGGCCGGCTCGTGCGCTCCCGCCGTATCCGCTGCCGGCGCGCCCGGGCCCGAAGCCACCGGCCCCGACGAGGGCTTGGGCGCGGACGACTGTGCGATGAAGGCGCCGATCAGCACCACTCCCCCTCCCACGAGCTGCGGCGCGGAGAGGTGCTCACCCAGCAGCACCCAGGCGAGCACGGTCGCGATGACCGCCTCGAGACACGCGACGACACCCGCGACCTGCGGCGAAAGCAGCCGTACCGACACCACACCGGTGACGTAGGCCAGCACGGTCGCCAGCAGCACGATCCAGCCGAGCAGCAGCCACGCCGGGACGGCGCGCCCGTCCATGTCCGCGCTCCCGCCGAGGACCGCCCAGTCCATGCCCCAGGGCCTGGCCACCACCGTGAGCACGGCCGCACCGGCCAGCAGTCCGTACGCGATAACACCTACGGGGTGCGGGGGTTCGGCGTCGGCCGTGTCGCCGTGGCCGGCGCCCTGGTCCGACAGGACGAAGTAGCCCACCTGGCAGCACGCCGCACCGAGCGCGAGCAGCAGCCCGATCACGTCGAAGCTCAGACCGGTCCATACCTCAACGACGCAGGCGAGTCCGCCGACCGCCAGCACCACGCCGGCCGCGGCGGCGCGGGTGACCGGCCGTCGCTGCACGAAGCGCACCCAGCCGAGGACGAGTGCGGGCGCCAGATACTCGATCAGAAGAGCGACACCGACCGGGATACGCGAGATCGAGGCGAAGTAGAAGGCCTGCACCCCGGCTACGGCGAACAGTCCGAAGCCGGCCAGCAGCACAGGCCGCTCCCGCACCAGATGCCGGTGCCGCCAGGCAACCGGCAGCATGACGAGGGCGGCGCCGGCTACCCGCAGCCACACCACGTGCAGCGGGCCGAGCCCCGCCTCGATCAGCGGCTTGGCCGCAACCCCTGAACCACCGAATGCGAAGGCCGAGGCAAGGGCCAGGCCCAGACCTGCTCTTCTCCCCTGAGACGCGTGCATCGGCACATCATGACAGCAGGCGTCAGCAGCGTCACCACCGTCACACCTGTCCGTTGCGCGTGTCCATGATCACCCCTGCGGGTCCCTCGCGGCCGTCCGGTCCGCCGCACGGGCAGCCAGCCCCTGGGCTGCGACCCCTGCCCGCTCCAGCACCTCGACCGCACGGCACTGCGGATCCGCGACCAGGGCCGCCAGCAGATCGAGGCCGTCGGCGCGGATCTCCCCGCGCAGGAGCGCGCCACGAGCGGCACGGTCCAGCGCCGCTGCCGCCGAGGGCGACCACCCTTCACCCACCGGCTCCCGTCCGGCCGGGAACACGCCCGAGTCCTCCTGCGTCCCCTGCCAGCGCAGGCCGTATCCGATGCTGCGCTGCACGAGATAGCCGAGCACCTTGGCCAGCTGGGGCCGGCCGTCGAAGGCGTCCCGCACCTCGGGATCGGACTCCACGAGGGAGTGAAGGAGATGAGCCGTATCGACATGCCGGTCGCCGTCGCGCACGGCCCGGCGACGCGCACCACTCACGACACCGGTCATGGCGGCGCTCAGCCCGTCACCGGCCCACAGGTTGCTCGGCGGAGCTTGTTCGGGGATCCCTGACGTCCGGATTTGCACCTCTCCACCCCATCAGCCCCAGAGAGAGAAGACATCCCCGGTGCGGCCCATCCGGCATGCCGCGAAAGGCGGGGACCGACGAGTGCTCCCTCATCCTTACGGATGAGATCGCGCAGTTCGTGGCGGTTCGGCGGTATGCACGGCGGACAGAAGAAGGGCCCCACGACCGGGGGCCCTTCTCGGTTCGCGCGTGCCGCACGGCTCAGTGCTCGTCGGCGAGGATCAGGTACAGCTTCTTGCGGGCGTCGTTGATCACCGTGAGAGCCTTCTGCCGCTGCTCGGCCGAGCCGGTCTTCCAGACCTGGCCGAATGCCTCCATCAGTCCGAAACCGGCCTGCCGGATCTCGTTCACGCCCTCCCAGTCGACACCGCGCCCCGCCTCTTCCCAGGGTGCGTCGGGGCCGGACTCGGCCTCACCGCGTCCCAGTTCGGTGAGCGTGAACAACTTCTTCCCTCCCTCACTGGCGCTGGTGATCAGCCCCTCGTCCTCCAGCAGCTGGAGGGTGGGATACACCGAGCCGGGGCTGGGCTTCCAGGCCCCTCCGCTGCGCTCGCCGATCTCCTGGATCATCTCGTAACCGTGCATCGAGTGGTCCTTGAGCAGCGCGAGGATCGACGCGCGTACGTCACCGCGCCTGGCCCTCCCCCGCCCGCCCCCTCGGCCGCGTCCGCCACCGAAGGGCCCACCACCGAAGGGCGGTCCGAACGGGCCGAACGCGGCACGGCCGCCTTCGGCGTCCCCCCTGTCGGCACCTCGGCGCCCGGGGCCGCATCCGTGGTCGTTTCCATGTGAACGCATAACTGCGCTCCTCCCTTGATCCCACTTACGCGACTCTTCACCAAACGGTCGCGATACCTCAACGATATATCGGTAACTATCGCCTGGCAAGGATCGAACTCGGTCCCCTCGATCACCGGCAGGGCACCCATCTGGGAAGTCCAGGCCGAGCGGTGCGTCAGTCGCGGATGGAGTCGGTCCCATGCCCGTGCGGTGGCGGTGCCGTAGAGACGGGTCTCGGTCACGGTCTGAACGTCGGGAGTGTTCCAGGTGGCCGGGTCACCGAAGACGAACTCCCCGCCGTGGCGGGGCGGGCGGCCCCGGACGCCGGGCTCACGGGGTGGGACCGTGCGTCGCAGGACCCGGTCCGAGCGCATGCGTCCCAGCACCTGCACCGGGAGATCTTTCAGGGAAGGAAGGCCAGCCGTGGCACGTCGTAGCCGGCATCCACCACGACCAGGATCTCCGGATCACCGCCCTTCCACTGCCCGGCATCGATCAGCCGCTCGATGAGATCACGCATCTGCCCAGCGGTGACGGTGGTGGCGTCGTCACCCGGTGCCAGACGCAGCGCGTCCAGCGGCGCGGTCCAGGAACTGCGGCCGGTCTCCAGCGCACAGATCACCGAGTACGGCCGGCCGGGAACGGGAATGTGCTGGTCCTTGCCCCGCCCGTAGGTGTGGCACAGGATCCGGTGCGGTGAGGTGTGCGCGTTTGGCCGCAGCCAGCAGGTGAGGTCGGCGGCCAGGACCAGCCGGCCGTCCGCTGCCCTCGGCAGCGGCACCCCGGCCAAGGCCCGTCGCAGTCGGGCCACATCGACCCGGCCCGCGGAAAGGGCGTCGTAGAGCCCGCCGTGTCCGCGACGGTGCTCTCCCACCAGCGACAGTTCCACCAGCGACCGCACCGGACCGTCCGCGCACAACACCGCGTCCGCAAGCTCGAACAGCGCATCCGCACGCCTGGTCAGACAGGAGTAGAACTCACCCCGGAAGCGTGGCAGTTCCGCAAACGGATCCTGCCGGACAGCGTGATGCAGCAGACTCATCCCCACGGCCTTCGTGCTGAGCGTTGTGTGTTCCTTGGTCGGATCACATGCTCAGCCGAAGGCCGCCTGCACGTAGGGCAGTTCCAGTCCGAGTGATCAAGTACGAAAAACCGTTCGGACTGCAAGGTTAAAGATCAAGCTCAGTGCCTGTTTCCGAACCCCTGGGGATGAGGGCTCGGTAAGCTCGGATCAGGCGGAGCCTGGACCAAGTTGACCGCGGTGAACTTGAGAATGACCAAGCCCTCGCGGTCCTTGGTGGCCTTCGGATGGCGTTGGTGGTCACCACCGCCACGGCGTTCGCCGCTCCCCTCGCTCAGGGCTATGAGGAACAGACGTGGCCCGCCTCTCCCCGTTCGTGCGGCACCACGTGAACATGCTGGGCCGGTACTCCTTCCAGCTCCCCGAGTTGCCCGGCGGGCTTGACGGATCCTGGTCGGCCGCCTGGCGGAGGTGGTGAGCGAGGTGAGGGTCTAGCTAAGCGCGTTCAAACCACGCCCCCTGATCGGTTTAGCCGCGGGTGACCTGCAGATCCCGGTACTTAAAGGTGATCACTTGATGGCCACCGATGCCGGTGTCGATTCTCGTGACTTGCGGATACGTGAACTTGTAGTGGGCCAGCGAATTGCCGGCCCAGTCAAGTGCATTCATGGTGACGTACCCTTGCACCGGCTCTTTGGGGTCGCCCTGCGCCGCCAGCCACCTATCGACGAGGGGCGAACGTACGTCACCCCGGCCGAAAGTTGCTTCTTGGTCGGTGATGGTGATGTCGCCATTGGTCAGGTACTCGGCGTGGACTCCGTTTACGCCGAACGCACAAGTTAGGGAATCCCTGATGGGGTCCATGAGGCCGCCGTCGCGGAAGGCAGTAGCCTCGGAAATCCGGGAAGGCGATGACGTGCTCGCGGCGGCCGGCATGGCAAGGGCGCTTAGGAGACCGACGGACAGTATGCCCGCAATAGCCAGCGGTGCTAAGGAACGCCCGGGACGAGACTGACGAGACATGGAAATCTCACGTTTCAGTAGGTGCTGTGGGGTTTCAAAGCTACTGACGTGACGGCCCGGAGTCGTCCTCCTTCGGAGGGAACCTACGTGTAGCTCACATGGGGGACCAAGCCCACTCGTCCCGGGGTCAGGCGCCGTGCCTGCCACGTCGTGCGCGGGGCGAGCACCCACCGTACGAGCGAGAAGCGAACGCGGCTGGCGCCGGCTGATGTCCCCGATGGTCCCGTACGCCTCGCTGGGGAAGTGCCGGATGTACCAGTCGAGCATCTTGGCCACCGGCGGGGTCAGGTTCAGGTGCCACCACTTTCCCGCCCCGCGGTCGTCCTCGTCGTCGGCGAACATGTCGAGCGAGTCCCGCCAGTCGTAGAGCACCGCGGCCCGGACGGTCCGTCCCAGGTGCTCGGTGGGGATGATGCGGTCGAGGCTGACGGCGACGGACCAGGCGAGCTCGCCCGCGATCTCGGCGACGGACTCTTTGTTGCGCTGGCGCAGCACCCACCGCTTGCGCACGTCGGGCCGGTCGAAGAGCGTGTGCTGGAAGTCGGTGACGAACCGGTCGCGCACCTCGGCCGCGCCCGGCGGGAGGCTGTCGCGGTCGCCGGCGGACATGGCGGCCCCGACGCCTTCGTAGGAGCGCTGGCGGGACTCCGCCCAGTCCTCGGCCACCGCCCGGGCCCACTGGTCGCGGCCGCCGACGACGGCCTGCGGCAGCGGCACCTCGCTGTTGCCGCGCGAGATGTAGGCGCGCAGCGTCGATGCGGTGATGCCGCCCAGCTCGGCCATCTCCGGGGCGCCGAGCAGCTGCGAGCCGGTGAGCTCCGGGCTGGAGACGTCGACCACGCACCGCTCCAGCTCCAGCGCGCCGGCCTGCTCCCGGCGGCGCTCGGCCCACAGTGCCAGGTGGTCGAGCCAGTTGTCCGGCCTGGCGGCATCCGCCTCGAAGGTGGCCACCTTGCCGACGTACGCCCTGGCCGGGTCGGCGCGGCCGTCGAGCATGTCGGCGGCGGTGACGGTGACGGCGGCGCGGGCCTTGCGGCGGTCGTGGTCCTGGCCGACCGGATTCCAGACCTGTCCGGGCCGGTACCAGGTGGTGCCGTTGAACCAGTAGCCGCCGGCGCGGAACAGCAGCTGGTCCTGCGTCCACTGGGTGTGCCAGGAGGAGGTGTCGCCGTCGCGCATCAGCAGCACGGTCCGGCCGTGCTCGGGGTGGAAGCGGACCACCCAGCCGAGCGAGTGCTTCATCGGGTCGGTGGTGAAGGCGTGCCAGCCGCCGTCGGCGCGGTTCTTGTCGAAGCGGCCCCACATCCCGTCGGCCTTGTGGCGGCCGACGGCCTCGATGGCCTCGGGGCCGTCGTCGAAGGGGAGGTGGGAGTCGTCGACGAACCGCCTGCACCCAGACCGACCTCGATGCCTGGCACGCGGAGAAGTACGCCGCCCGGCGCCCCGCACAGGCATTCCTGCGCTGGCGCATGGACACCCGCCGGATGCCGCGGCTGGCCATCCCGAACCGCCCGACCACCAACCCCCACCCGATGGGCCAACACCAGCGCATCACCGCCCTGCAACGGGTCCTCGCCGACAACAGCACCTCACCGAGAGTCCGCCTCGCCGCCTGTCTGGTCCTGCTGTTCGCCCAGCCCGTCAGCCGGATCGTCCGCATGACCACCGACGACGTTGTCCACGACGGCCAGCACGTCGCACTCCGGCTCGGCGACCCGCCCACCCCAGTCCCCGAGCCGGTGGCCGCCCTCCTGCTCGGCTACCTCCAGGCCCTGCCCACCAACACCCCTGCTATCAACCAGAACTCGCCCTGGCTCTTCCCCGGCCGCCGCGCGAGCCAGCCGATGAACCCCGGCACTCTGCGCGACGCGCTGCGGAAACTCGGCGTCCCAGCCGAGAAAGGCCGCACCTCCGCCATCCGCCAGCTCGTTCTCCAAGCACCGGCGCCCGTCATCGCCCAGGCACTGGGCGGTTACGCCTGCAGGCGCTTGATCCAAGGGTGAGGTCCGTACGTCTTGGAGATCGCATCGACGAGCCAACGTCGCTGCTGATCCGTGAGCACGGGCAGCGCAGCGTCGAAGTCCTCTTCATCCTTGGGTCGAGGTGTCTTGGCTTTGTAGTAGAGCTGCACGTCCAGGGCGAGAAAGGGAACACCGTCAGCCGAGGTCATCCCCAGCGTGCTGATCGGCCTACGAACCTGGGGGTCACGCCGTGACACCCATTCCGGCCCCGAAGTCCTAGCCCAGACACCGGGGAGCAAGTAACCCATCGGTAGTTCCTGGGAATCCGCACACGCCGTTTTCCGGCGCTTGGTGCCCTCGTTGAGCTGATCGGGTGAACGCCCGTGGGGCCGACGGCAGGGGCTGATGTGCGGCAGGAGTGGACGCCGGAGGATGTGGTGGCGTGCTGGGCCCTGGTGGACGCCGACTGGGAGCTGGTCGCGAACAAGTCGGGTCCGACCCGGCTGGGCTTCTGCCTGCTGCTCAAATTCTTCGAGATCAAGGCCCGGTTCCCGGAGTTCATCGAGGAGTTCCCGCAGCCCGCTGTGGAGTACGTCGCCGGGTTGGTGAAGGTCCCGGCGGCCGAGCTCGGGAAGTACGACCTGGCGGGCGCGAAACGGCACCGCAAGCAGATCCGAGAGGCGCTCGGTTTCCGGCCGGCCACGCTCGCGGACGAGGAGGCGCTCACCGGGTGGCTGGCTGCGGAGGTGTGCCCGGTCGAGCTGGTGGAGAACCGGCAGCGCGACGCCCTGCTGGTCGAGTACCGGGCGCGGAAGATCGAGCCCCCGGGCCGGACCCGCGTCGAGAAGATCCTGGTCGCAGCCCGGGGCCGGTGGGAGTCGGCATTCTGCACTCGCGTCATCGAGCGCCTGGGCGAGGCGGGCACGGACCGGCTGCTGTCTCTGGTGGCCGAGGACAACGAGGCGGGCACTGCCCTGCTGGCCGCCCTCAAACGCGACCCGGGCGCGGTCGGCCTGGACTCTCTTCTCACCGAGATCACCAAGCTCAACGACGTACGCAGACTGGGCTTGCCCGAGGGGCTGTTCGCGGACTGCTCGGAGAAGCTGGTGGCCGCGTGGCGGGCGCGGGCGATCAAGATGTACCCCTCGGACTTCCGCGACACGAGCGCGGACGTGCGGATCACGCTGCTCGCGGCGCTGTGCTGGTCGAGGCAGGCGGAGATCACCGATGCCCTGGTCGAGCTGCTGATCGCCCTGGTCCACAAGATCAATGCCCGTGCTGAGCGGCGGGTGGAGAAGCAGCTGACGGCCGAGCTGAAGAAGGTCCGCGGCAAGGAGGGCATCCTCTTCAAGCTGGCGACGGCCGCCGTCGACAAGCCCGACGAGGTCGTACGCCGGGCCCTGTTCCCGGTGGTGGGTGAGAAGACGCTGCGGGAGCTGGTGGCCGAGGCGAAGGCGAACGAGAAGGTGTTCAAGGCCAAGGTCCGCACCACCCTGCGCTCCTCCTACAGCTCGTACTACCGGCAGATGCTGCCGCCGCTGATGAACACATTGGGCTTCCGATGCGACAACACCGCCTACCGGCCGGTGATGGACGCGCTCGCGCTGTTGAAGAGGTACGCCGACGTCGACGGCAAGTCCCGCTTCTACGACGCCACGGACGTCGTGCCGATGGACGGCGTGGTGCGCAAGGACTGGCGCGCGGCGGTCGTCGACGACAAGGGCAGGGTCGAGCGCATCCCGTACGAGCTGTGCGTGCTGGTGGCGCAGCGGGACGCGGTGCGCCGCCGCGAGATCTACGTCGAGGGCGCGGCCCGCTGGTGCAATCCGGAGGACGACCTGCCGGGCGACTTCGAGGCCACCCGTACCGTGCACTACGCCGCGATCCGCCAGCCGCTGAACCCGCGGGCGTTCATCGCGGAGCTGAAGAAGCGCATGACCGCGGCCCTGGACCGGCTCTCGGTGGCGCTCGCGGGCGGTTCGGCGGGCGGGGTGAAGATCACCACCCGCAAGGGCGAACCGTGGATCACCGTGCCGAAGCTGGAGCCGCTGGCGGAGCCGACCGGCCTACAGGCCCTCAAGGATGAGGTCGTACGCCGCTGGGGCGTCCTGGACCTCCTGGACGTGCTGAAGAACCCTGACTTCCTGACCGGTTTCACCGAGGAGTTCTCGTCGGTCGCCGCGTACGAGCGCATCGACCGTGCCGTCCTCCAGCGCCGCCTGCTGCTGGCCCTCTTCGCGCTGGGCACGAACATGGGCATCCGCGCGATCGTGGCCACCGGCGAGCACGGCGAGAGCGAAGCGTCCCTGCGGCATGTGCGCCGGCACTTCATCACCGTCGACAACCTCCGCGCGGCGGTCACCAGGCTGGTGAACGGCACGTTGGCCGCACGCGATGCCGCCTGGTGGGGACGGTGCACCGCGTGCGCGTCGGACTCGAAGAAGTTCGGGTCCTGGTCCAGCAACTTCATGACCGAGTACCACGCCCGCTACGGCGGCAACGGCGTGATGATCTGCTGGCACGTCGAGCGGAAGAACGTCTGCATCTGCTCCCAGCTCAAGAGCTGTTCGTCGTCCGAGGTCGCGGCGATGATGGAGGGACTGTTGCGGCACTGCACGGATGCCGAGATCGAGTCCCAGTACGTCGACACCCACGGCGCCTCGGTGGTCGGGTTCGCCTTCACCGAACTGCCCAACTTCCGCCTGCTGCCCCGGCTGAAGAACATCGGCACCATCCGCCTGTACCGCCCGGACGACACCCCGCCCGGCTGGCCCGCGCTCGGCGCCTCGCTGACGAGGCCGATCCGCTGGGAGCTGATCGAGCAGCAGTACGACCAGATGGTGAAGTACGCGACCGCGCTCCGGCTCGGCACCGCCGAGGCCGAGCAGGTGCTGCGGCGCTTCACCCGCGGCGGACCCAAGCACCCCACCTACGCCGCGCTCGAAGAACTCGGCCGCGCGGTCCGCACGGTCTTCGCGTGCGACTACCTGGCCAGCCCCGGTCTGCGCCGGGAGATCCACGGCGGGCTCCAGGTCGTGGAGAACTGGAACTCGGCGAACACCGTGCCGCACTACGGCAAGGACGGCGCCCTGACCGGCCCGGACAAGGAGCACGCTGAAACCTCGATGCTCGCCCTGCACCTGCTCCAGTCCGCACTCGTGCACGTCAACACCCTGCTGGTGCAGCAGATCCTGGCCGAACCGGCCTGGGCCGAGAGCTGAGCGACGAGGACCGGCGCGGCCTGACCGCGCTGTTCTGGTCCAACGTCAACCCGTACGGCACCTTCCGACTGGACATGGCCAAGCGCCTCGACCTGGGGCCTGTCGCTGCCGTACCAGGGCCACGCACACCGGCGGACGCCGCCGACCGGTCCAGCGGGCGCCTGGCCTGAGGGGGTCCTGCGCAGCGCGGGATCGCTTCGTCGGCGGCGCGGCCTGACGAAGCGGCGGACCGGTCGAGCGGTGCCGGCCGTACGCGGTGGCTGCTGTGACCGGCTGTCGTCGCACATGTCCATGGTTGCCGGGGCGGGCGATGACGAAGACGCACAGAATGCTCAACGCCGGGGGCGCCCAGATGCCGGCGGATCAGTCCTCAGGCTGGGTTCGACGTACCTGTGACGACGTCCAGGGCGTGGCGGCGGTGGGCGGCGAAGAGGGGGAGGGCGGCCTGGGGGTCGCGGGCGCGCAGGGCGGCGGCCAGTGCATGGTGCTCCTGGGGGATGCAGCCGAGGTAGCCCTCGGTGCTGAGGCCGATGCGGGTCAGCAGGAACAGGTGGACCTGGCAGCGGATGGACTCCCAGGCCGCGGCGAGACGCTGGTGGCCGGTGGCGGCGAAGACGGCGTCGTGGAAGGCGATGTCCAGGCGGACCATGTCGTGCGGGTTCGTCGTGTGCTCCATCACGTCGGCCGCCTTCTCGATGGCGGCGAGGTCCTCCTCGGAGGCGTGGGCGATGACCTGCTGGACGGCGAGGTCCTCCAGCGCGCCGCGCAGACTGTCGAGCTCGGCGACGTCCTCGGCGGACAGCGTGGTGACGACGGTGCCGCGATGCCAGGCGCAGTGCACGAGCCCCTCGCGTTCCAGTCCGCGCAGGGCCTCACGCACCGGTCCCCTGCTGACCTGCAGTGCGCCGGAGAGTTCGACCTCGCGCAGTGGTGCCCCGGGGGCGTAGGCGCCGCTGAAGATCGCCTCCCGGATCCGGTCGGCGACCTCGTCGGCCAGTCCGCGACGGCGGGCGGGGGCCACCGCGTCTATGAGTTGCGTCTTCTCCATGTCGTAATGTTAACATTCCTGGATTGTCGCAATGTCAACATTAGGACAACCGGAGTGGCCGATCATCCGGCCAGGAAAGAGACGATTTCCCATGAAGGTGTTCCAGATCGGTGCCGCCGGCGGTGTCGGCAGGAGGCTCGCGGGCCTGCTGTCCGAGCGCGGCGACGAGGTGACCGGCATGCACCGCAGCCCGGACCAGGCCGACACGATCCGCGCGACCGGTGCGACGCCGGTCACCGGCGACCTGATCAGCGATTCCGTCGAAGAGCTCGCGGGCAAGCTCGCCGGGCACGACGCGGTGGTGTTCTCGGCCGGCGCCCACGGAACCGGCATGGACAAGACCACCCTCATCGACGGCAGAGGCCTTCAGAAGGCAGCCGACGCGGCTGCCGCCGCCGGGGTGACACAGTTCGTCCTGGTCTCGGTCTTCCCCGACGCGCTGCGCGGCGGCGAGGCCGGTGAGGGCTTCGAGCACTACATCAAGGTCAAGAAGAGCGCCGACGTGTACCTGGCGCGCACCGATCTCGACTGGCTGATCGTCCGTCCCGGAACCCTGCTGGACACCCCCGGCAGCGGCCGGGTCACCGCCGCGGCGGCCGTCGAGTACGGCGACGTGCACCGCGACGATGTCGCGGCGTTCATCGACGCCGCCCTGCACGAGCGGCGCCTGAGCCGCGTCATCGTCGAGCTGACCTCCGGCGACACCACCGTCGCGGACGCGGTCGCCCGCCTCGCCGCCTGAGCCAGGCGCCCCACCCCTGCGCCCCCACCAGAGAAGGACAACCACCATGACTGCGATCGATTCCTACAGCCACGGCGTCTCGGGCGAGCGCGAGTTCGGCTTCGCCCAGGCCATCAAGGTCGACCACACGATCTACGTCTCGGGCCAGCTCTCCCACGACGACGAGGGCAACTTCCTGCACCCGGGCGACTTCGAGGCCCAGACCGAGCAGGTCTTCGCGAACTTCGAGAAGGTCCTCGCCCACTACGGCGCCACCCGCAACCAGGTCGTCTCCGAGACCCAGTACATCGTTGACCTGCCGAAGTACAACAACGCGATGGCGGCCGCCAACCTGGCCTACTTCGGCGACCACCGCCCCACCAGCAGCACCATCGGCGTCGCGTCGCTGTTCTTCCCCGGCCAGCTCATCGAGACCAACTTCGTCCTCGACACCCGTCTGCCTGCCTGATGGCACAGGCGTACTGGAGTTCCGTCTTCACCAGCTCCGCAGACGAGACCTGGGCGGTCGTCCGGCGGTTCAACGGCCTGCCCGACTGGCACCCGGCCATCCGGGCGAGCGAGATCATCGGGGGCGGCGACGGGCTCACACCCGGCACGATCCGCCTCCTCACCGGGGTGGACGGCAGCATCTACCGGGAACGGCTCGTGGGCCTGGACGAGGTCGGCCGGAAGCTGAGTTACGAGATCGTCGAGGCACCGCTGCCGGTCCGCGGCTACCGCTCGACGCTGCACGTACATCCCGTCGCCGACACCGGCGGCGCCTTCCTCAGCTGGCACGCCACCTTCGACCCGGCCGAGGGAACCACCGCCCAGGAAGCCGCCACGCTCCTCGAAGCGGCCTACGCCCCCGCCCTCGCGGGCCTCCACACGATCCTCGCCTGACACCGGACGGCAGCCGCCCCGTCCCGATGCCATCGATCACCGATCACGAAAGAAGCACCCCCCACATGAGTTCCCTGTTCACCCCCCTCACCCTGCGTTCCCTGTCGATACCCAACCGGGTGTGGATGTCCCCGATGTGCATGTACTCCGCCGCCCCCGAGGGCGAGAAGACCGGGGTGCCGACCGACTTCCACCTCATCCACCTGGCCTCCCGTGCCGCCGGCGGCGCCGGTCTGGTCATGGCCGAGGCCACCGGCGTCCGGCCCGACGGGCGCATCAGCCCCTGGGACCTGGGCCTGTGGAACGACCGCCAGCAGGAGGCATTCACCCGCATCACCGAGGCCATCAAGGCCCACGGCGCCGTCCCTGCCATCCAGCTCGCCCACGCCGGCCGCAAGGCGTCGGTGGACAAGCCGTGGCTGTCCGACCGCTACCTGTCCGAGGACGAGAACGGCTGGCAGCCCGTCGCCCCCAGTCCGGTCGCGTACGACGGACTCGCCGTCCCGCACGAGCTGACCGTGGAGGAGATCCGGCAGCTCGTACGTGACTTCGCGGACTCCGCGCGGCGCGCGCTGGCCGCCGGCTTCCAGGTGGCCGAGGTGCACGGCGCCCACGGCTACCTGATCAACTCCTTCCTCTCCCCGGCCTCCAACCACCGCACCGACGCCTACGGCGGCAGCTTCGAGAACCGCATCCGCTTCGCCCTGGAGGTCGTCGACGCGGTCCGCGCGGTGTGGCCCGAGGACCTGCCGGTGTTCTTCCGCACCTCGGCCACCGACTGGCTGACCGAGAACCCCGAGGACAAGCGCGAGGGCTGGACCGGGGACGACACCGTCCGCCTCGCCAAGGAACTCCACGCCCACGGCGTCGACCTGCTGGACGTGTCCACCGGCGGCATGGTCCGCGACGCGAAGATCGTCGCCGGGCCGAACTACCAGGTGCCCTTCGCGGACCAGGCCCGCAACCAGGCCGGCATCCCCACCGCAGCCGTCGGCGTCATCACCGAGCCGCAGCAGGCCGAGGACATCATCACCAGCGGGCAGGCCGACGCCGTCTTCCTCGGCCGCGAACTGCTCCGCAACCCCTACTGGACCCAGCACGCCGCGCTCGCACTCGACACCGAGCCGACCTGGCCCGACCAGTACGCCTACGTCGTCAAGCGCCGCAAGCGCTGACCTCCCCACCCCGTACAGCTAAAGCCTCCGCCGCGCTCCCCCCACCAGGAAAGGCGCGCTGAACCACCGCACCGGGAGATCCCCGTGAACCACCTTCAGGACGAGGTCGTCGTCATCACCGGCGCCTCCTCCGGCATCGGCGCCGTCAGCGCCAAGGCCCTCGCCGCCCGCGGCGCCAAGATCGTCGCCGCCGCCCGCGGCCAGGAAGACCTCGACCAACTGGTCACCGACATCGAGAAGGCCGGCGGCACCGCCACCGCACGGCTCACCGACGTCACCGACGCCACCGACATGCAGGCACTGGCCGACTTCTCCATCGACACCTACGGGCGTATCGACGTCCTCGTCAACAACGCCGGCCTGATGCTCTTCTCGTACTGGAAGGACCTCGCGCTCGACGACTGGAACCGGATGCTCGACGTGAACATCCGCGGCTACCTCAACGGTGTCCACGCCGTCCTGCCCGTGATGCTCCGCCAGAAGTCCGGCCACATCCTCAACATGGACTCGGTGGCCGGTCACCAGGTCGGCGACGGCGCCGGTGTCTACAGCGCGACGAAGTTCTTCGTGCAGGCCATGACCGAGTCCATGCGCAGGGAACTCGGCGTCCACCAGGGCATCAAGGCGTCCACGATCAGCCCCGGCGTCATCGACACCGGCTGGGCCGACAAAGTCACCGACCCCGCCGGACGCAAGGCCGCCCAGGAGCTCAACGCGATCGCGATCAGCCCCGAGTCCATCGCCGACGCCGTCGTCTACGCCCTCGACCAGCCCGCCGACGTCACCGTCAACGACCTGATCATCTCCCCCACCCGCCAGAACTGGTAAGCACAAGGCACTCCCCACCGCACGGAAGGAACCCCAGGCCATGTCCGGTCTCGCCTCCCCCATCCCCCGCTTCCACCTCGCCGTCCCGGTCGACGACCTCGACGCCGCCCGCCGCTTCTACGGCGAGACGCTCGGCCTGGCACAGGGCCGCAGCGCCGACACCTGGGTGGACTGGAACCTGCACGGCCACCAGCTCGTCACCCACCTCGCCCCGGCCCGCACCGAACAGATACACAACCCGGTCGACGGCCACGACGTCCCCGTACCGCACTTCGGGCTGATCCTGACCGTCGACGCCTTCCACCGGCTCGCCGACCGGCTGCGCGCCGCGGACACCGACTTCGTCATCGAGCCCTACGTGCGTTTCGCTGGCGAGACCGGCGAGCAGTGGACGATGTTCCTGCTCGACCCGGCCCGCAATGCCCTGGAGTTCAAGGCGTTCGCCGACGACTCCCAGGTATTCGCTTCCCAATCTTGAAGTCAAGCCGCATGAGTCACTGGGGGTATGACTTGGTAGCACCGTCGGTCACGGATCAGTGCCCAGAAGACGTTGACGCGGCGGCGGGCGAGCGCGAGCACGGCTTGGACGTGGCGCTTGCCCTCAGCTCGCTTTCTGTCGTAGAAGCGGCGCGAGTTGGGGTCGCAGCGGATGCTGATCAGCGCGGAGGTGTAGAAGACGCGTTGCAGGCCGCGGTGGTACTGCTGTGGCCGGTGCAGGTTGCCGTGGGACTTCCCCGAGTCGTGCGGGGCGGGGGCCAGGCCGGCGAAGGCGGCCAGCCGGTCCGGGGTGGCGAAGGAGCCCATGTCGCTTCCCACGGCGGCCAGGAACTCCGCTCCCAGCAGAGCGCCGATGCCCGGCATGCTGGTGATCACGTTGGCGAGTTCGTGGCGGCGAAACCGGCCCTCAATGAGCTTGTCGACTTCCGCGATCTTCTCGTTGAGGGCGATCACCTCCTCGACCAGCGCACGCACCATCGCTGCGATGGCCGCTTCGCCGGGGACGGCGGTGTGCTGTCGCTCGGCGGCCTCGACTGCGGCGGTGGCGAGGGCTTCGGCGTTGCGGACCTTGCGGGTGTGCAGCCACTTGGTCAGGCGGTTCACGCCCGCGCGGCGGATGGCCGATGGGGCCTGGTAGCCCGTCAGCAGCACCAGCGGCCCCTTGGTGGTCACATCCAGCGCGCGTTCCAGCGCGGGGAACATGCTGGTCAGCGTTCCGCGCAAGCGGTTGATCGCCCGGTTGCGGTCGCAGGCGAGGTCGGTGCGGCGGGCGGTGAACAGCTTGAGCTCGATGGTCGCCTCGTCGCTCGGCCGCATGGGCTTCAGATCGCGGCGGACGCGGGCCTGGTCGGCGATGACGAGCGCGTCGCGGGCGTCGGTCTTGCCCTCGCCCCGGTAGCCGTCGGTGGCCCGGTTGACCGCCCGGCCGGGGATGTAGAGCAGTTCCTGCCCGTGGTTGACCAGCAGGGCGATCAGCAGCGCGGCCCCGCCGTCGGCCATGTCCACCGCCCAGGTGACCTCGTCCGCGAGGACGAGGACGTCGGCGAGGAGCTGGAGGAGTTCCGGCTCGTCGTTGGCCACCCGGCGCGACAGCAGCTTGGTGCCATCGGCGTCGAGGACAACACAGTGGTGGTGGGTCTTGCCG
>NZ_JBSFUO010000026.1:0-76279 GCF_053591835.1 Streptomyces sp. NPDC002911 | reverse complement strand
CGACCGGTGACGGAAGTCGACCGCCCGTTCCGAGGCCTTCACCGCCGTGCCGTACCCAATCTTCTCGTCGCGGCCCGCGGCTCTTTGTGCCGTCATGGCCGGCGGCAGATGCTCAGGGGATCAGCGGCGGGCGGTCCGCGCCAGGGCCGTCGTCGGGGCGAGGGCGCGCGGGAGTACCGTCCTCACGGATGACCTCGCCCTGGACCACCTTTCCGTCCGGACGGTGAATACGAACCTGCTGGAAGGCGTCCTGGAGGCCCCCCGGCGTCGCCTCCCTCATCCGGCGGTCCAGGGAGCGCTCCGCGTAGCGTCCGAGCACGGAGCGGACCGGGGGCACCAGGAGCAGGAGTCCCGCCGCGTCGGAGATCACGCCGGGGATCATCAGGAGCAGGCCGCCCAGCATCAGGAAGCCGTTGCCCTTGCTCCCGGCCGGAGTCTCGGCCGGGCCTCCCGCGGGAGCGCCGGGCTGCCCCGGCATCTGCTGGAGGGTCTCGGTGAGGTTGCGGAAGGCCCGTCGGCCCGCCCGCTTGATCACCGCGGCACCGAGCACGGCGCCGGCGACCAGGATCAGCAGCACGACGAAGCCGTTCGCCGCACCGGCCACCACGGTCAGCAGCCAGATCTCCAGCACCAGCCAGGCGGCGACGCCCAGCGGCAGGAGGGTACGGGCGCGCGAGCGCCGGGGACGGTTCGGAGGCGGGGTGCCGGTCGTCATGCCCCCAGTGTGCCTGTACGGGCGTGCGAGCGGCGTAAGGGGGTGATCATGAGGCCGTGACCGGGACGATCAGGGGGTCTTGCGGCCCAGTACCTTGTTGGCCCGGCCGGTGATGCCCCAGCCGGTGACCCGCCACAGGGCCTCGACGAGGATGTCGCGACTCATCTTGGAGTCGCCGATCTCCCGTTCCATGAAGGTGATCGGCACCTCGACGACGTGACAGCCCGCCTCGACGGCGCGCCGGGCGAGGTCGACCTGGAAGCAGTAGCCCTGCGAGGCGACCTCGTCGAGACCGAGATGCTCCAGGGTCCCGGTACGGAAGGCCCGGTAACCGCCGGTGACGTCCCGCACCGCTAGGCCCAGCAGCATCCGGGAGTAGAGGCTGCCGCCGCGCGAGATCATCTCGCGGTGCCTGGGCCAGTTGACCACCCGGCCGCCGGGGACCCAGCGCGAGCCGAGTACCAGGTCGGCGCCCTTCAGGGCGGTGAGGAGCCGGGGCAGTTCCTCGGGCTGGTGCGAGCCGTCCGCATCCATTTCGACCAGGACGCCGTAGCCGTGTTCGGAACCCCAGCGGAAACCGGCCAGATAGGCGGCGCCGAGCCCTTCCTTGCCCTCGCGGTGCAGAACGTGCACCTGGCTGTCGACGGCCGCCAGCCCGTCGGCGACTTTGCCGGTGCCGTCGGGGCTGTTGTCGTCGGCGACGAGGATGTCCGCTTCCGGGACGGCGGCGCGCACCCGGGCGACGATCAGCTTGACGTTCTCGGCCTCGTTGTAGGTCGGAATGATCACCAACACTCTGCCGAGCGGGCCGAACTGCCTCTGACCGCCGTCGTTCACTACTGCCCCTTAAAGTCCGTACGCAGGTGCACACCATATCCAGCAGGGCACAGCCGGGCGCCGACGCGGTCACGGGGTGACGTGCGGCGCATGGACAGAAGCATCGAACTACGGACAGAAGGGCAGCGCTGCGGATCGGGGCCCGGCGTCCTTCGGGCCGACCTGGGACCCGCTGGCTGCGGGTCGACCGAGAGCCGTTGTCTACTGAACCTCCGGGCCCCACCCGGGTCGCACCTGCCGTCCCGGCCAAACCTTCCCTCGCCCCGAGGCGCGGGCGCTGAACCTGGCTGTCAGTGGTGGTGCGCCGGTGCGGCACACCACCCCATGACCCAGCGGCGTTCGACGACTGCGTGGAGGTTTGACCGGCCGGACGTCCAGTGGTGGACCCGGCCGAACCTACCGGCCCGTGGGCGCTTTCTGTCAACAGTCGCCCGACCTGCTGTTTCTCCCGAACACGCCTGGTCAGTACCGAGGTCACCCAGGTCGTGGCAGAGTCCCCGCGCCTTCGATCGGCGGTACGGAATATCCCGACGTCACTCGTTCGGCCTTACGTAGACGGTTTGCCCGGAGACCACCGTGCGCAGACAGACCGGAAGGTCCGCCCCAGGGGTGAGATCGGGCAGGCCAGGGGTGCCGGAACGGGGGTCGGTGGACCATCGCGCCACCCTGTCGTCGGGCGCCTGGACCAGGAGTTCGCCGGTACGCCAGACGGCGTAGTCGGCCGGGGCCCCCGGGACGAGCACGCCCCCGTCGTCCCGCCCTACGGCCCGCCAGCCACCCCGGGTGTGGGCGGTGAAACCGGCGCGCACGGAGACACGGTGCCCGGGTGTGCGGTGATGGGCCGCGGCCCGCACGGTTCCCCAGGGATCGAGCGGGGTGACCGGACTGTCCGAGCCGAAGGCGAGAGGCACACCGGCCCGCAGGAGCGCCGCGTACGGGTTGAGGCTCGCCGCGCGCTCCGCGCCCAGGCGCCGGGCGTACATGCCGTCGGCGCCGCCCCAGGCGGCGTCGAAGGCCGGCTGGACGGAAGCGGTGAGGCCCAGTTCGGCGAAGGCGGCGACGGTCTCCGGGGTGAGCATCTCGGCGTGCTCGACGCGATGCCTGGTCGCCCGGATCCGGGCGAGCCCGAGGGTCTCGGAGGCGGCCCGGACGCCTGCCACCACGGCGGAGACCGCCGCGTCGCCGATGGCGTGGAAACCGGCCTGGAGCCCCGCCTCGGTGCACGCCGTCACATGTGCGGCGATCTGCGCGGCGTCGAGCCGGCCGGTTCCGGTGTGCGCGGCGTCGGCGTACGGCTCGTGCAGGAGGGCGGTGTGCGAGCCCAGGGAACCGTCGACGAAGAGGTCACCGGCCGCGCCGACGGCACCGAGCTCACGGACCCGGCGGGCACCCTTCGCGTCCTGGACGTGCTCCGCCCAGTAACCGAAGACCCGGGGGCCGGGCTGCTCGGAGGCCAGCTTCAACAGCCCGGTGAAGTCCTCCTCGTCCGAGATCTCGGGGCCCGCGCACTCGTGCACGGTGCCGATCCCGAGCGAGGCGGCGTGCGCCAGCGCGGCACGCTGGGCCTGCGCCCGCTGCCGCGGAGGGACGGCGCCGTGGGCGGCCGCCCGCACCGCATGGTGCGCGTCGCCGGTCAGGGGGGCGTCGGGGTGGTAGCCGGGCAGTGCGGTGACGCCCGGGACGAGGTCCAGGAGCGCCGTGGTCACCACGGCGGAGTGCACATCCACCCGGGGCAGATAGACGGCCCTGCCACCGGCCACCTCGTCGAGCTCGGCCCGCGAAGGAGGCCTCTGCTCGGGCCAGCGGGCCGCGTCCCACCCGTGGCCGAGGATCACCCCGCCCCCGGCATGCTCAGTCGCGAACGCACGTACGAGCCCGAGGGCTTCGACGAGCGTGCGCGCACCGGACAGGTCAAGCCCCGTGAGGGCGAGTCCGGTCGATGTCGTGTGGACGTGGGAGTCGGTGAAGGCCGGAGTGACCAGGGCCCCTTTCAGGTCGATCACCTCGTCGACACCACCCGCGAAGGCGTCGGCGGCCCCCTCCGAGCCCACCCAGGCGACATGGCCGCGTTCGACGACCATCGCGGTCGCGAACGGATCAGCGGGGCTGTGGACGTCTCCACCGCGCAGCAGCACGGTGCGGTGTTCGCTCTGGGGGGCGGCGCTCTCGGTCATGTGACCAGTCTCGCGCCTGGCAGGACCGGTCCCTCCCCCGCCCCCTGCACAAGGGCGGGCCGGACGCCTCAGATGCGCGGTGGACGCGCCTCGTAAGGCGTGGAAAGGACAACGGTCGTGCGGGTGGAGACGCCGGCCAGCGTACGGATCCGGGTGAGCAGGTGCTCGAGCTCCAGGGGGCTGGAGACCCGCACCTTGAGGATGTAGTTCTCGTCACCCGCGACGCTGTGGCATGCCTCCAGCTCCGGCACACCGGCGAGCTGTTCGGCGATGTCGTCGGGTGCGCTCGGGTCGAAGGGTTTCACCGAGATGAACGCGGTGAGGGGCAGACCGACAGCCTCGGGGTCGACCACCGCGGCGTAGCCCCGGATCACCCCGCGCTGCTCCAGCCGGCGGACGCGCTGATGAACGGCCGAGGTGGACAGGCCCGTGGCCTTGCCCAGGTCGGTGTAGCTCATCCGCCCGTCCTTGACGAGCAACTCCACAATCTGACGGTCCAGCTCCTCCATGCGGATCAACCTATGGCCCAGGGCCCTCCAGGCACAGCCGTGAGAGCCCCGGAAGCGCACGTTCGAGGGGCATGTGACGAATGCCACAGGTTTACGGATGGGTAGCCGACGGCCTCGCGGTTACGGCCGACTTCCGACGGGAAGTGCTTGCTGTGGCCGAGGCCGTGGCGCCATGTCGGCCCACCCGAGGGGGGAAAGACCCATGCAGAGCCTGAAGCAAACCGGACGTACCGAACCGCAGCCCGATGAAGACGCGGCGGACACCTCATACGCGGTTCCCGACGAGGACACCGTTCCCGACGCGTACGACACATTCGAGATGTACCGGGTGATCTGCCCGGACTGTGCCCAGCCGATCGCCCTCCTGGCGGACGAGGACGTGCTTCCCGAGCACGCGCTGTGCCCCACGCCGTGGAACCCGTTCGTCCTCACCGTCTGCCCCGGCACGAATCGCGACGCCTCCCGGGCGCGCCCGGCGGACGAGTCACTCGAGGCGCAGGAGCAGGAGACCGCACTGCTGTTGACGCTCCCCCAGGGGCTCGACTGGCGGATGCAGCCCTTCTCGCACGCCGGCGGCCCGGGTTCGCGTCCCCTGCGGTACGTGCCGCAGGCGCGGCGTCACGCCGCCTGACGTCCCCGCGCCCCTGGAGGCGCACCTCTGCGCGCACCACGACGGCCGGACCGGCGTGGTGCGGACAGTGCACCGGACGGCCGGTGGCCGCGCGCTCGAGGAACGGGCGCGCGAATCGGCAGTGCCCGGGGCCCCGTAGCGGCGTTGGCTCGGTATGACCACGCCGCATGCAACGGTCGGCCCCGTCCGCCGCCGTCTCGCCGCACCCGGCGTCCGGAGAATCGGTTTCTGAGCCCGGTCGGCCGCCACCTGAGCCCGGAGGCCGGTCAGGCGGGCCCGGCCGGTCCGCAGGGCAGGCCGCGCCGCACACCACCGCTCTGCTCAGCCATCCAAGGAGCACGGGCCGGACCCTGCCGGGCCGCCCTGACCCGGAGTGGAACCGCATCATGACTGCACCCGTCCGGCCGGAACGGCCCGTGCGGGTCAGCGGGTCTCGGGACCCGCGAGGTGACGGGCGATGACCATGCGCTGGATCTGATTGGTGCCCTCGACGATCTGGAGCACCTTGGCCTCGCGCATCAGCCGCTCGACCGGGAAGTCCAGGGTGTAGCCGTAACCCCCGAGCACCTGGACCGCGTCGGTGGTCACCTGCATCGCCGCGTCGGTACAGAAGAGCTTCGCCATGGCCGCCTGCCGCGAGAACGGCAGGCCCGCGTCGCGGAGCCGGGCCGCCTCCAGGTAGAGGGCACGACCGGCCTCGATCCGGGTGGCCATGTCGGCGAGCATGAAGCGCAGCCCCTGGAAGTCCGCGATCGGCCGTCCGAACTGACGCCGGTCGGTGGCATATCCGACCGCCTCGTCGAGGGCCGCCTGGGCGACGCCGATGGCACAGGCGGCGATTCCCAGCCGGCCCGAGTCGAGTGCGGACAGGGCGATGGCGAAGCCCTGCCCTTCGTCACCGATGCGGCAGTCGCCGGAGATCCGTACGCCGTCGAAGTGCAGCTGTGCGGTGGGCGAGCCCTTCATGCCCATCTTCTTCTCGGGCACTGCCGCGTCGAGGCCCTCGGCGTCGCCGGGGACGAGGAAGGCGGTGATCCCACGGGGGCCCTCCTCCCCGGTGCGGGCAAGCACCGTGTAGAAGTCGGCGATGCCTCCGTGCGTGATCCAGGCCTTGGTCCCGGTGAGAACCCAGTCCTCGCCGTCCCGGACGGCCCTCGTGCGGAGCGAGGCGGCATCGGAGCCCGAGGACGGCTCGGAGAGGCAGTAGGCGCCGAGCAGACCGCCCGAGAGCATCGCGGGAAGGTGGGCGGCCCGTTGCTCCTCGGCGCCGTATCCGGCGAGCGCGTGGCAGGCCAGCGAGTGGACGCTGACGCCGAGGCCGACGGTGAGCCGGGCGGCCGCCAGCTCTTCGACAACCTGGAGGTAGACCTCGTACGGCTGGTCGCCGCCACCGTGCGCGGAGTCGTACGGCAGTCCGAGCAGCCCGGCTTTCGAGAGCAGAGTGAAGACCGGGCGCGGGAAGAAGCCCGCCTCTTCCTCCTCGGCCGCCCGAGGAGTGATTTCCTTCGACACGATGTCGCGTACGAGCTCGACGAGCTGCCGGGACTCCTCGGTGGGCAGACGGCGTTCCACCGGCTGCGGGGCACGGTCGGACATGACGGCGCTCTCCTCCCTGTCGGGGTGACGACGGTCGCGCGCGCGGGGTGTGCGCGGCACCGTCGGGTGGTCCCGGGCGATGCCCGGAAATCTACGGCTCTTCCGCCGATCCTGCCTGCCCGGATCACGGGAGGCGCCGAACGGCGGCTATGGCGCGTCGAGTATGCCCGATCGGCGCGCATGCGTCACCGGTCGACAGACACCACGATCAGGGAAATTGGTCCGAACCATTGACCTAACTGGTCTAGTCCTCCTACGGTCTCCCGCAACGCCTCATCGCGTCCATGCCAATTCCGGGTGGATGGGGCAGGCCTCCCCACACCCAAGCCCTCCCCCACGAGGAGCCACAATGACCGGACTTCACCGTCCTCGCGCCCGTCTCCGGGCGCTCGTCGCCACCGCCTGTACCGCCGCGCTCGGAGCCGCCCTGCTCGGCGTCGCCGGTACGTCGTCGGCGGGCGCCGCCCCCACCGCTTCCGAGGCCTCCGCACCGGCTGCCGTCGAAGCCGCCCCCACCGCGGCCGGCGACAAGGTGGTCGGGTACTTCACCAACTGGGGTGTCTATCAGCGCGATTACCACGTCAAGAACATCGAGACGTCGGGCTCGGCGGACAAGCTGACGCACATCAACTACGCCTTCGGTAACGTCCAGGGCGGCAAGTGCACCATCGGGGACAGTTACGCCGACTACGAGAAGGCCTACACGGCCGACCAGTCGGTGGACGGCGTCGCGGACACCTGGGACCAGGAACTGCGCGGCAACTTCAACCAGTTGCGCAAGCTGAAGAAGCTGCACCCCGACCTGAAGGTCATCTGGTCCTTCGGCGGCTGGAGCTGGTCCGGCGGCTTCGCCGAGGCCGCGCAGAATCCCGCCACCTTTGCCGACTCCTGCTACGACCTGGTCGAGGACCCGCGCTGGGCCGATGTCTTCGACGGCATCGACATCGACTGGGAATACCCGAACGCCTGCGGCCTGACCTGCGACACCAGTGGCCGCGACGCGTACGGCGGCCTTCTGTCCGCGCTGCGCTCGAAGTTCGGCACCGGCAACCTGATCACCTCGGCCATCACCGCAGACGGGTCCGACGGCGGCAAGATCGACGCGGTGGACTACGCGGGGGCGGCGCAGTACCTGGACTGGTACAACCCGATGACGTACGACTTCTTCGGCGCGTTCGCGGCGCAGGGACCGACGGCTCCGCACTCACCGCTGACCTCCTACCCGGGCATCCCGACGGAGGGCTTCAACAGCGACGCGGCGATCTCCAAGCTCAAGGGTCTGGGCATCCCCGCGGACAAGCTGCTGCTGGGCATCGGCTTCTACGGCCGCGGCTGGACCGGCGTCACGCAGTCGGAGCCGGGCGGTACGGCGACCGGAGCAGCCCCGGGGGCGTACGAGGCGGGCATCGAGGACTACAAGGTCCTCAAGAACAGCTGTCCCGTGACGGGCACCGTGGCGGGCACGGCGTACGCCCACTGCGGAACCGACTGGTGGAGCTACGACACCCCGGCCACCATCGCCACGAAGATGGACTACAAGAACCAGCAGGGCCTGGGCGGCACCTTCTTCTGGGAGCTCAGCGGCGACACGACGGACGGTGAGCTCATCAAGGCCATCAACTAGCCCCGGCGGGGTACACGCACCGCAGGGCGGGTCAGGGGTGGGGTGCCGGGCGGGCGCCCCACCTCACCCGTCGTGCGTGGTGGCCGCACGTCACATGAGTCCTGCCTGGGTGGCGAACACGGCGAGGACGACGACGAGCGTCCAGCCCAGGATGTGCTCCGGGATCTTCGGCCCGTCCTCGGGACCGCCGGTGCGGGCGCGGGAGCGGGTCCGGTTCTCGGCTGTGGTCGCGGTCACGGCATCTCACTCGGTCGTTCGGCAGCGGGCGTCCCCCGTGGCCCGACCACAGTGCCGGCGGAGGCGGAGCCCTTCGGCCTGGACACCTGAGGGACCGACGTCTCCGAGCGCTCCTGGGCGGCGGGCCCCACGTCGCCGTCCAGGAGCCGCACACCCGTCAGCCCCCCGCCACGCGCCTGCCGACCCGGGCCGCCGTCTCGCGCAGCCAGATGTGGGCCGCGTCGTGCGTGTGCACCGGGTGCCACCACATCGCCTCCCGCAGAGGTACCGCCTCGTACGGCGGCTCCAGAACCCGCACGGCGGCGAGCGACGTGAGGAGGCCGGCGAGGCGGGCTTGGATCAGGGCGATGCGCCGGGTGCCGGCCACCAGCAGTGGCAGCAGCTGAAAGCTGTCGACGGAGACCTCCACACGCGGTTCGACCCCGAGCATGCCGAGCTGGCGCACGGCCGGGGCGTCGTAGGTGCGCTGGTAGGTGACCCACGGCAGCCGGGCCAGGTCCTGAAGGCTGAGCCCGGCGCTTGCGTACGTCGCCGGTTACACGATCGCCAACGATCTCACCGACCGCGCCACGGTCTTCCGCGGGGACATGCCGCAGATCGGCACGGACTGGCTGCGCAGCAAGAACGCGCCCATGGTCACACCAGGCCGAGCGAGCGCAGAACGCGGCGCTGACTCGGTGCCGAGTTGACGGGCCAGAAGACGTAACAGACCCCTCCCGTACCACCCCTGACCTGCCCGTTCGCGTCGTAGCGCTTGGTACGGAGCCAGATGTTCTCCCACTCGCGGCGCCGGTAGACGCGGCGCACCGCGTCGTTGGACGGCGATGCGGGGTCGTTGGCGATCACGTCGCCTTCGGCCGTGAAGCCGATCACCGTCATCAGGTGGCCGGACGTTCCGTAACCCGCCCCCGTCAGCTCGCCCTTGACGAACGACTGGGACGTGATGACCGGGATGCCCGCGCCGATCAGCTTCTCCAGGTCGGTCAGCGACTTGAGCCGGGTGACGACGGCGTTCATGTCCTTGTACGTCGACGCGTAGGCGGCGTTGAACGGCCAGTTGCCGCAGCCCTCGTACTGGTGGTCGAAGGTGAAGCGTGCCGCATGGCAGACCTGTGGGTCGGCGAGGCCGGGCTTGACCCAGGCCAGGTCCTCAGGGGTGGGCTCGCGGCCCCAGTATTCGATGATCATCTGCGAGGAAGTGGGGCTGCACCAGGCCTCGCCCCCGTTGTCGTACTCCGGATACTCCCCCACATGGACGTTCTGCGAATAGCGGGGCACCGCCAGCTCACGGGTGGTGCCGGGCACGGTGGCCGGGACGGTGAAGCGGTCGGGGATGTCCGAGGCCATGACGCCGGCCCGGTGGACTGTGGGCGTGAGGCGGGTGCCGGGGGTGCGGTGAAGGGTGAGCCTCAGCCGGTAGGACACCAGCCGCAGCCCGCTCGCCGCGTCGTCCACGGAGAGGGTGTCGGTCCAGACCGTGCTTCTGCCGTCGGTCTGGTCGTCCACGGAGGTGCGGCGGATGTCCGTGTCACCGGCGGCCCAGCGGCCCATCACATACCAGGGCGTGTCCGTGCCGTCCGAGTAGCTTCCGCGCAGCTCGATCTGGATCCAGGTGCCCTGCGGAGTGTGGGCGTTCCAGGAGGCGATCACCTCGGTGGCGGGGACGGCCGAGCGGTAGACCGGGGAGGTCCAGGTCGCGTACTCCCAGGCGCTGGTCGTGCCGGTGTGCGGGTCCCGGTAGTCGGTGCTTCCGGCGGGCGTGGAGATCACCAGGCCCGGCCGGAGGCCGGCGGCGGCGCGGGTCCCGTCCGACGAGCCACAGCGCCAGTCGGAGTAGGTGGTCCAGAAACGGTTGTCCACGGGCGAGTCTGTCGCCGGTGATGAGGCGGTGCGGGAGGAGGTGCCGCCCGCCGGGGCGGCGGAGGCCACTGTGCCTGCGCCGGCCGCCGCCGCGAGCGCGGCGGTGAGCACGGTCCTGCGCGAAGTCGGTCTGGTCATGGGCGAGACCCCCGGTCGTTGAGCGGATTGGGGCTGCGGGTGCCGATCGGTGCGCCAACTATCGCGGGTCGGGACCGGGTCCGGCCAGTGATTCGCCCCGTGCCGCGGCAGAATCTTGGCCTGGTCCACCGAGGTGGCCTGGACGGGGCCATGACCAAGTGCGCAGGACTCGTAGGCTGGGGCTCATGAACGACCTGGCGGACCACGCGCGCCGGCTGCGCTCCCTCCCTCCGTCCTGCGGGCCGGTGCGGCTGATCGCGGTCGACGGCCACGCGGGGTCCGGCAAGACCACCTTCTCCGGCTGCCTGGCCGCGGCCCTGGGCAACGCCCCCGTGCTGCACCTGGACGACCTGGCCACGCACGAGGAGCTCTTCGCCTGGACGGACAGGCTCCGGACGCAGGTCCTGGATCCGCTCTCACGGGAGGAACCCGCTCGGTACGCCCCGTACGACTGGACGGTTCGGCGCTTCGGCCGGCCGAGGACGCTGGCCCCCGCTCCCGTGATGTTGATCGAGGGGGTAGGGGCGGGCCGCACCGCGGTGAGGCCGTACCTCGCCGGGCTGCTGTGGATCGAGGGGGAGAGCGAGGCGGCCTGGGAGCGGGGCAGGCACCGCGACGGCCCCGAGCTGGCGGACTTCTGGGACGGCTGGACGGTCGCGGAGCGGCGGCATTTCGCCGAAGACCCCTCGTACCCCTTCGCGGACGCGGTGATACGACGGATGCCCACGGGGTACGCGTGGCTGGAAGGGCCCGGCCCGACAGCGGTGGCGTGTCGAAAGTTCACGGACGGTGAAGCCTGAAGGGTGCCATACCGGTCAGTAGGAAGAGATCCGGAGGTGCTCCAACCCGGCTTGACCGAGTGGCCGTACAGGTCTTACGTTCTCAATGTGCGGCTTTTCGGAGCCGCCGCAGACGCGAAGCCCCTGGTTGTTCCCCCGTGACCGGGGGCTTCGTTCTGCCCTCTCACCCCGGCGCACCGAGCCCTTCACTCACCCTCGGTCACCCCCCTGATATGCCGGTTACGCGCTTAACCGCTCACTCCCCGTACAGGTACGATGCCGCTCAGGTGTGGTCAATTCGCGTCCCCGGCACGGTGATTAGGTGCGCCGCGCTGGGCATGCTGTGCGGGCGGGACATTCTGGGGGCACGGTTTGTGGGGGACCTGATGGACATCGGCACGCCGGGCGCGCAGGCCCCGGCCGACCTTGCATGGCTGCGCGGGGTGGACGCCTACACCATGGGCGCGTATCCGCAGGCCGAGGAGGAGTTCAGAACCGCGGTGCGTCTCGATCCCGGCATGGCGGACGGCTGGCTGGGGCTGCACGCGCTGCGGATCGACACCACCACGGCACTGTTACGCATGCACCGCCATCGCGACCGCTTCGGCGAGCAGCGCACCCGTCATCGCCGCACCCTCAACTCGTGGTACTGGCTGGGGTGGTGGGTGCAGCCGGTGCTGGAAAGCCCGCGCGATCTGCTTCTCGCCCACGCCTCGCACTGGCTGGACGGCCGCCATGTGCCGGAGCTGGACCGGGCGTTGGCGGGTCTGCCGCCGGTCGACGCCGATCCCCAGGTGCGCTTCCTGCACGCCTGCCGCTCGTACCTGGTCAAGGACTGGGAGCAGCTCCTACGCACCACGGAGCGGCTCGTCGACGATCCGATGCTCGGCATCGAGGCGGGGCTCTTCGGCGGCATGGCGCGGGTGCGTCTGGAGATGTACGGGCAGGCGGAACCTCTCCTGTCAGCCGCGCTGATGCGCTGTCGCAGCGAACAGCCGCAGCGCAAGGAGCTGAGATACTGGCTGGCGCGGGCTCACGAGGGCACCGGTCGCAGTGCGGCGGCCCTGCCGCTGTACCGGGCGGTGCACCGCGTGGACCCGGCGTTCATGGACACCTCGGCCAGACTCGCGGCGATCTCCGAGGGAGACGGTTACGACGAGGCCGCCGATCTCGCCGCGGTCTCACTGGCCGGCTTCGGTTCGGACGGCGCGGGCGTGGAGGCCCGGACGGACGGAGACGTGACGCTCGGCACCGACCTGGTGGACGGCCGCGAGCCCTGGGTCGGCGGTGGTGACCCGCAGATTCCGTCCGGGCCCGTGGTGCCACCGTCCGGGCCCGCCGGTGACGGGGCACGGACGAAGCCGGGAGCGCCGCGTGCCGCCGTCCTCCCCGCGGGACCGAGCGACCCGGTGATGCTTGCGGAGGCCTTGGCGGAGCTCGAGCGCATGGTCGGGCTCGAACCGGTGAAACGCCAGGTCAAGGCCCTGTCCGCACAGCTGAACATGGCGCGTCTGCGGACGGAGCAGGGGCTTCCGGTGCAGCCGCCGAAACGCCACTTCGTCTTCTCCGGCCCGTCGGGGACGGGCAAGACCACGGTCGCCCGCATCCTGGGCCGGGTGTTCTACGCCCTCGGGCTGCTCGGCGGCGACCATCTGGTGGAGGCCCAACGGTCCGACCTGGTGGGCGAGTTCCTCGGCCAAACCGCGGTGAAGGCCAACGAGCTGATTGATTCGGCGCTCGGCGGGGTGCTGTTCGTGGACGAGGCGTACAGCCTCGCCAACTCGGGCTACAGCAAGGGCGATGCGTACGGCGACGAGGCTCTGCAGGTCCTCCTCAAACGGGCCGAGGACAACAGGGACCACCTGGTCGTCATCCTCGCCGGCTATCCGGAGGGCATGGACCGGTTGCTCTCCACCAACCCGGGACTCTCCTCACGCTTCACCACACGGGTCGACTTCCCGAGCTACCGACCCCTCGAACTCACCGCGATCGGCGGAGTGCTGGCCTCCGAGAACGGCGACGTATGGGACGAGGAGTCCCTCGACGAGCTGCGCAGCATCAGCGGACATGTGGTCGATCAGGGCTGGATCGACGAGCTGGGCAACGGCCGTTTCCTGCGCACCCTGTACGAGAAGAGCTGCGCCTACCGTGATCTGCGGCTGTCCGGTTACGCCGCCGCACCGACCCGGGACGATCTGGCCACCCTGCGGCTGCCGGATCTGATGCAGGCGTACGGCGAGGTGCTGTCGGGCCGGGGCCCGATCGACCGCGGGGCACAGGAGCCCGGGGCCCAGTGAAGCCGCCGCCGGACGGCCCCGGCGGGTGCGTCCGGCGGCAGCGGAGCTCAGCTGAGAGGAGCCATGGCCTTCGGCACCTCCACCGTGCGGCGGGGCGCCGAGACGCGGTGAGCCGGGTCGCGGACCTCCCCCACGAGCATCTCCAGGACATCCTCCATGGCGACGAGGCCGAGCACCTTGCCCGACGCGTCGGCGACCTGGGCGAGATGCGTGGCCGCACGGCGCATGACCGTCAGGGCGTCGTCCAGGGGGAGTTCCGCCCGTACGGTCGCCATCGGGCGCCAGATCTGCTGCGGAACGGCCCGCTCGCCGTCCTCCAGCTCCAGGACGTCCTTGACGTGCAGATAGCCCATGAACGGGCCGCTGCCCTCCGCGCAGACGGGAAAGCGTGAATAGCCGGTCCGTACGGTCAGTTCCTCGATGCGGCGCGGGGTGACGGAGGGGTCCACCGTCACCAGGGACGCCCGGTCGAGCAACACATCGGTGACGGGCCTGCTGCCCAGCTCGAGGGCGTCCCCGAGGCGTTCCCGTGCCTCCGGTTCCAGCAGGCCGGCCATGCCCGCGTCCTCCACCAGGCGGTTGAGCTGTTCGCTGGTGAAGACGGCCTCGACCTCGTCCTTCGGCTCGACCTTGAAGAGCCGCAGGACGAGCCTGGCGCAGGCCCCGAGCGCGGAGGTGACGGGCCGGCAGAGCCGTGCGAAGCCGACCAGGCCGGGGCTGAGCCACATCGCGGTCTTCTCGGGGGCGGCCATCGCCAGGTTCTTCGGGACCATCTCGCCGATGACGAGATGGAGGAAGACCACGGAGACGAGGGCGACCGCGAAGCCGAGCGGATGCACGAGCCCTTCCGGCAGGCGCGCCGCGTGGAAGACCGGCTCCAGGAGGTGGGCGACGGTCGGCTCCGCTACGGCGCCGAGCGTGAGGGAGCAGATGGTGATGCCGAACTGTGCCGCGGCCATCATCTGCGGCAGGTTCTCCAGGCCGTACAAAACCTGCCTGGCCCGGCTCGACCCGCCTGCCGCGAGGGGTTCGACCTGACTGCGCCGTACGGAGACGAGCGCGAATTCGGCGCCGACGAAGAAGCCGTTCGCCAGCACCAGAAGACCGGCGAAGATCAGCTGTACGAGGCTCATCGCACGGCCTCCAGCAGTTCCTGGGTGGGCCGTTCCGGCTGTTCGTCCGGTTCCGGCCGGTCCGCCGGAGCCGGCGGTATGTCGGTCAGTCGGACGAAGCGGACCTGTTCCGCACGGTAGTGGCCGACCTGGCGGACGGCGATCCGCCAGCCGGGCAGTTCGGTCCGGTCACCAGGGACGGGAATGCGCCCCAGCAGATCGGCGACCAGCCCCGCAACGGTCTCGTACGGCCCCTCGGGCACGTCGAGGCCTACCCGCCGCAGGGTCAGCACCCGGGTGCTGCCCTCCACGTCCCAGCCGGACCGCCCGTCGTCGGCGACGACGGGCGTCAGATCGGGGCGGTCGGCGCCCTCGGCGTCGTGCTCGTCCCGTACCTCACCGACGAGTTCCTCGATGATGTCCTCGAGGGTGACGACACCGGCGGTGCCGCCGTACTCGTCGACCACGACGGCGATCGGCTGCTCGCTGCGCAACCGCTGGAGCAGCAGTCCGACGGACAGGGTCTCCGGCACCAGGAGCGGCGGCACGGCGATCCGGCTCACCGGGGTGCGCAGCCGGTCCTGGGAGGGGACGGCCAGAGCGTCCTTGAGGTGGACCATGCCGACGACCTCGTCGATGCGGTCCCGGTAGACGGGAAAGCGGGACAGGCCGGTGGCCCGCGTGAGGTTGAGGACGTCAGCCGCGGTCGCCGACGCCTGCAGTGCGCTGACCTTCACCCGCGGGGTCATGACGTGCTGCGCGGTGAGGCCGGCGAGGGACAGGGTCCGCACGAAGAGATCGGCGGTGTCCTGCTCCAGGGTGCCGGCCTCGGCGGAGTGCCGGGCCAGGGAGACGAGCTCGCCCGGGGTCCTGGCGGAGGCCAGTTCCGCGGTGGGTTCGACGCCCAGCAGCCGGACCAGCCGGTTGGCGACCGCGTTCAGGGCTGTGATCACGGGTCGCAGAAGGGTGGAGAAGAGGTGCTGGGGCCCGGCGACGAACCGGGCGACCTGGAGCGGCCGGGAGACCGCCCAGTTCTTCGGTACGAGCTCGCCGATCACCATCTGGACGGCGGCGGCGAACAGCATGCCGATCACGACGCTCACCCCGGGAACCACTCCCCGGGGCAGTCCGGTGGCGGTGAGCGGTCCGGCGAGCAGCTGGGCGAGCGCCGGTTCGGCGAGCATGCCGACGACCAGCGAGGTGATGGTGATGCCGAGCTGCGTGCCGGACAGCTGGAAGGAGAGTTCACGCAGGGCGGCGACGACGGTACGGGCCCGGCGGTCGCCTTCGGCGGCGGCACGTTCGGCGTCCGGCCGTTCCACCGTGACGAGCCCGAATTCGGCTGCCACGAAGAACCCGTTGGCGAGGATGAGAAGGAATGCCGCGAGGAGCAGCAACAGGGGGGTGGTCATGCCGCCGCCTCCGGAGAGAGGGCGGCGCAGGTACTACCGGACGATCCGTCCATTGCTGGAGGGAGTCACTCCTTGGGTCGCAGGAAAATGCCCCGCGGGCCTCGAGGGCCCTCTGGTGCGGGGCGGGGCGCACCCGGTGCGCCACCGGTCCCAGAATAATCGGGATCGGGCCGTACGGGGCAGGGGACTCAGCTGTTCTCCGGGGCGTCGTTCACTCCGCTGCCGTGGAATTCGACGAGAGCGCGGAGGGTCCGGGCGTCGCTGATCGCCCGTTCCCTTGCGATCCCGGGCTGGATGCCGAGTGCGGGCATGCTGGTGCCGTCATTGAGGTCGAGGAAGACCCACGGGTCACCGGCGCGCAGATTGACGCGGAGGATCTGCGCCCAGGCGAGTCGGCGGGTACGGGTGATGTTGACGACCGTGACCCCCGCCTCGTCGACGGTGATGCGGGGCCTGCTGAGCAGGGCGAGGACGCCGAAGAAGAGCAGGGCCACGAAGACGAAGCTGGTCCGCTCCCCCGCGCTGAGGTTCTCCAGGATCATCGCGACCGCGGTGATGACGACGAACATCGCCGCCCCCACGGCCAGCAGGACCACCCGGGTGAGGGTGGGCCTGAAGGTGGCCGGAAGAGCGGGGAGCCCGGGCGGCCGGGGCGCGGGGTCGGACATGGCGGCGCTGTCGTCCTTAGGTGTGCTGTGGTCCGGCTCAGGGATCTGGGTCCGGCTGGGTCCGGCCGTCAGAGGCGGCAGGCGTGGATGGCCGTCGTGAGGATGGCGCGCGCGCCCAGCTCGTACAGATCGTCCATGATCCGCTGGGCCTCCTTGGCCGCGACCATGGAGCGGACGGCGACCCAGCCCTCGTGGTGCAGCGGGGAGATGGTCGGCGACTCCAGGCCCGGGGTGAGGGCGACGGCGCGCTCCAGGTGCTCGACGCGGCAGTCGTAGTCCATCATCACGTACGAGCGGGCGACCAGGACGCCCTGCAGACGGCGCAGGAACTGCTGCACCTTGGGGTCCTTCGCGTCGGCTCCGTTGCGGCGGATCACGACGGCTTCCGAGGTCATGATCGGCTCGCCGATGACCTCGAGTCCGGCGTTGCGCAGGCTGGTGCCGGTCTCGACGACATCGGCGATGACCTGGGCGACACCGAGCTCGATGGCCGTCTCGACCGCGCCGTCGAGGTGGACGACGGAGGCCTCGACGCCGGCGTCGGCGAGGTGTGCCGCGACGATGCCCTCGTAGGACGTGGCGATCGTCATGCCGGCGAAGTCCTCGGGGCCGGTGGCCGTGCCGGGCTTGGTGGCGTAACGGAAGGTCGAGCGCGCGAAGCCGAGCTGGAGGATCTCCTCGGCGTCGGCACCGGAGTCCAGCAGCAGGTCGCGGCCGGTGATGCCGATGTCGAGGCGGCCCGAGCTCACGTAGATCGCGATGTCGCGCGGCCGCAGGTAGAAGAACTCGACCTCGTTGGTCGGGTCGACCAGGACGAGTTCCTTGGACTCCTTGCGCTGCTGGTAGCCGGCCTCATGGAGCATCGCCATCGCAGGTCCGGAGAGTGAACCCTTGTTGGGAACGGCGATGCGCAGCATGAGGTCGGGTTTCCTTTGTGCGGAGGGATGGTGCGGAGGGATCTGCGGGAGACGCGAGGGGTGGCTCAGAGGTGGGCGTAGACGTCGTCGAGGGAGATCCCGCGGGCGACCATCATCACCTGGACGTGGTAGAGCAGCTGCGAGATCTCCTCGGCGGCGGCTTCCTTGCCCTCGTATTCGGCGGCCATCCAGACCTCGGCGGCCTCCTCGACGACCTTCTTGCCGATGGCATGCACTCCCTTGTCCACCAGCTCGGCGGTGCGGGAGGTGGAGGGGTCGCCGTCGGCGGCCTTGAGCTGCAGCTCGGCGAAGAGCTCTTCGAAGGTTTTGTTCGCCATGATGGTCCTTAGAATACGGGGTCCCGGAGCGCCGCTCAGCGCCAGGGTTCGCTGACGGTGCGCAGTGTGGCGGCGGTTGCCACGGCGGCGGTCACCGCTTCGTGCCCCTTGTCCTCGTTGGAGCCTTCGAGCCCGGCCCGGTCCAGAGCCTGTTCCTCGTTGTCACAGGTGAGCACTCCGAAGCCGACCGGGACTCCCGTGTCGACCGTGACCTGGGTGAGTCCGTTGGTCACACCCTGGGACACGTATTCGAAGTGGGGGGTGCCTCCTCGGATGATCACCCCGAGGGCGACGATCGCGTCGTAGCCGCGGCCGGCGAGCACCTTGGCCACCACCGGGAGCTCGAAGCTGCCGGGGACCCGGAGCAGCGTCGGCTCGTCGATGCCCAGGTCGCGCAGGGCGCGCAGGGCCCCGTCGACGAGTCCGTCCATGACCCTCTCGTGCCATTGCGCCGCGATCACCGCCACCCGCAGGTCTCCGCAGTTGCGTACGGACAGTTCGGGTGCGCCCTTGCCGCTCATGTCTCTCCTGTGTGTTCGTCGGTGCTTACTGGTTGCCGCAGGCCGACGCGGCGGCGTCGAGCCAGGGCAGGTCGTGTCCCATCCGGTCCCGCTTGGTACGCAGGTACCGCAGGTTGTGCTCACCGGCCTGTACGGGCATGGGTTCACGCCCGGTGATCTCGAGACCGTGCCGTACGAGCGCGGCGGTCTTGTCCGGGTTGTTGGTCATCAGGCGCAGGGTGCGCACGCCGAGGTCCCGCAGGATCCGGGCGCCCGCCGCGTAGTCCCGCGCGTCGGCGGGAAGCCCGAGTTCGAGGTTGGCGTCGAGGGTGTCGGAGCCGAGCTCCTGGAGCTCGTACGCGCGCAGTTTGGACAGCAGTCCGATGCCCCGGCCCTCGTGCCCGCGCAGATAGACGATGATCCCGCGGCCCTCGGCCGTGACGCGTTCCATGGAGGTGTGCAGCTGGGGGCCGCAGTCACAGCGCTGGGACTGGAAGATGTCACCGGTCAGGCATTCGGAGTGGACCCGGACGAGGACGTCCTGGCCGTCTTTGATGTCGCCGTGGACGAGTGCCACGTGCTCGACGCCGTCGGCGACGGAGCGGTAGCCGTACGCGGTGAACAGACCGAAGGCGGTGGGCAGCCGGACCTCGGCCTCGCGGCGGACGGTGGGCTCGAAGCTGCGGCGGTAGGCGATCAGGTCCTCGATGGAGATGATCGTGAGGCCGTGCTTGCGGGCGAACGGGATCAGTTCCGGCAGTCGCAGCATCACGCCGTCCTCGCCCGCGATCTCGACGATGGCGCCGGCGGGGCGCAGCCCGGCGAGCCTGGCCAGGTCGACGGCGGCCTCGGTGTGGCCGTTGCGGACGAGCACACCGCCGGCGCGGGCGCGGAGCGGGAAGACGTGGCCGGGGCGTACGAAGTCGCCGGGGCCGGCCGTGCCGCCCGCCAGCATCCGGAGCGTGGTGGCGCGGTCGGCCGCGGAGATCCCGGTGGTCACGCCGTGTTCTGTGGAGGCGTCCACGGAGACGGTGAAGGCCGTCTTCATCGACTCGGTGTTGTGCGTGACCATCTGCGGGAGTTCGAGGCGTTCCAGCTCGTCGTCCTCCATGGGCGCGCAGATCAGACCGCGGCACTCGCTCATCATGAAGGCGATGATCTCGGGGGTCGCCTTCTCGGCGGCGATGACGAGGTCACCCTCGTTCTCCCGGTCCTCGTCGTCGACGACCACGACGGGCCGTCCGGCGGCGATGTCGCGGACGGCCTGCTCGACGGGGTCGAGCGTGAGGTTTTCGAGGGTGCGGTCGTGCAACCAGGTGGGCTGGGCAGTCATGCCGTGGCTCCTTCCAGAGCGGGTGTCCGCGTACGCAGCCACCAGTCGCGCATGCCCCACAGGACGAGTGCGCCGTAGACGACGTAGATGAGGCCGGAGAAGGCGAGTCCGCTGTGGAAGTTGAGCGGTACGCCGACGAGGTCGACGAGCAGCCAGGCGAACCAGAACTCGACCATGCCGCGTGCCTGGGCGATCATCGCCACGAGGGTGCCGGCGAAGATGTAGGCGTCCGCCCAGGGGCTCCAGGAGAGCGACGGGAAGGCGGTGAACAGCCCGCCGACCGCGAGCGTGCCGAGCGCGGCGCCGCCCACCAGGTACCCGCGCTCGCGCCAGGTGGCGAAGCGTACGGCGATGGACCCGTCCTGCGCCTGCTGCCTGCCGCGGGTCCACTGCTGCCATCCCCAGACGGCGACGGCGATGACGATCAGCTGCTTGCCGACGCTGCCCGCCTGCTGCACGGAGACGTTGGCGGCGACCAGGACGGCGCCGGACAGGAGCTGGGCGGGCCAGGTCCAGACCGAGCGGAGCCAGCCGAGGGCCAGGGCGATCAGGCCGATCGTGTTGCCGAGCATGTCCGACCAGATGATGTGCTGTCCGAAGGCGGTGAACGCCTCCGAGTTCAGCCAGTCCAGGGCGTTCATGCGACGGGCTCCCCGGGTTCCGGCGCGACGCCGTGGCCGAGAAGCCGTTCGACGTACTTCGCGAGGACGTCGACCTCGAGGTTGACCGGGTCGCCGGGCTTTTTCAGGCCGAGCGTGGTCAGCGCGAGGGTGGTGGGGATGAGGCTGATGGTGAAGTAGTCGGGGCCGGCGTCGACGACGGTCAGGCTCACGCCGTCGACGGTGATCGAGCCCTTCTCCACCACGTAGCGGGTCAGACCGGCGGGCAGGGAGATCTTGACGATCTCCCAGTTCTCGGAGACCTGGCGCTCGACGATGCGGCCCGTGCCGTCCACGTGTCCCTGGACGATGTGACCGCCGAGACGGCCGCCCAGAGCCATGGGGCGCTCCAGGTTGACCCGGGAGCCGACCGCCAGGGCACCGAGGCTGGAGCGGTCCAGTGTCTCGGCCATGACGTCGGCGGTGAACTCGTTCTCCCCGAGGTCCACGACGGTGAGGCAGACGCCGTTGACGGCGATGGAGTCGCCGTGCTTGGCGTCCTCGGTCACGACGGGGCCGCGCAGTCGGAAGCGGGAGGCGTCGTCGAGCTTCTCGACGGCGGTGACCTCACCCAGTTCTTCGACAATTCCGGTGAACACTCAGTTTCCCTTCCGAGCAGGAACAGGGACGGCGGTGATGCGCAGATCGGGGCCGATACGGACGGACTCGGTCACGTCGAGGCGCAACGCCTGGGAGATGGTGGAGATTCCGGCGTCGGCGAGGGCCGCGGGGCCCGCGCCGAGGAGAACCGGGGCGAGATAGCCGACGACGGTGTCGACCGCTCCCGCGGCGACGAAGGAGCCGGCCAGGACCGGCCCGCCTTCGAGGAGTACGGAACGGATGCCCCGGCCGTGGAGGGCGGCGAGCAGGGCGGCGATGTCCAGGCCGGGCCCGGTGGCGGCGCGCGGCAGGCGCAGCACGGCCTCCTCGGGGAGGTGGCCCGCCTCGGCGTCGTCGGCGACCGCGATCAGGGTGGGCGCGGACCCGTCGAGGACCCGGGCTCCGGGCCGGACGGCGGTGGCACCGGTGTCGACGACCACCCGGAGCGGCTGGGTGGCGCCCTCGATGCCGCGTACGCCCAGCTGGGGATCGTCGCTGCGTGCGGTACCGGAGCCGACCACCACGGCGTCGGCCTCGGCGCGCAGACGGTGGACGTCGGCGCGGGCCTCGGGGGAGGTGATCCAGCGGCTGGTGGCGTCGGCGGCGGCGATCCGGCCGTCGAGGGTCGCCGCGTACTTCCAGAGGACGTACGGGCGGCCGAGGCGGACCGAGGTGAGCCACGCGGCGTTGCCGGCCTCCGCCTCGTCGCGGAGGAGGCCCTCCTCCACCTCGACGCCGGCGGCACGCAGGGTGGCCGCACCGCCGGTGGCCTGCGGGTTCGGGTCGCCCACCGCGTACACGACACGGCGGACGCCGGCCTCGGTGAGCGCCTGGGCGCAGGGGCCGGTGCGTCCGGTGTGGTTACAGGGTTCGAGGGTGACGAGGGCGGTGCCGCCACGGGCCCGCTCGCCGGCCTCGCACAGGGCGTGGATCTCGGCGTGCGGTCCTCCGGCGCGCTGGTGGAAGCCTTCGCCGGCCTGTTCTCCGGAGGCGTCGAGGATGACGCATCCGACGACCGGATTCGGGCTGGTGGCGCCGAGTCCGCGGGCTGCGAGCGTGATCGCCCGCCGCATGGCGGTTCTTTCGGCTGCGGTGGCCACCGGGTCCTCCTGCCTCTTCGGGCACGGACTCCGGGGCCTGTCGATGACGACAGATGAAGCGGAACGCAACAGGGGAACGCCGAAAACCGAAGACACGGATGTGGTCGTCCCGGGAATTCCCGGAACGCATCCGCCTACGGCGGCGTACCTGTGACGGCCCGCCGCGCACTGCCTCCCATCCGGACTTTCACCGTCGGTCCAGGAATCTCACCTGGTCAACCGGCCACTGGATGCGGACGGGTCGCGGACTATAACCGCCGGTTCGGAATTACACCGACCCCGGAGTGCGCTGCTGCTGGTACAGGGTCATTGTGCCACGGCGCGCAGTGATCCGAACGGGTTACTTCTGTGGGGCGGCTCACAGCTCCCGCTGCGGCTGCGGCTGCGGCTGCGGCTGCGGCTGCGGCGACAGTGGTCGGGGCCAGGGCTGACGACCAGGAAAACGTTCCAGCCCGGCTCCGACCCGGGAGCCAGATGCCCGCCCCCAGGGCCGGGCGTCCCATGAGCCGCGCGTTCGCGATCGAGAGCGACATCGCCCCTGCTATTCGGGGGTCCGCAGCTCTCCAGCATCACCCTGACGCGGCCGCTCTCCGGCCGACACATCCCACACCAGTGCCTGCTCAGCCGCGCCTTGCTGCACTTGGCTGCGAAGTCGGCCTCCGGTGAGCAATCGTCGTAATCATGGCGCAGCTCGAAGCGCGGGAATTACAGGTTCAAGACGTCGTCAGGCGCGCAGTTGCGCAGGGTGGTACCGACTGCGGGCAGCAGGCCGTCCACATCCGGGGATTCGTCCAGGGCTTGGCGTAGGTGCTGCTCATGGCCGTCTTGGAGGTGCTCAAGGACGTCCGGCGAGCGAAGCATCTCCGCGAGAACGTCCCGCACGGCGATGACAGCGTCCGCGCCGTTGACTCCGAGCCATCGCCACTTGCGGAGCACAAAGCCGTTGGGCCGGTGTCCCGAGGCGGCCTCCCGTGACTGCTGCCGCTGTTCCTGGTCGGCAAGCCGCTTGAGCTCGGCCTCGACGGCAGCCTGCTGGGCTGCGACAGGGTCGGTCATGTCATACACCCGAGCGGCGTAACGGTAAGCGCGGACGAAGGTCCTGACCCGCCCATTTCACCTGCACCTCAGTCAGTTGGGACGGCGTCTGCCGCCTCGGCGCGGCTCCGGGTGCAGCACGCCACCCACCCGCCTCTACCAGGACCGCCCACTCAGCCGACGCGCTTCCACTCCTGACAGCGGGTCGACTTGAACACCTCACCTTTGTTGACGGTGACCCGGCCGCTGCCGTCCAGGTTGCCGTTGGCGATGATCGCGTCGAACTCGCCGCTGGCGTTGCTCGCCCGCTCCCAGTAGCAGCCGAAGCTCCCCTCGGGCCCTGACGTCTTGTACGTTCCCGCTTTCATGTCCTCACCCACCAGGTATTCGCCGTCTCCCTCGACGGTGGTGGGCAATCCCTTGGGCTTCGGCGGCTTCGGCGGCTTCGGCGGCGGAGCCGTGACCGTCGCGGTCTTCGTCACGGTGACCTTCGGCCCCGGCACTTCGGCCTCCTTGGTGACGGTCTTGGTGACGGTCACCTTCGGAGCGGGGCCTGCGGAGTCCGTGGCCTGGGCCTGGTCGTCCGAGATGCCGATCCCGACGCCGAGGAACAGGGCGACGAGACCGACGGCTCCGTGGGTGAGCCATTTCTTGCCCTGCGACGGCTTACCGGGGACAGGCGAGGGAGGCATGAACGCGCCCGGGAACGCGCCGTGCGGCGGCGGGGCGGGCCGGGTCGGGTACGTAGCGAAGGGAGGCGGGGTGGTCGGGTAGGGCGGGCGGGGCTGCCGCGGGCTGTCGGAATTCATCGTGCGTGCTCCTGGTCGTCGTGAGGTCGCGTCGGCAGAGGTGAGGAGTCCGGTCACTGGCCCCGGATGCGCCGTCCCGCCTCCGTGCCCGGGTAGAGCATCGCGTCGGCGACACGGCCGCCGGAGTCCTTCACGCCGCCGCTGAAGTTGAGCCGACCGGTCGCCCCGGCCTTCGCGGCCACGCCGTCCCAGTAGCGCGCTTCGCGCTCCCACCGGATGTCGGCGAGGAGCCGCTGCAGCGCGTCGGTGCTCAGCGCGTTCGCCGGGTCGGCCCACGGCGTCGTGTGGTGGACGGCGATCCCGAGTCCGGCGAGCACGGCGGGCGCGGTGAGGGCGCTGCGCGAGACGAAGTGGGAGCTGTGCTCGGCGATGAGCCGGGCGAGCAGCGGTACGACGTGTCCCTCGACCTGACCGGCGTCGGTACCGGCGGGCAGCTCGTCCTCCTGGACGGTCTCCGCGGACCGGGAGAGTCCGTTGCGTCCGTAGATCGCCGTGATGACCAGGGCCCGCAGAGCGGAGAGGGTGATCACCTCGGGGTCGCTCTTGCCGACCTGGCGCTTACTGGCGTTGACGAGTTTCGTGAACGGCACGAGCTTGCCGTCCACGTCCACCTTGACGGCCTCGGCGACGCGGTGCGCGAGCCGGGTGGCGAAGTCCCGCTGGTCCATGGACATCGCCAGGTTCTTCGCGACGGCCACGCCCTGGACGTTGCGGTCGTAGAAGATCTGTCGCGCGTCGGCGACGCTCAGGTCGACGTACAGCTCGAACGGCACGCGGATCGTGGCGAGTTCGGCGTAGGTGAGCCCGAAGTGCTCCGGGTCGTCGTACAGCTCGTGCCAGGCCGTCGTCTGGGTCTCGCCGTCGATGGCGACGACCGAGGTGCCGGGCGTGATGGTCAGGGTCCGCAGTCCGGTGCCGGGCAGCAGTTCGTCGCTGAGCGCGGCGAGGGGTCCGGCGTGCCAGAAGGTGATCGGCGGCGTGGACCAGCCGGCGCCCAGCTCCCCCTTGACGCCGTCGGCGATGTACTCGGCGTACGAGCCGACGTTCTTCCCCTTCTGCGTGGACTTCAGCGCCCGCTGCACGAGCGACCGCAGTTCGGCGTGACGACGCACGGCGCCGGAGGCGGCCTTGAGCGTCTTCGTGTCCTCCTCGCGGCGGGGCGAGGGAACGAGCTGGACGAGCGTCGGGACGGACATGGTCCCGATCACGGCGTCCGCCCGGAACGGCATGACGGTGAGCTGGGTGCCTTCGACGACAGCGGTCGACATGGTGATGCGCATGGCGATTCCCCCCACGGGATCGGCGAGTTGCTCGGACCCCCCTCGGGCCGAGCACCTTCGCTTGGAAGCAACAACAGAGAAGCATCACCGTGAAAGCATTGTCAAACAGCTTGACGCGTTTGACCGACGGTGTAAGTTGTGAGCTGTCAGCTACCGAGAGGCCCAGGACTCCCGCCATGCCCCAGCCACCAGCCCAGGTGACCGCCGCCGAGATCTCACGCATCGCCGGAGTCACGCGCGCCACCGTCAGCAACTGGCGCCGTCGACACGACGACTTCCCTGCGCCGTCCGGGGGCACCGATTCCAGCCCGCTGTACGACCTGGTGGGCGTGCAGAAGTGGCTCGGCGCCCGGGGTCACGCCTCGACGGCCGACCCCGCGGAGGAGCTGCGCACCACGCTGCGACTGCACCCCGGGGGTGGCGGCATGACCGGCGCCCTGCTTCCCCTGGCACTGGCCACGGCCCGGCGAACTCCCGAGGAGCGGACCGCACTGGCCGGCCTGTCCGACGCCGAGCTCGTCGCCCGCGCCGACAGGGCGGTGGCCGACCTCGCGGAGCTGGTCCCCGGCGCGGAGGCCGTCCACTTCACGGCGCCTGACGTCGATGTCCTGCGGGCGCTGCTGCGCTGCGTACAGGACGACGCGAGCGGCGAGGCGGCGCTCGCCGTCCTGGCGGAACGGGAGCTGGAGGACAGCGCGGCGAGCGGCACCTATCGCACCCCGGTGCAGCTGGCCGACCTCGTAGCCCGCCTGGTGCCCGGCCCGTACGCACAGGTCATGGACCCGGCGTGCGGCAGCGGCTCCCTGCTCTCGGCCGCCGCCCGGCGTGGTGCGACGACGCTGTACGGGCAGGACAGCGTGCCCGTACAGGCGCAGCGCAGCGCGGTGAGCCTGCTGCTGGCGGCCCCGGGCGCCGACATCACGGTGCGTGTGGGAGACAGTCTCCGCGCGGACGCCTTCGGCGGGATCACCGTGGATGCCGTCCTGTGCAACCCGCCCTACGGCGACCGCGACTGGGGCCACGACGAGCTGGCGTACGACGCCCGCTGGGCGTACGGCGTACCGCCGCGCGCCGAGTCCGAGCTCGCCTGGGTTCAGCACGCGCTGGCTCACCTGGTGCCGGGCGGCCACGCCGTCCTGCTCCTCCCCCCAGCCACCGCATCCCGCGCCTCGGGCCGCCGGGTCCGCATGGAGCTGGTCCGCAGCGGGGCTCTGCGCGCGGTGGTGGCGCTGCCTCCGGGCGCGGCGGCGCCGTTCCACGTCGGGCTGCAAATCTGGGTGCTGCGCCGCCCCGAGCCGGCGGGCCCCGCGCACACGTCGGTCCTGTTCGTCGACACGTCCGAGGCGGCGGGAGCGGGCGGTGACGCGGCGACGGGTGGGAGTACGCGAACGGGCGGCACCGCCTCCGGTACGCGCACCGGCCGCGCCCCACTGAACTGGACGGCTCTCACCGAGACGGCCCTCACCCAGTGGTCGGCCTTCACGAAGGACCCGGACGCGTACGCCGACGAGCCAGGCACCGCCCGCGCGGTCCCGGTGGTCGACCTCCTGGACGACGTCGTGGACCTCTCCCCCGCCCGCCATGTACGCGCCTCGCGCACGGACGTCGCCCCGGCGGAACTGGCCCAGGAGGCGGACGAGGTACGCCGACGGCTCGTCGCCGGTGCCAAGGCACTGGGCAGGGCTGCCGGTTACGACGACTGGAGCGCGGCCGGCTCCTCCCCGCGCGTGTGGCGCACGGCCACGGCGTCGGACCTGTCCCGGGGCGGTGCACTCACGTTGCTGCGCACGGCGCCGGACTCCAAGGGCTCCGCCGGTGCGGCATCGGTGACCGCCGTGCTCACCGGCCTGGACATCGCGCGCGGTACGGCCCCATCCGGTGACCCGAGCGGGCTGCGGGCGGACGGCGCGCCGGTGATCGCTGCGGGCGACGTGCTCGTACGGGCGGTCGCGGGGGGCAGCGGCGCGATGGCCCGAGTGGCGGACGACGCGGACGCCGGGGCACTGCTCGGCCACCAGGTCCACCTGTTCCGGCCGGATCCGGCAAGGCTCGATCCATGGTTCCTGGCCGGCTTCCTGGGCGCGGAGGAGAACATCGCGAGCGCGTCCACGGGCAGCACAGTGCTTCACGTCAGCCCGGGCCGCCTGCGCGTACCGCTGCTTCCACTGGAGGAGCAGAGACGCTACGGCGAGGCGTTCCGCCGCGTCCACGCCCTGAGAACCGAGGCCGCGCGCGCCACGGAACTGGCCGAGGAGACCGCGCGGCTGCTGGTCGGCGGGCTGACGGGAGGCGGGCTGGTTCCGTCGGCCCCGGCGGCGGCCGGCAGCAGGGCCTCCGCGGAATCGGCCTGAACCAGCACTACGGCCTTCACGCAACCACCACACTTGTCAGTACCCGCTCCGGTAGACCGGAGAGCGGGGGGTCCGAAAGGAAACCGGGGAATCCCTTGAACAGCAGCAAGCACACGGAGTTGGCGAACCACGCCTGGTCCGTCGCCGACCTTCTGCGCGGCGATTACAAGCAGTCCGACTACGGAAAGGTCATCCTTCCGTTCCTGGTGCTGCGCCGCCTCGAATGCGTACTGGAGCCGACACGGGAGAAGGTCGCGGAGACGGCCGCCCGTTTCGAGGGCCAGGAGATCGACACGGACCACTTCCTGCGCCGGGCGTCGGGCCACTCGTTCTACAACACCAGCAGCCTGACCCTGCGGAAGATCGCCGGCGACGCGAGCAACGCGGCGGCGAACCTCCAGGTGTACGTCGGGGGCTTCTCCCCCAACGCCCGTGAGGTCATGGAGAAGTACGAGTTCGCCCAGCAGATCCGCAAGCTGGACAGTGCGAACCTGCTCTACCAGGTCATCGGCAAGTTCACGGACCTGGACCTGCGCCCGGAGGTCGTGCCCAACCACAACATGGGCTACATCTTCGAGGAGCTGATCCGGCGCTTCTCCGAGCAGTCCAACGAGACCGCGGGCGAGCACTTCACCCCGCGCGAAGTCATCAAGCTGATGGTCAACCTGTTGATCGCCCCGGACGGCGACGCGCTCAGCCTGCCGGGTGTCGTACGCACGGCCATGGACCCCGCCTGCGGTACGGGCGGCATGCTCAGCGCGGCCGAGGACCACATCAAGTCGTACAACGACGGCGCCACGGTGGAGGTCTACGGGCAGGAGCTCAACCCGGAGTCCTGGGCGATCTGCCGGTCCGACCTGATGATCAAGGAGCAGAACCCGGAGAACATCGCCTTCGGCAACTCCTTCTCGGACGACGGCCACGCGCGGGAGAAGTTCGACTACCTGCTGGCCAACCCGCCGTTCGGCGTGGAGTGGAAGAAGGTCAAGGACGAGGTCGAGTACGAGCACAGGAACCTCGGTGACTCCGGCCGCTTCGGCGCGGGCCTGCCCCGCATCAGCGACGGCTCACTGCTCTTCCTCCAGCACATGATCGCGAAGATGAAGCCGGTGGACGTGAACGGCGGTGGTGGCTCCCGCATCGCCATCGTCTTCAACGGCTCCCCGCTCTTCTCAGGTGCGGCTGGCTCGGGTGAGTCGGAGATCCGCCGTTGGATCCTGGAGAACGACTGGCTTGAGGCGATCGTCGCCCTGCCGGACCAGCTCTTCTACAACACGGCCATCTCCACCTACTTCTGGATCCTGACGAACCGCAAGGACACCCAGCACAAGGGCAAGGTCGTGCTGCTGGACGCGCGCGACCAGTGGGTGAAGATGCGAAAGTCGCTGGGCGACAAGCGCAAGGAACTGGGCGACGGCACGGGCGGCAAGCCGAACCACATCGGCGACATCACCCGCCTGTACGGGGAGGCTGTGGCCGCCGCGGCGGACCCGGAGCACCCGATACACGCCAAGGTGAAGGTCTTCGACAACACGGCCTTCGGCTACCAGCGGATCACGGTCGAGCGACCGTTGAGGCTGCGGTTCGAGCTGTCGGACGAGACGCTGGCGGCGCTGCTGGCGTCGAAGCCGGTGCAGAAGTGGGCGGAGGAGCGCTTCCTGCCGCGCGAGCCGGAGCTGGCGGCGAAGGTGAAGGCCCGCCGAAAGCTGACGGACGAGGAACAGGCCCAGTTCCAGAAGCTGGCCGACGCCGAGGCGCAGGTGCTCGGGGACGCGCTGAGCCCGCTGCTGAACACGGAGTGGGCGACCAAGTCCGAGGCGCAGGTCGCGGTACGGAACGCCATGGCGGAAGCAGGCGTGCAGGGCCCGACGGGCGCGACGTTCACGAAAGCGCTGCGGGACACGGTGGGGGTACGCGATCCGGAGGGCGAGAAGCAGCTACTCAAGGGCGGCAACCCGGAGCCGGACAGCGAGCTACGTGACTACGAGAACGTGCCGCTAGGCGAGGACATCGAGGCGTACCTGAAGCGGGAGGTGCACCCGCACGTGCCGGAGGCATGGATCGACCACTCGAAGACGAAGGCGGGGTACGAAATCCCGTTCACGCGGCACTTCTACGCGTATGAGCCGCCGCGGCCGTTGGCTGAGATCGACGCGGAGCTGAAAACGCTCGAGGCGGAGATTCAGGCACTGTTGGGAGAGGTGACAGAATGACCCAAGCAATCATTAGCTCCTTCCCCGTGACCCCACTTCGACGATTCATCAGGAACTTGACAGACGGTCCCTTCGGGAGCTCGCTCACAAGTAGTCACTACTCAGATGAGGGCGCCCGAGTGATTCGTCTCGGGAATATTGGATCAGCCGAGTTTCGAAATTCCGACGAAGCGTATATTCCACTGAAATATTTCTACGAGCTGCAACGCCATGAGGTGAGAGCAGGAGATCTAATCATTGCTGGCCTTGGCGACTCCAACCATCCGGTTGGCCGTGCTTGCCTGGCACCAGAAGACTTGGGGCCGGCAATAGTCAAAGCCGACTGTTTCCGCGCTCGCCTTGATGAATCTCGTCTCACACATCGCTACGCCGCCTGGGCGCTGAGCTCGTCAGCTGTCTCTCAGCAAATCCGCACACTCACCCGCGGAACGACGCGCACTCGAATCAATCTCGATGTCGTACGCGAGATCCAAGTGCCGATGCCTCCACAAGAGGAGCAGCGCCGCATCACCGAATTCCTCGACGCTGAGACCGCCCGTATCGATAAACTGCGCAGCAGGCGAGAGTCACAGGTTTCTCTCATCGAAGAACGCTTGTTCGCAATCTGGGCACAGGTAATCACAAGTGACGGAGATTCTGACGCCGGGTGGGTTCCCCTTCGTAGGTTCATTAACGCCATCACCGACGGGCCGTTCGGCAGCTCCCTGACCAGTACCCATTACGCGGATTCAGGCGCCCAAGTCATCAGGCTCGGGAATCTCGGCAGGGCCGAGTTCCGGAACAGGGAACGCGCATACATTCCACTCGACTACTTCGCAGAGCTCAAAAGGCATGAGGCCGTCCCAGGGGACCTCATTGTTGCGGGGCTTGGAGATCAGACTCACCCACTCGGACGAGCATGCGTGTTGCCGGAAGGGCTTGGCCCAGCGATGGTCAAGGCTGACTGCTTTAGACTTCGCCTCGACCAGAAGATCATGTCTCATGAGTACGCCGCGTGGGCATTGAGTTCGCCGCCCGTCGCGGAGCAGGTATCGCTGCTCGCTCGTGGATCTACTCGCGCCAGAATCAACCTGGAGGTTGTGCGGGAAATTATGGTCCCCGCGCCCTCGCTCGAAGGTCAAGGACGTTCGACCGCACGGCTGACCGAGGCGCGGGCTGCCACACAAGCGGTGATCCGAAGCTGCACTCGGCAACTGGACCTTCTCTCCGAACGCCGCCAAGCCCTCATCACCGCCGCCGTAACCGGCCAGTTCGACGTCTCCACCGCCAGCGGCCGCAACGTAACGGACGGAGTGCCGGGATGAGCCCCATCCATGACGAGTCCGCCTTCGGCAACGCCATAGTCGCCGCCATGGCTGGGCGCGGATGGCGCGAAGCCCACCCCGAGGACTACCAGGCCGACCTCGGCCTGGACACCAACGAGCTGTTCACCTTCCTCGGCGAGAGCCAGCCCCGCGAGTGGGACGAACTCCTCGCCGTCTACGGCAACGACCCCAACGCCGCCCAGCGCGGCTTCGCCCAGCGCCTCGACAAGGCCATCAGCGACGACGGCCTCCTCCACGTCCTCCGCAACGGTGTCAAGGACCGGGGCGTCCGCCTCCGCATGGCCTACTTCAAGCCGAACCTCGTCGCCGACGGCTCCGTCCTCAACGGCTACCGCGCCAACCGCCTCACCGTCGTACGCGAACTCGTCTACGCCACCAAGCAGGCCGACTGGGGCAACAAGCTCGACCTGACCCTGTTCCTGAACGGCATTCCCGTCGCCACCGCCGAGTTGAAGAACCCGCTCACGCGGCAGGGCGTCGAGCACGCCAAGGAGCAGTACCGCACCGACCGCGACCCCACCGAGCTGATCTTCACGCGCCGCGTCATCGCTAACTTCGCGGTCGACCCGGACCTCGTCTTCGTCGCCACCCAGCTCCGGGGCAAGAACACCCGCTTCTTGCCCTTCAACACCGGTTCCAACGGCGCCGGCCTGCCCGGGGGTGCCGGAAACCCGGCCCCCACCGCGTACGGCACGTACGCCACGTCCTACCTGTGGGAGCAGGTCTGGGCGCGGGACAACTGGCTGGACCTGCTCCAGCGTTACGTACACCAGCAGAAGACCAAGACTCCCGGCGGCGGTACCACCAAGTCGACGATCTTCCCGCGCTTCCACCAGTGGGACGTGGTCAAGAAGCTCACCACTCACGCGGCGACCTTCGGCGTGGGCCAGAACTACCTCGTCATGGCCTCCGCCGGCTCCGGTAAGTCGAACACCATCGGATGGCTCGCCCACCGCCTGAGCGACCTCCACGCCGGTACGGACCCCCGCACGCTCGACCCGGATGCGCTGTCCGCTGGCCGGATCAAGCCGGGTGCACCGGTCTTCGACAAGGTCATCGTCATCACGGACCGCCGCAACCTCGACGCCCAGCTCCGGGAGACGGTCGGCAGCTTCTCGCAGATCGAGGGCCTGGTCGTGAAGGTGGACGAGAAGCACGGTTCGAAGAGCGAGCAGCTCGCCCGCGCGCTGTCCCGGGACACAGGCAAGATCGTCACGGTCACCCTGCACTCGTTCCCGGCGCTCCTGGACTACATCCAGCGCAACCCAACCAAGATCGAGGGCACCAGATTCGCCATCATCGTGGACGAGGCGCACTCCTCCCAGTCCGGTGACGCCGCCACCGCTGTCCGCGCGGCCCTGCGTAACCTCGGTCTGGACTCCGACTCGGAGGATCAGGGCGCGACGGCCGTCACACTCGACGAGAAGTTGAAGAAGAAGGCCGCGGAGCGCTCGAAGGCCGCGAACCTCTCCTACTTCGCGTTCACCGCCACTCCGAAGGCCAAGACGCTCGAACTCTTCGGCACGGAAGACACCGTGGACGGCAAGGCGGCCTACCGTCCCTTCCACACGTACTCCATGCGCCAGGCCATTGAGGAAGGCTTCATCCTCGATCCGCTGCGCAACTACGTCACGTACAACACGTACTGGAAGCTGGTGAACCAGAATCCGGACGAGCGCGAGGTGGATCCCTCGAAGGCCAACAGCCTGCTCGCCCGGTACGCGCTCACCCACGAGTACACCGTCTCCCAGCACGCCCAGGTGATCGTCGAGCACTTCCTGACGCACTCACGCGGTCGGCTCGGCGGGCGGGCCAAATCCATGGTGGTGACGGCCAGACGGCAGTCGGCCGTGGAGATGGCGCGGGCCATCAAGAGTTACATCCAGGACCGGGACTACGACACCAAGTACCCGGACCTGGGTGTCCTGGTGGCGTTCTCCGGCTCGCTCACGATCGACGACGAGGAGACGACCGAGCCGAAGGAGAACGGCGGGATCGCGGAGAGCGCGCTGCCGAAGGCGTTCGCGTACACCCGGGCCGACGACAAGGCGGTCGGCGCGGGCGGCCGGGGCCAGCAGGAGTACAAGATCCTGGTGGTCGCGGAGAAGTATCAGACGGGCTTCGACCAGCCGCTGCTGACGACCATGTACGTCAGCAAGAAGCTGACCGGTATCTCAGCCGTCCAGACCCTGTCCCGTCTCAACCGCACGGCCGACCGCAAGAACCAGGCGGACCTCGCGGTCCTGGACTTCGCGAATGACGCCGAGGACATCCGCGACGCGTTCCGCCCGTACTTCGAGGAGGCCAACACCCTCCCCTCCGACCCGAACTTGCTCTACACCGCGCAGAGCCGGGTCATGTCGGCGCCGATCATCTCGGAGTCGGAGATGGACGAGTTCGCCGCGGCGTACTTCGCGGCGAAGGAGAAGGCGGCCGGCTCGCAGGCCAAGTGGGAGAAGCTGCACGCGGAGCTGTACCGGCTCCTCTCCCCCGCCGTCGCCCGCTTCACCCCGCTCATGGAGAGCGAGGAGGAGGACGACGTGGAGACGGCGGAGGACTTCCGCGCAGACCTGAACGACTACGTCCGCAAGTACGGCTTCCTCGCCCAGATCGTTCCGTACCGCGACGCCGAGTTGGAACGGCTCCACCTCTATGGCCGCTACCTCCTCAACCGGCTCCCGCGCCGCGCGGACGGTGGCGTGGACATAGGGGAGATCGACCTCAGTCACCTGCGGGTGGAGAAGACGGGCGAGTACGACGTCTCCCTGTCCCCCGAGGGGTCCGCCCAGCTCCCCGGCTTCGGTGACGGCACGGGCGGCGCGGCAGAGGCGGAGAGGTCGCTGCTGTCGGAACTGATCGAGGCGTTCAACGCCAAGTTCGGCACGGACTTCACCGAGGAAGACGTCCGCAAGCCGTTCAACAAGACCACGGAAGACCCCAAGGTCCGGGCGGCGGCCGTCGTCAACGACGAGGCCAACTTCGGCAAGGTCTTCGACCGGGCCTTCGCCGACAACATGGCCGACCACATCGAGACGACCGCCGGCATAGGGCGTCAGTACTTCGGCCCCGACAAGAGCTTCCGGTCCAACCTGGACCGCAGCGCTCGACGGGCGGCGTGGCGGATGATCCGCCGCGAGGAGAACGTGGACGAGTAGTACCCGTGCGAACGGGAGAGGCCCGCCGCGGCGCTGGGTCGGCGTCGCGGTGGGCCTCTTCCCTACGCTGCTCAGCCAGCGACGAGCCCGACGAACCCGGCCCATGCGCCAGGGCCGATGGTCAGCACCGGGCCGTCGGGGTGCTTCGAGTCCCGGATGTGCACGTGCGCGGCCTCGGTAGCGAACTCAACGCACTCGCCGCCGTTGCCGGTGCTGTAACTGCTCTTGGACCACGTCAAATCGAGGGTCGCCAGCCTGGTGTGGTGAATGGTCATTTCTCTCCCAGAAGCTTCTCGATGAACTCCGAGGACTCACGAGGAGTGAGAGCCTGTGACCGGATGATGCCATAGCGGGCTTCAAGCTCGCGGACCGCTGCACGGCCTGTGTAGAGACGGCTGTCACCCTGCACTTCGGCATAGGCAATGCGCTGCCCTTGCGCGGTGTCGATCAGCGTGAAAGGTCCGCCGAGTGCCGCGTGGTCCTCACGGTCCAGGGGCATCACCTGCACTTCGACGTTGCGCTTCTCACCGAGGCGCAGCATGTGTTCCAGCTGGCCGTGCAGCGCTGTCCGACCACCGATCGGCCTGCGAAGTACAGCCTCATCCACAATGAAGCTCAACAGCGGCGCGGGGCGTCGATCGTAGATCTCCTGCCTGGCCAGTCGAGCAGACACTCCCTGCTCAATGATCTCGTCGTCAAGCAACGGCCGTTCCTGCTGGAACCCTGCCCGCGCATAGTCTGCCGTCTGCAACAGGCCTGGCACCGCATAAAGCCCGTACACACAGAGGGCTACCGCCTTCGCCTCCAACCGCGCAGCATCCCGAAAGAACGCCGGATACTGCGACCGCGCCAGCTCCTCCTTCAACGCCACCAGCAGTCCCCCGGCGTCCAGCACGCGGTCCGCCTTGTCGATGAACTCCGGTTGCGGAATCCGCCGCCCCTGCTCGAACGACGCGACGGACTGCGCCGCGTATCCCACCCGCTTGCCGAACTCCACCCGGTCCAGCCCCGCCCTCACCCGCAACAGCTTCAACTGCCGCCCGAACGCGACCGCAACCCCGTTCTCCGCCTTGCCCTCCGGCTGGGCTGAGGCACCCGACGAGCGCTCCGCGCCCTCCTCCGTACCCACGCCCGCATCCATCTCGTCCTGCGTCATCCGCCACCGCCTGTCCCCGTACGCACACGCACCACGTCCGTCGCGCTCAACCGTCACACAACAGAGAGCACTTCACAGCTCACCCGGCAGGACGACATCACCCACGTCTGCGGCCCCCGAACCACCGCGCCCGCCTTGCCTCGTCCCGCTCGGGCACCGTAATCACCCGCTCGCACGCCTGCACAGCGTTCACAGGCAAGTCCCTCCAAAGAGTGGGTACAAGCGGGCCGACGCTCGTCCATCCCGGCCACCCGTGGATCACATAGCCTCTGCGGGTGGCGCACCCTGTCGACCCGCGAGAGGACACTCCTCATGGCCAAGACCACCCAGCTCCGCACCTACACCGTCCGCGAAGGCCTGCTGGACGAGTGGGCGCAGCGGTGGAAGGCCGACATCCTGCCGCTGCGTCTTGAGTTGGGGTTCGCGATCGGCGGCGCCTGGGTCGACCGGGAGCACAACCAGTTCGTCTGGCTGATCTCCTACGAGGGCCCGGAGACGTTTGCCGAGCGCAACGCGATGTACTGGGACTCGCCGGCCCGCAAGTCGATGGACCTCGATCCGGACGACTACCTCGTCAGCACCGAGGAGCGGACGGTGGAGGAGTGGTACTGAGCCGACGCGCGCCGTCTACGCCCCCGCCAGGGGCAGCAGGTGCCGTCGCCGTTCGTCCTCGTCAAGGGTCCGGAACACACGCCCCCGGGCATGGGCTTCGAGCCGGTCGTAGTCGGGGTCGGCGGACCAGATGCGGGCTGTGCCGTCGAAGGAGGCGGTGAGCAGCCGGGTGCTGTCCCGGGACCATGCGACCGACGAGACCTTGTCCTGGTGGACGCCTACGACGGCGACCTCCTCGAAGGTGTCGGCACGCCAGACACGTACTGTCCGGTCGTCCGAGCCGCTGGCGATGAAGCGGCCGTCGGGTGACCAGGCCACGCAGCGGACGCGCCCCTCGTGGCCCTTGAGCACATCCATGCGGCGGCCCGTGGTGACCTCCCACACCGCCACCGTCCAGTCGCCGGAGGCCGTGGCGATCCATTGTTCGTCCGGGGACCATGCGACGTCGTCGACGTAGTTGTCGTGGCCTCGCAGGACGGTGAGCTGGCGGCTCTCCGCGACGTCCCAGAGGCGGCAGGTGCGGTCGTCCGATGAGCTGGCGAGGAGTCGCCCGCCGGGCGCCCAGGCGATGCGTCCCACCCAGTCCTGGTGGCCGGCCAGAGCGGTGAGCTCGGTGCCGGTGTCCGCGTCCCGTACGCGCACGATGCCGTCGTGTCCGCCGGTGGCGATGCGGCGGCCGTCGGGTGCCCAGGTGCATGACTCGACGACCTCTCCCCGTTGCTCGACCAGCACGGCACCGGTGCCGTCCACGATGCGGAAGAGGCCGTCGTTGGTGCTGAGCGCGAGTCTGCCGTCCTGGGGCAGCGGGGACCACGCCACGCTCCAGACCCGGTCGTCGAGCCTCAGCGGCTCTCCCTCAGGGGTCCCGTCGCTCGCGGACCAGCGGCGTACGGTCGCGTCGTCGCAGGCGGTGGCGATCCGCTGTTCGTCGGCGGACCAGGATGCCTGGTTCACCGGGCCGCGGTGGCCGTCGGCCGCGACGACCTCAGCTCCTCGCGGCCGCAGGTCCCACACGATCGCCGAACCGTCGGTCGAGCTGGTGGCGAGCTGGGTGCCGGAGGGCGACCAGGTCACGCCCCAGACCGTGTCGCTGTGGCCCCGCAGCACGGCCAGGACCTTCGCGTCCTGGGCGCTGACGAGGCGCACGGTGTGGTCGGAGGACGCGGAGGCGAGGGCCCGGCTGTCCGGGGACCAGGCCAGGTTCCACACGTAGTCGGTGTGGCCGCGCAGCAGCAGCCGCAGGGCACCGGTCCGGGCGTCCCAGATGCGGGCGGTGTGGTCACCGCTGCCCGTGGCGAGGGAGAGGCCGTCCGGCGACCAGGCGATGCCTTCGACGAAGTCCGTATGGCCTTCCAGCACGACATCGGTGGCACCGGTGGCAAGGTCCCACACGCGGGCCGTCTGGTCGTGCGATGCCGAGGCGAGGCGTGTGCTGTCCGGCGACCATGTGACGCCCCACACGTCGTTCCGGTGCCCTTCCAAAGCCTGCGTGAGGCTCCCCGTCCCGGCCTCCCACACGCGTACGACACAGTCCTTCGAACTGGCAGCGACGTACTGTCCGTCAGGTGACCAGGCCACCTGCCTCACGATGTCCGTGGCTCCGGTCAGCAGCCGGACGGACTCGCCCGAGGCGGCGTCCCAGATACGCACGACACGTTCTCGCCCCGCCGTCGCGACGTACGCGGAGTCCGGCGACCATGCGACCGACTCGACCATCGCTCCGTCGGACGGCAGGACGAGCAGCGACTGCCCGGACCGGGCATCCAGGATGCGGGCGCTGCCGTCACGTGATGCGGTGGCCAGCCGTCGGCCGTCCGGTGACCAGACGATGTGCCTGACGGTGTCCGTGTGCGCATCCACGCGCGTGCGGAGGTGGCTCGCCGCCAGCGCCGCCATGAGGCCGCGGCGGGCCGAGGGAGTCGGCGTGCATTCGCCGAGCGCTGCCAGGGACAGGAGTACGGCCCGCTCCGGATGCGTCTCCGCGCTTCCGAGCGCGTACTGGCCGATACTGTCCGACACGCGACGGAGGAAGGCCAGATCGCGCCGCTGTGACGACTGCACCAGCACACGAACCGGCTCGGACGCGATGCCTGACTCCTCCAGCGCGGTGAGCCTGCGCTGGGCCAGGGAGAGCCGCTCCCCTGTAAGGAGGTAGTCGTCACTGCGGCCGGAGCGTTCCCAGTCCTCGGCCCACCGCTCCAGCTCGGCGCGCTCGCGCAGTTGGTCCACGCGTGACTCGACCTCTTGGCGGAGCGGGGCCCACTGGCGGAACAGCGCCTCGTGTGTCACCTGTGCGTAGGGCTCCTCCTGGCCTGGGGTGCCGTCGCCGGCCGCGTCGGACATCAACAGGCGTGCGTCGATGAAGGCGTCCACGACGCGCCGTTCCCGGTCGGTGAGCTCGGACAGCGGGACGCGCTTCCGAGCCACTTCCTGACCCTGGACCGTCACGAACCGGAGGAGGACGCGCAGGACGAAGGCGATACCGTCGGCATGATCGAGCTCGGACACCGTGTGGTCCGCCTGCCGCGCGAGGGCGCCTGCCACGCCGCCTAATTCGCGGTACAGCTCCTCGGTCACGGTCCCGCCTGGACCGGAGGCGAAGTAGAGCTCCTGGAGGAGGTAGGCCAGCAGCGGCAAAGCGTCGTCCGTGCCGGCGTCGTCGACGATGGCGTCGACCACGCCCGGCGCGAAGGAGAGATCCACCAGTGCGGCAGGGCTCTCCACGACCTGCGCGAACTGACTCCTGCCGAGCGCGCCGACAGTGACGGGGTGTTGGCAGATCTCGGCGTGGCCGGTGGTCAGGATCCGAGCGAGGAAGTCCACCCGCAGGGTGGCGAGTACGCGGACGCTCGGGTCCTGCTCCACGCACAGGCGGAGCGCGTCGAGGAACTGGGCGCGTTCCCGGTCACCGGCGAGAGTGACGACCTCTTCGAACTGGTCCACCACCAGCAGCACGCGTCGGAACCGGCCGCCGCGCAGGCGGGTCAGTTCGGTCCTCAGCGCAGTGGGGCCCTGCCGCAGACGCCGCAGGACCGCACCTGCGGATTCCTCTCCTCCACCTGCGGCTGCAATGGCCGCGGCCATCGCGCCCAGCGGGTTCGTCCCCGGAGTGAAGGCGGGGATCAGTGTCCAACGGCGGTCGCGCAGGCGAGGCATGACACCAGCTCTGACCAGAGAGGATTTTCCGCTCCCTGATGCGCCGACGAGCACGAGGAAGCGGTCGGTCGGCCTGTCCGGGGATGTGTGCAGCCTGCGGGTCAACTCGGCGGCCAAGGCCTCCCGTCCGAAGTACACAGCCGCTTCGTCCTCCGCGAAGGCGTCCAGTCCTGGGTACGGGACCCGGTCACGTGGCCAGTCGACCTGCGGCGGCGCCGGATTCTCCAGCCGGTACACCACGACCTGGCCCACCACCATCGCGACGACCAGCACACCGATGGCGGGGACGGACGCCCTCTGGATGACCTGTAACAGCCAGGGGGCTTCGTCGGCTCCGGTGGCGTAGTTGGTGACGATGCCGAACAGGCTCGCGACCAGCACCAACATCACCTGAAGCGCGAGCTGCATCCGCTGCCTCATGGCGCACCGACGGTCAGACCGTCTTCGCTCCGCAGCACAGCGTGCCCCCGTTCCCCGTTGCCCCAGCCATCTTCAGACCCGAACCCGTCGATCTCAACAGCGTGCGACAGAACAAGCCATCGGGGTGAGGTGGCGAGCAGTACGTGGGCAAGGGCCCCAGGACTCGGGGTTCGGGCGGCGAGCTCCGAGCGCCGGGGTGGAGGCGTTCACTCGCAGGGGGGACATCTCCGGAGGCCGGGCCCGACGCTTGAGCTTCGGGATTCGGGGGTCGGAATGCGAGGCCCGGGATTCGAGCGATGTTGTTCACCCGGTAGGTAGAAGAAGGGGTTTGGGAAAACCTCCCCACCCTCCCTACCCCGTCACGGCCAGCCGATATGACTAAATGTGATCAGCTTGCGGCGCACCGTCACGGCTGCTTACGGTGCCCCCAACGAATCGACCCCGACGCGGTGCAGCAAACACCAGGCCGGGGTCTCACCCCAAGATCGAAACGAGCGATCCCGTGGCTACCGAGCACCTTAGCCCTGCCCTCAGCGCACCCGCATCCTCACGCCCGTACGCGAAAGCCAGCCCCGGCTACGGCAAACGAACCGCATCAGGACAACGCGCGGCCCAGCCAGACGACTTCGCCCTGATGCCGGAGCGCGAGCGGTATATCGCCGGATTCGTCGACCGGCTCCCGGACGGCGCGGCCATGGACATCAAGTCACTGGCCAAGAGCCTCCCGCTGTACGGCCAGATGGCCGTCTCCAGTGCGTTGAAGGCCCTCGGGGTCGCCGGACATCTGCGCCGCGTACGCTGCCAAACCGGCGACGGCGACCAGGTCCGCTGGGTCTCCCGCACCTACTGGTCCCGTACCGCACGCGACAACGAGTGGTGGGACGCCTTTCTCACTGCCGAGGGCAGCGACCCCATCCCCGTAGCCGTTCCCGTTCCCGCTCCCCCGCCGGCCAAGACCGCCCCGCAAGCCCCGGCCACACCCCCGCCCCCGCCCGTGGCGCAACCACCGGCCGCCGAGGCTGAGCCCACCCCGCAGCCGACAACCGACCCTGCCCCCGCCCGCGTACCGCAGCAGCACCCGCCCGCAGCGACGTCGGCCGCACCCTCCCCCGCGTATCTCGCCCTGGCCCACCTTGGCCGCACCGAGCCGCGCCTGGCCCTCTCCGCAGCCGACTGCCAGGCCCTGGAGCCCCTGGCCGCCGAGTGGTTCGCGCGGGGCGTGGACGCCACCTACCTCACCCGGGCCCTCACCTCGGGCCTCCCCGCACAGGTCGACTCCCCCATCGGCTTCGTACGCCGCCGCCTCACCGACAAGCTGCCACCGCACGTGGCCGGCAGCCCGGCCCCTGCCATGGCCGCCTCCCCGGGACGCCGCCTCCTGGCGGAGTGCACCGAATGCGGCCGCCCCGGCGCACCCGAAGCGCTCCCCGACGGCCTCTGCCGCCCCTGCCGGACCAACGCATCAGGCACTGCTTCGACCACCCCAACTCCGTCCGCGGAACGCGACGTACACGCACTGGTCAGCCAGCTCCGCGACCTGACCCGCCTGCCCTGACCCTCCGCAACCAACTTGGTGCATTCACGCAGAACCGCAGGGCGCTGAGCCATAGACTCCGACCGCGAACGCCGACGTCGTCAGGCCGTTGGGCGTCCCCGGTGGAGGAGATCACATGCAGGACCCTTCGGACTCGATGAAGAACGCCGAGACTGAGGAGAACGGCCGGAGCGATACCGCTGACTCACCTGTGGTGGACGATCCGACACCCGGCCCGGACGTCGACTCGATGTCGACGGTCCTGGTGGAGGTGCTCCCCGGGATGGCAGTCGTCTGCGGTGAGGTCCCGGCGGAACTCAGGCCCGATCTGATCGACTTCGGACTCGTGCCCGCCGTCGACCGCAAGCAGATCTCCGTGGTCCTCGCCTCGATCGGGAACGCGGCGACCGTGGCCGGCAACCTCGGAAACGCCTTCGCCGGCGTGCAGGGGCTCTACAGGATCGGCGCCACGGCACAGGCCCTGCTGAAGAACGGCGCAACGCTCGCAGCCAAGGACGGCGGGATCCTCGGAACGGTGATGGTGCCTGGCCGCATCCTGCATCAGACGCGCTTCTACTCCGTCAACGCGGTGAGCAAGGCGCAGTCTGCGGCCTCGATCGGGCCGGCGCTGGCCATGATCGGCCTTCAGATGATGCTGAGCGAGGTCTCCGGCCTCGTCAAAACCAACCTCGCGGTGACGAGTCAGGTCCTCACCGCCATCCGCAAGGACCAGTGGGCCGAACTGACCGGGCTCGTCGCCGCTGTCGACCGGGCGGTCGACCAGGCGCGAGAGATCGAGTCGGTCCCGACCTCCTTGTGGGAAGACGTCGCCGGCAGCGGAGCGCTGGTGCAGAAGCAGCTCGATCTCTACCGAGGGCACGTCCAGGACCACGTCAGGCAGATCGATCGGGCCGCCGCACGCAAGCACCATGAGTACCTGCAGACGAACGCCGAGGCGATTGCCTTCGACGCCTACGCCCTCCTGTCCTCCCTCAAGGCATGGACCGGTTATCACGCGCTGCGCGCCGCGAGAGCGCGAGCCGCTGGACGAGAAGACGCGGCCGAGGCGCAGTACGCGGAGGTCATCGCGCGCGACACCCGCGCGGAGTTCGACTCCTCCCTCGCCGAGGCGACGAGCCTCATCGACTCGCTGACGCGGGAGCTACGCATCATGGCCGAGCTCCCCGGACGCGACACACTGCCACTGCCCGGGAAGCGGAAGGACTCGAAGGCAGCCCGCCAGACCGTTGCCCGCCTCCTGGAGGCGATCGAGCCTCTTGCCGATGCTCTCCGTACGCCGGCCCCTCCGCTCGAGGCTCCGGACGTCGTCTGTGCACCCGGCTCGCCGGACATCGAGCCGTACCTTCTCATCCTGCGGTGGCTCCTGGAGGAGGGTGAGACCCTTCGTGTTCTCGGCTTCCCCGAGCAGCTCGACGCTCTCGATCCAGTTTCCGCGATCTTCAGCGGGGCGAAGGAGATGTTCGCAGGAGTGAGGGACAAGGCCGCGGCAGGCACACTGGTCGCCATCACGGATCGCCGCGTCATCACGGCCAAGGCGGGCGCATTCCTCGAGCAAGCCGAGATCCGTTCGGACATCCCGATCGACCAGGTGCGATACGTACGCGCAGCGGCCACCCAGGACAAGGGCACGCGTCTGACTGTCGACCTCATCACGCGCGACGAGAACATCCGTTGGCTCTTCCACGCCGACACGGACAGCACGCACGTGGACGCGTTCGCCGCCGTGCTCGCCGAGTCGATGACGATCCCGGACGCGGAACGCGACGAGCTGCAACGGCGGCGCCACATGGCCGTCGAGGCGGGCAGGAAGAACGAGAGCGCCGACGCGAGCTCCACGGAACCGAAGGGATCCGAGGCCGCGACCGCAGGCGCAGGATAGGCCCCAAGTCCCGACTCACCTCGGGCATTCCGTGTGACCCTCCTGCGTACAGGCCTGCGCACTTCACGTACACCGGGACCGTGACAGCGCGTGACCTCTGGCGACGTTCGGTCACGGCGCATCAGTGTGGAGGGATGACCGACAAGCAGCCGCTCCTCCCCGTACGACCGACGCGGGCCCCTCACACTCGATTTTCCTGGCACCACTTCACGATGCGTTTCAGCTCCACCCCGCGCGGCGCCCGTCTCGCCCGGCGCCTGACCGGCGAGCGCCTCGACGCCTGGGGCATCCCGTACGGGAGCGACGCGCACGATGCGTTGCTGCTGACCGTTGCCGAGCTCAGCAGCAACGCAGTGCGCCACGGTCACGTGTCCGGCCGCGACTTCCGCCTCCGCCTGTCCGCCGAGGGCACGGCCATCCGCATCGAGGTCACCGACACCCGGGGCGAGCGCTTCCCCGCCCCCACCGACCCGGCTTCGCTCGCTCAGGAGGGCGGCCGCGGCCTCCTGTTGGTCGCAGCCCTCGCCGACCGCTGGGGCTGGTATCCCTGCGCGGACGGTCCGGGGAAGACGGTGTGGGCGGTCCTGGAAGTCTCCCCGTGCCCGAAGCAGCAGGATTCCTGCCAGTAGGCGATTTCACGTTGCACTCGAAAATCCGTGCGTGTGATGATCCTTCGCATGACCACGGGTGGGGACGGGATACCGGAGCAGCAGCGCAGGCGGTCACGGCTGGCGGACCTGGATGATCTTTCGGGTCCGCCTCCCGAGCGGACACCCGCTGCGACGTCGGCGGAGGCTGAACAGGTTCAGTTGCGTACCGCCCGCCGAGAGTTTGCAGTGTTGCTGGGCGAGTTCCGACGTACGGCGGTGCTGGTGCCACTGGATTCGGCCGGTGACCTGTGGTCGGCGGAACAGAACGGTGTGCGCTGGATCTGCGCCTTCTCGGACGAGGAGGCGCTGGCCCGGTTCGCGTCGGCCCGTGGGGATGCCGGGCGGGAGTGGACGTATCAGGCTGTTCTGGGTGCGCGGTTGCTGGATGTGATGGTGCCGTTGCTGCCGGGGCCGGCCGGAGTGGCGCTGGACGCGGGCAGTACGGACGGGATGTTGTTCCCGCCGGTGGCGGGCATCGTGCCGGACGCGGTCGCGGTGGATCTCGGGGGGATGCAGTGAGCGGGGAGAACGCGGATCTTCAGGTGCCGCCGGAGGCGTTGGCGGAGATCGCGAAGGGAATCGATCTGGCGCATGCGGAGCTGAAGGAACTCGGCATGACCGGGGAAGCGTCGACGGGCCGGGGGTTCTCCGATCTTGCCTTGTCCGGCCTGGAGTTGGGGCATGGCGGGCTGACGTCGGAGTTCGAGACGTTCTGCAACCGCTGGGAGTGGGGTGTGCGGGCCCTGACGCAGAAGGGGAACGGCTTCGCCCTCGCTGTCGGGCTGTCTGCGGGTTCGTACGCGGAACAGGAGCAGTACGTCAAGGACTCGATCAAGATCGGTGTGAACTCCTTGAACGGGAATCCCCATGCGACCGAGGACGAGGTCAAGGCGATGAGCTGGGACACGGTCAGCACCCAGTCCGCCTACGACAACCCGGACTACAGCCGCGAGTCATGGGATGCGGCCCACGCCGAGGTGAAACAGACCTGGAAGGACACCGCCTACGACGTGGAGGACGCCGCGCTCGACTCGATGGAGCGCAACGGGCTGATGGACGCGGAGGTGCGTGCGGCGGCGGACGGGCGGCTCAGGGAGCAGCTTGATCCGTCGCAGGAAACGATCGATCAGGCTGAGCAGCCGCGGTGGGGGGAGAGTCGCTGATGGTGGACTGGGGGAAGTGGGGCGATGCCCTTTACGACGGCGCGGGCAATCTGGTCGACAAGGGCAAGGAGGTCGTCGGCGAGGGCATCGATAAGGGCACCGACGTTGTCGGGTCGGGTCTGGAGAAGGTCGGAGCGGATCAGTGGGCGGATGCGGTCGAGGACTGGGGCGATGAGACCGCGTCCTCGCTGGGTGCGGAGGTCGGGGAGCAGCAGCTCGGTCAGACCGATGAAGCGAACGAGCTGATCCATGGCAGGCCGGAGAAGATCAGCGCGGCGGTGAAGAACCTCCGTGACTTCCGACACGCGTTCGATCTCGTCGGCGGCGGGATGAAGAAGCTCGATTCCGGTCACTGGAAGGGTGAGGCTGCCGACGCGTTCCGCGCCAAGTTCCAGACTCTGCCCACCGACTGGCTGCGTGCGGCGGATGCGTTCGAGGACGCGGCCAAAGCGCTGGAGACCTTCGCGGGGGCGGTCACCAGCGCCCAGGGCAAGGCGGGTGAGGCGATCGCCCTCTACAAGGAGGGCAAGCAGGACTACGAAACGGCGGCGGCCACCTTCAAGGAGAAGGCGGAGGCGTACAACGCAGTCCGCAACACCGACCATCCGCTCCCTCATCCGGGGACGTTCACCGACCCGGGCGCGGCCAAGCGTCGGCACGCCCAGGAGATCCTTCAGCGCGCCCGGCAGGCACGCAACGACGCTGCCGAAGCGGCGAAGGGCGCGATCACCGCTGCGATGGCGCACGCCCCGAAGGAGCCCACCGGTCTGGACCGGGCCAAGCAGGAACTGATCGACTACGGGGTCGGCCAGGGCATGGAGCTGGCCCACTTCGGCGGTGGTGTCATCAAGGGCACCGCTGGGCTGGTGAACTTCGTCCGGTCGATCAATCCCCAGGACCCGTACAACCTGACGCACCCGGCCGAGTACTACAAGGGCGTCAACATGACGCTCGCCGGCCTCACCTCCACCGTCGCCAACCCCGACCGCGCGCTGAAGAACGCCTGGGACGCGGCCAAGGGCGACCCTTCCGAATTTCTCGGCCGGCTCGTCCCCGAACTGTTCGGGACCAAGGGCGCGGGGGTACTGCGAGGAGGTCTGCGCGCCGGTCTCAAACCCACCAAACACCTGCCCGAGGGGAACAAGCCGGATGGCAGCCGCGCGGATCAGGAAAAGGGTCCGGACGCGAACGGCAAACAGTACAGCGAGACTTTGTGCAAGCAGGACCCGATCGACATCGCGACGGGCCGTATGCTGCTGCCCCAGACGGACATCACCCTGCCGGGCTCGATGCCCCTCGTCTTTCAGCGTACCTTCGACTCCTCGCGCCGTTCGGGGCGCTGGTTCGGCCCAGCCTGGTCATCGACAGTGGACCAGCGGCTGGAGATCGATTCCGAGGGCGTGGTCTTCTGCTGTGACGAGGGCAGCCTCCTGGCGTACCCTCATCCAGCCCCTGGAGTGCCGGTCACGCCCACGCACGGTCGGCAGTGGCCCCTGGACCGTGTCGAAGAGGGCTACACCATCACCGATCCCGAGACCGGAAGAGTCTGGCACTTCGTCAATCAAAATGACGAGCTCGCGCTCTTGGCCCAGATCGACGACCGCAACGGCCGCTGGATCGGTTTCGAGCACGACGAGGCCGGTGCCCCGACGGCAATCGTCCACCATGGAGGCTACCACCTGAAACTCACGACTGGCGAAGGCCGGATCACTGCTCTTCACCTCGCGGGTGCGGCGCCAGACGGATCCGACCAGGAGATCCGGCGCTACGGCTACGCCGACGGCCACCTGACCGAGGTCACGAACTCCTCCGGCCACCCCCTGCGCTTCAGTTGCGACGAGCGCGGCCGCATCACCTCTTGGACCGACACCAACGGAAGCCGCTTCAACTACGTCTACGACGATCAGGACCGCTGCACCTTCCAGTCAGGCACGAACGGACACCTCGAATCGTCCTTCACGTGGGACGATGTCGATCCCGTGTCGGGGCTCCGGGTGACCACCCTCACCAACGGTCTGGGGCACACCGAGCGCCACTTGATCAACGATCGTTCGCAAGTCGTCGCCGAGATCGACGCTCTCGGAGCAATCACCCGATCCGAGTACGATCGCTACAACCGCCTACTGTCCCGCACGGACCCGCTCGGCCGCACCAGCGTGTTCAGGTACGACGAGGCAGGACAGTTGACTTCTGCGGTCCGCCCGGACGGCAGGGAAATGTCCGCGGAGTACAACGATCTCCGACTGCCGGTCCGCGTCACCAACCCGGACCGGACCGTGGTACGCCAGGCCTACGACGAGCGGGGCAATGGTGTCGCTGTCACCGACGCGTCCGGTGCCGTGACACGTAGCACGTACGACGAGGCCGGCCACACCAGCACCGTGACGGATGCGCTCGGCAACACGACCTACATCCGCAGCAACGCGGCCGGCCTTCCACTCGAGATGACCGACCCGCTCGGCGCCACGACCCGCCTGGCCAGAGACTCGTTCGGCCGCCCGGTCACCCTCATCGACCCTCTCGGCGCGATCACGCGCCTCGAATGGACCGTCGAGGGCAAGCTGGCTTCTCGTACCGACGCGGACGGGACCACCCAGTCCTGGACGTACGACGGCGAGGGCAACTGCCTCACCCACACCAATGCCATGGGGGCCGTCTCCCGCTTCGAGTACACGCACTTCGATCTCATGACGGCCCGCACCGGCCCCGACGGCGTGCGTTACGAGTTCACCCACGACCACGAACTCCAACTCACTCAAGTCCTCAACCCCCAGGGCCTGACCTGGAACTACGTCTACGACGCGGTTGGGCGCCTCGTCTCCGAAACAGACTTCGACGGCCGCACCCTGACTTATGACCGCGACGTGTCGGGCCGCCTCACTGCACGCACCGACCAACTCGGCCAAACCACCCGCTATGAGCGGGACGAACTGGACAGGATCGTCTCCAAGAACGCCGCGGGAGCCGTCGCCACCTTCGCCTACGACCTCTTCGACGAACTGGCCGAGGCCGTCAACGCGGACGCCACGGTCACGTACCTGCGTGACCGCTGCGGCCGTCTACGGTCCGAGACCGTCAACGGTCGGGAGATGACGTACGAGTACGACCGGCTCGGCCGTCGCATCGGCCGCACCACGCCTAGCGGCGCGGTCAGCACCTGGACGTACGATGCCGCAGGACGGCGTACCTCGCTCGCCACCTCGGGCCGCACCCTCACCTTCGAACATGACGCGGCGGGCCAGGAGATCGCCCGGCATATCGGCGACAGCGTCAGCTTGTTCTCACGGTTCGACATGATGGGCCGCCTCACCACCCAGCAGGTAACCGGGGCAGGCCGCAGCATCCAACGCCGCGACTACACCTACCGCGCCGACGGCCACCTCGCTGGCCTCACCGACCAACTCATCGGGGGCAAGGCCTTCGACCTCGACGTGGTCGGCCACGTCACTGGTGTCCAGGCAGCAGGCTGGAGGGAACGCTACGCCTATGACCAGGCCGGCAACCAGACCGAAGCTAGCTGGCCGGCCACACATCCTGGCCAGGAGGCTACTGGTACTCGCACATACTCCGGTACAACAATCACGCGGGCGGGCAACGTCCGATACGAACACGACGCACTCGGTCGTATCACTCTCTGCCAGAAGAAGTACCTCTCCAGGAAACCGGACACGTGGCGATACGAGTGGGACGCCGAGGACCGCATGCGCTCGGCAACCACACCTGACGGGGCACTATGGCGCTACCAGTACGATCCGCTGGGCCGACGCATCGCCAAACAATGCATCCTCGGGGACGGGCACACGATCCATGAACAGGTGATATTCACCTGGGATGGAATCACACTGTGCGAAGAAATAACACAAAGTGAGGCGCTAGCGAATCCGGTAGCCTTGTCATGGGACCACAACGGCCTATACCCGATCACGCAGACCGAACGCATCCTTTCCGACAGCTCCTCACTTCAGACAGTCAATGAGCGATTTTTCTCTGTGATAACGGACACGGTCGGCGCCCCCACAGAGCTCTTGGACGAGTATGGAAAAATCGCGTGGTCTACGCGAAGCGCTCTGTGGGGAACCACGGCATGGGCCGCGAAAAGTGACACCTACACACCACTAAGGTTCCCAGGGCAGTACTGCGACCTCGAAACCGGATTGCATTACAATCTTCTGCGCTACTACGCACCGGAAATTGGTCGATATCTCACCAGCGACCCACTGGGGTTGCTGCCCGCAGCAAACCCTTCCACCTACGTACGGAATCCCACAACATGGTCCGATCCTCTCGGGTTGGCCCCATACGAAGGGCTGGGGCTCAGTAGAGCAGCACAATCGGCACTCGAGAAGCTCTCGAACATAAAGCGAGACCCTTTGGGTGAGATAAACTCACTACCCAATCATAATCACTACGACGCCGCACGAAGAGAAGCCAACGGTGAGGTAGTCGCACGGCGCCCCGACGGCGTGCCATTCGACCACATATCTGATTTGACACAGGCAAGGAACGGCCTGGACAGAATACGAAAAGTGATTGACTTGGAGATCAGGAATGTCCCGGATGCGATCACAGAGCGAGGACTTGAAATTCTTCTGGCAAAGCGAAGCGAAGTGAACAAGCTACTAAATAACCTTAACGGCTTCCTTCATTCGATCGGACACCGATAAGCGCTTTCATTCGACGCCTACTAAAATCCGCGCTCTCCATCGAAAACAGGCGCAAGTTGCGATGTGTAGAAACATGTAAGGGTTCCCGCATTCATGCGCGCGAACACTCTTGACCTGATAATTCGATCCGGATCACACGTGTTGTATTGAGCCACAAGAAAGCCATAGGCGAGTCACCCTGATCAAGGAAGCGAGTCCACAATGAAGAAGACGCCCGATAGAAAAAAGTCTCTGGAAGATCTGGAGGGGGTTACTTGGCCAGAGCCACCGCCGAGCGCAACAGGGTTGGTGCGCACCGTGTACGCTTTGCGTAAATCCCCCATCGGAAGCCTCAATGCCCATGAACTAGCAAGAATGATTGGGCAGGACGTGGGTGTTCCCTGGCTCCTCCCTCTGGCTCTGGAAATCTTGCGAGATACCGCCCAAGAGCAGCCCGGCGGCGGATTCTACGACGACGACCTGCTGACCGCAGTCCTGACTCGCAGAGCCGACACCTGGCGCTCCGCACCCGATCTCGCTGCCGAACTCCAAGACATTCTACTCATCATCGATGAGACTTCCCCATATATGCAATCAAGCATCCGAAAATTCTTTGAGACCATAAACGATACAGGACGTTGAAATAACGATTGGAATCCACAACAGAGGCAGAAATACCTCAGAGGTGGGGTTCGAATCAGCGCAGATCTGCTGGCGGCGGCTGGACCAGCTGCACCGCGTCCTGTGCGCCGAGTTGGACGCGACCGGCGAACTCGACTGGCCCTGGGCGTGCGTGGACGGTTCCCACAAAGGACCACGTTGTGCACCGCCCGGCACACCGTCTCCGGTGACCGGAAAGTGACGCCCCCTCCCTCGCTCACCACGGCTTAGCTGGACTGGAGGTCGCCGCCCGGAGAGACTTGCCCCACCATGTCGGGTCCGCGCGCCAACACGCGCCGGCCGTCAGCGCACGCACACACGGGGGCAAGGTGCCGGACCAGCCGATCGCCGGGCGGTACGAGCTCCTGGAGGAGCTCAACAGCGGCGGCATGGGTGACGTGTGGCGTGGTTACGACGCCGTGCTGGACCGGCCGGTCGCCGTGAAGGTGGTCCGGCGGCAGGCCGTTGCCGGCTCACCGCAGCTGGCCGAGGAGTTCGCCAAGCGATTCAAGCGCGAGGCCCGCATCACCGCGCGCATCCAGCATCCCGGCGTGCCGCAGGTGTTCGACGCCGTGCTCGATGACACCTATGAGCGGCTGTTCCTCGTCATGGAGCTGGTCGACGGCGTCCCGCTGTCCGCATACATCCATCCCGATCACCCTCTGCCCGTCAGCTGGGCCGTCGCCGTCGCCGCGCAGGTCGCCACCGTCCTGTCGCACGCCCACGACGTGCCCGTGATCCACCGCGACCTCAAGCCGAGCAACATCCTGGTCGCACGGGACGGGACGGTGAAGGTCCTCGACTTCGGGATCGCGGCGATACTGCGCACGGACGTCACCAAGCTGACCGCTACCGGCAGCCCCATCGGGACCTACCAGTACATGGCGCCGGAGCAGGTCCGCGGCGGGCGGACCAGTCCGCAGACCGACCTGTACGCGCTCGGTTGCGTGTTGCACGAACTGCTCAGCGGGAGGCGCCTGTTCACCGCAGACAGCGAGTATCTGGTGATGTACCAGCACGTGAACGCCGCGCCGACCCCGCTGCGCTTGTTGCGGCCGGACATACCGGCGCCCCTGGAAGAGCTCGTCCTGCACCTGTTGCTCAAGGCGCCTGAGGCCCGGCCCGTCGACGTACAAGAGGTGTACGAGCGGCTTTGGCCCTTCCTGCCGTCGCCCGGCGAGAGGCCTGCGCCCGGCGAGGCGGGGCCGCAGGGGGCGCCCGATCCCACGGGCGTCTTCCGTCAGCCGTACGCGCCGCGCGCCCGCGCCGGTACGGGCAGGGCCGTACCCACCACAGTCGATCCGAACGCCGCACCTCCGGTTCCTGTGGCCGTACCGGAGCGGCTGCGGGAGGAGATCGCGGAGGCGTACGCGCACTCCGACGCGCTGCTGGACGAGGAGCGGTTCGCCCAGGCCGCCGAGGTGCTGAGCGAGATCATCGAGCCTGCCGCACGCGCCCTCGGGGCCGAGAACAAGAAGGTCCTGGAGCTCCGGACTCAGCGCGCCGCGATCCAGCTACTTGGCGGGGACTACCGGGCCGCGCTCCCCGAGTTCGACGCTCTGGCCGACGCGTACGCGCGTACCGGTGGCGCCAGCAGTACGCACGCCCGCGCCTGCAGGGCCCAGGCTGCGCGGTGCCGCGCCGAACTGGGCCAGGCCACCGACGCGCTGGTGGCACTGCGGGCGGTTCTGGACGTCGTCCGGGCGGTGGACGGCGACGTGAGCGAGGAGGCGGTCGAGCTGCGCCGGGACATCGGCATGCTGCTCCTGGCCCAAGGGGAGGCGCCTGAGGCGCAGTTGGTCCTGGCACCCCTCCACGACGACCTGTGCCTGGTCTACGGCCCCACGGACGACCTGTCGGAGGAGGTCGCCGAGGCACTGGCCCTGATCGAGCTCGACCTCGACGGGCCAGCTGCCTGACCCGCCATCACCTCCGACGTCAATCGCTTCCCCGGAGAGTCCGCCCATGCCCCACCTCGCTTTCGACATCGACTTCTGCGCACAGCTCAGCAAGCTTCAGGGGAGCGTCAAACAGGGGGTGTTCGACGCCTGGGAGAAGTTCGAACGCCTCACCCTGGACCAGCTCTTCAAGGATCAGGGACTGAAGCTGGAAACGCTCAAACGGGCCCGCGACCCGCACATCAGGACCATCCGCATCGATCAGAGCACGCGCGGCGTCGTCCTCGCACCGGACAGCGGGGACACCTACGTACTGCTGCGGGTGATGCCGCACGACAAGGCGATCGCGTGGGCGATCAAGCAGAAGGCCAGCATCAACACGGTCACCCGGTCCGTCGAGATCCGGGACATCGCCATGCTCGACGAGCTGACGCCGGCGTACGAACGCATCGCCCCGGCCCCCCATCGGCGCCTGTTCGCGCACGTGTCCGACGGGGACATGACCGCGCTCGGTATCGACGGGACCACCCTGCGCCAGGCCCGCGCGCTCACCGACGCGGAACAACTGGAGATCTTCGCCCCGTACTTCCCGCAGGACCAGCGAGAGGTCCTGGAATACCTGGCGGCGGGCTTCAGCGTGGAGGAGGTGTGGCGCGACGTGGTGTCCGTCAGCATGTCCACAGCGTCCGCCGGCGACCCGCCCGTGGACACCGAGGACTTCGCGACCGCCATTCGGCGCACCCGGGCCCGTATCGCGCTCGTCACCGCCTCCGAGGAACTCCGCGACATCCTCGCCAAGCCGTTCGCCGCCTGGCGGGTCTTCCTTCACCCGTCACAGCACAGGGTCGCCTACAGGCCCTCGTACTCAGGCCCCGCCCAGGTCACCGGCGGCCCGGGCACCGGCAAGACGGTCGTCGCCCTGCACCGGGTACGCCACCTGCTGGGGCATCTGCGCGACGGAGACCGGATTCTGCTCACGACGTACACCAACACGCTCGTGGCCGCGCTGCGCACCGGGCTGGCGGCGCTGGTCGAGGACGAAGTGCTGCGTGACCGCGTCGACATCATGACCGTCGACGCTTTTGCGGGAAGGGTCGTGTCGACGTCACGGAGGCCGCTGCGGGGCGGTGAGGAGGAAGCACGGTGGGAGCAGGCGGCACAGGCCACCGGTTTCACCGGCACCGCGCAGTTCCTCGCCCAGGAGTACAAGCACGTGGTTCTCGCACAGAACCTCCGGACCCTGGAGGAGTACGAGGGCTGCGAGCGTCGGGGGCGGGGCAGCGCCCTGACCGTGTCCTCCCGCAGGCTCGTCCGGCGCACGATCGAGGAGTTCACCGAACGGCTCACCACGGACGGGCTGCGCACCTACCTGGGTACGTGCGCGGAGGCCGCCGATCTGCTGGAGAGCGTCGGCCCCCGCTTCCGGCACGTGGTCGTCGACGAGGCGCAGGACCTGCACCCCGCCCAGTGGCGGCTGCTGCGCGCTGCGGCTCCGGCCCGGCCGGACGACCTTTTCATCGCGGGCGACCCCCACCAGCGCATCTACGACACGAAGGTGTCCCTGAAGGCGGTCGGCGTCCGGGTCTCCGGGCGGTCCACCAAGATGCGCAAGAACTACCGGTCCACCCACGAGATCCTCAGCTGGTCGACCGCTCTCCTCGTCGGCCGCCCGTTCGAACAGCTCGCGGACGACGCCCGCAACGAGACGCTGCTCGGTTACCGGTCGGCCCTGCACGGCACCGGACCCGAAGTGTTCGGCGGGAGCTCGGAAACCGCCGAACTCGACGCCCTCGTCACGCGGGTACGCGCGTGGCTCGACAGCGGGATCGAGCCTGGGGACATCGGGATCGGCTCCCGGTTCAACAAGAGTGCCGACAAGGCGGTGGAACGCCTCACGGCAGCGGGGATCCGCGCCGTACGCCTGCGGGGTGATGCCGTCTCCGACCCGGCCGCCGTCCAGGTCGGCACCATGCATGCGTTCAAGGGACTGGAGTTCCGGTGCGTTGCCGTCATAGGCGTGAGCAAGGGCTCCCTGCCTTATCCGAGGGCCGTGACCCCGGTGGACGTCGACCGGCTGCAGCACGAGGCGGACCTTCTGGCTGAACGCTGTCTGCTGTTCGTCGCCTGCACCCGCGCGCGGGACAGTCTGTACGTGTCGTGGTGGGGCGAGCCGAGCGATTTCCTCGTGGAAACGGGGACCGTGAGCCACCACGGTGTCCCGCACCGCAGCTGAGGAGCCGTCCCGGGCCTGACTCGGACCTGTCCCACACCCGCCAGGTCCCTCAGCCCCCCGGGCTGAAGAGGGCGTCCTGGGCGGCCTCCCTGGCCGCGAACAGCCCGCCGCGCAGGACCGCGCCGCCGCCCAGCGTCCCGGCCCTGACCTCCGTACGCAGCGGTGACATCCGGGCCAGCCGTTCCTCCACCAGCGCGGCGAGCGCGGCGCCGCCGGCGCGGCCGACCTCGCCGGCCAGGACGAGGCAGCCGGGGTCGAGCACGGACACGACGGAGGCGGCTCCGATCGCGAGGCGGTCTGCGAGCGCCGCCAGAAAGGCCCTTCCGCCCGCGTCGTCGGCGCTCAGCGCGGCCCGTACGGCGAACGCGGCGGCGGGGTCCTGCTCCTGCGCCCCTACCGCCGAGGCGTCGCTCGCCTGGATACCGTGGTCCGCGGCCAGCCCGCAGACGGCGGCCGAGCCGACCAACGAGTGAAAACCGCCCTCGCAGTTGACCGCCGAGGGCACCCCCGAGGTACCGGGGACCGGCAGAAAACCGATTTCCCCCGCCCCGCCCGACGCGCCGCGGCGCAGCTTCCCGTCGAGCATGACGGCGGCGCCGATGCCGTGGCCGAGCCACAGCAGGACGAAGGTGTCACGGTCCCGGGCGGCTCCGATGCGGTGTTCGGCGACGGCGGCGAGATTGGTCTCGTTCTCCACGAGCACGGTGGCGGACAGCCGCGCCTGGAGTTCCTTGACCAGACCCCGGTGCCAGGCGGGAAGTCCGGCGGTGTTCCTGAGCTCACCGGTGACGGGATCGATCAGGCCGGGGGCGCCGATGCCGACGCTGTGCAGCGGGGCCGTGCCCGCGGTGCGGGCGGTGCGCTCCAGCATCGCGACGGCCCGCTCGACGGCGGGCCGGGTCCCGGTGTCGCTGCCGATGGGCAGGGTGGCCTCGGCGAGCGTGACGCCGAGCAGGTCCGCGACGGCCACGGCCACGCTGTCCGTACGTACGTCGAGGGCGGCCAGGTGCGCCCGGTCGGCGACGATCCCGTAGAGGCGGGCGTTGGGTCCGCGACGGTCCGAACCGCTCTCCCCGACGACCCGGACCAGGCCGGCGTCCTGCAGGCGGTCCACCAGATCGGCGACGGTGGGGCGGGACAGGCCGGTCAGAATTTTCAGCTGAGTGGCCGTCAGCGGGCCGTCCTGCTGAAGGAGTCGCAGGGCGAGCCGGTCGTTGATGGCCCGGGCGGTGCTCGGGGATGCGGGCATGCCGGGATCCTTCCAGATCACTGACGGTCGATCGCCACGGGGTTATTTATCAGGCAGGGTTCCTGATAGTTTACGCCCCGCAGTGTGCGATGCCCTCCGGAAGACGCCGGCGGGCAGGGAGTCCAGGGGAGGGCACGGCCTATGACGAAGGATCCAGCGGTCACGGTCTTCGGCACGGAACAGGTCAGGCGGGGCAGGTACGCGATCATGGCGGTCTTCGCCGTGCACGGGGCGGTGACCGGCAGCTTCGCGACCCGGGTCCCCTGGATTCAGGACCACGCCTCCGTGAGTGCCGGACAGCTCGGGCTCGCCCTCGCCTTCCCGGCCATCGGCGCCTCGCTGGCGATGCCGCTCGCGGGCCGGGTGAGCCACCGTTTCGGCGCGCGGACCGCTTTGCGCGGACTGCTGGCGCTCTGGACGCTCGCGCTGATCCTGCCGGCCCTCGCACCGAACCTGCTCACCCTCTGCGCGGCGCTGTTCGTGTACGGGGCATCGGCCGGGATGTCCGACGTGGCGATGAACGCGCTCGGCGTGGAGGTGGAGAACCGACTCGACAAGTCGATCATGTCCGGGCTGCACGGCATGTGGAGCGTGGGCGCCCTGATCGGTTCGACGGCCGGCACGGTCGCCGCCCACATCGGGGCCGACGCCCGGCTGCACCACACGGCTGCCGCCCTGGTCCTCACCGTGCTCGGCCTGATCGCCTGCCAGGGCGTACTGGACCTGCGCAGCCGGCCGGACGAGGAGCCGCCGCCGCGCTTCACCCTGCCGCCGAAGTCGGCGCTGGTGATCGGCGCGGTCGGATTCTGCGCGGTCTTCGCCGAGGGCGCCAGCCTGGACTGGTCGGCGGTCTACCTCAAGGAGCACCTGGGCAGTTCGGCCGGTGTCGCCGCGGCCTCGACCACGGCGTTCGCGCTGACGATGGCGATCGCACGGCTCGCGGGCGACCGGGTGGTGGACCGTTTCGGCGCCGTGCCGACCGTCCGGGTGAGCGGTGTGCTGGCCACGGTCGGCGGTCTGCTGGTGGTTCTCGCCCCGAACACGGCGCTGGCCCTGTGCGGCTTCGGACTGCTCGGGCTCGGCGTGGCGGTGACCGTCCCGCTCGCCTTCGCAGCGGCGGGCCGCAGCGGGGACAACCCGAGCCGGGCCATCGCCGGCGTCGCCACCATCACGTACACCTCGGGACTCATCGCACCGTCGGCGATCGGCTCACTGGCCGAGGCGACCTCGCTGCTGGTGTCCTTCGGCCTGGTGACGGTGCTGGCGTTCGGGCTGGTGCTGGGGGCCGGGGTGCTGCGCGGCAGCGACCGCAAGGTGGCGGAGAGCGGCGCTCCGCAGGCGGCGCCGACCAGGACCCCGGCGGACAGCTGACGGCCGGGCGGAGGGCGTCGCGGGCGGGGCCGGCGAACGGCAGGTCCCTCTGGCGACGGGGTCGAGCGCGAGGTCACCGACCCGCGGCACTAACATAGCTCTGATCTTTTCCGCGGGTGGACCCCCAGGGCGCACCGCACATCAATCAGGGAGCGACCATGGGCGGCCTCGGCGTGCGCTGGACCTTGCACGGCGACGGGAAGACTCCCGCACCGGGGGCCGTGGTGCGCCCCGACGAGCGGCTCTCCTGGCCCCGTACGTTCGGCCTCGGCGCCCAGCACGTGGTGGCCATGTTCGGCGCGTCGTTCGTGGCGCCCGTCCTGATGGGTCTCGACCCGAACCTCGCCATCATGATGTCCGGCGTCGCCACCGCCATCTTCCTGCTGGCGACGAAGGGCAGGGTGCCCAGCTATCTGGGGTGCTCCCTCTCCTTCGTGGGCGTGGCCGCCACGATCCGGGCCAGTGGCGGCAGCAGTGCCACCGTCACGGGCGCGGTCCTGGTCGTCGGTGCCGTGCTGTTCCTGGCGGGGCTCGTGGTGCAGCGGTTCGGCGCGCGGATCATCCACGCGGCGATGCCTCCCGTGGTGACCGGTGCCGTCGTGATGCTGATCGGTTTCAACCTGGCGCCCGTCACCGCGTCGACGTACTGGCCGCAGGACCAGTGGACGGCCCTGCTGGTGATGCTGTTCACCGGGCTGGCTGTGGTCTGCCTGCGTGGGTTCTTCTCCCGGATCGCGATCTTCCTCGGGCTCGTCTTCGGTTACGTCCTGTCCTGGGTGCTCGACCTGGCGCTCGGAAAGATCCACTCCCCCGCCGGCGGCGCCGAGGCCGTCGACCACTGGCGGCTGGACCTGTCGGCCGTGGCGGACGCGGACTGGATCGGGCTGCCGTCCTTCCACGCGCCGGCCTTCGAATGGTCCGCGATCCTGGTCGCGCTGCCGGTCGTCATCGCCCTGATCGCCGAGAACGCCGGGCATGTGAAGGCCGTCGGCGAGATGACCGGCGACTCGCTCGACGACAAGCTGGGCACAGCCATCGCCGCGGACGGCGCCGCCTCGATGCTGTCTACGGCCGTCGGCGGCCCGCCCAACACCACGTACTCCGAGAACATCGGGGTGATGGCGGCGACCCGCGTCTACTCCACCGCCGCCTACTGGGCTGCGGCCTGCTTCGCGTTGCTCTTCGGTCTCTGCCCCAAATTCGGTGCGGTCGTCGCCGCGATCCCCGGCGGGGTGCTCGGCGGTATCACCGTCATCCTCTACGGCATGATCGGGTTGCTGGGCGCCCAGATCTGGCTGAACGCCAAGGTCGACCTGCGCAATCCCCTCAACCTCGTACCGGCTGCCGCGGGCATCATCATCGGCGTCGGCGGGGTCAGCCTGAAGATCACCGACAACTTCGAGCTGAGCGGTATCGCCCTCGGCACGCTCGTCGTGATCACCGGCTACCACGCGCTGCGGGCGTTCGCCCCCGCGCACCTCAAAACCCAGGAGCCTCTGCTGGACTCGGGCACGTCCCAGTACGACGAGAAGCCGTCGGCCGGAAAGGCCTGACCGGCGCTGCCGTTCACCCCGCGGCCGGCTCGTAGGCGTGGTCCGGGGTGAACGGGAACCGGCCGGTCCCTGGCTGCCGTCGGACTCCCCCGGCAGCCTCACCCAGAGGTACGCGTCGAAGGCCGGCCTGGCCGGTGTCCGTCGTCGGGGTCCTGCCGAGCACCCGGCCCGCCGGCCGCCACGACGGCCGAAGCCACCGCGGCCATGGTGTGACGGCGGGCGGGGCGTCTCCGGCGCCACCTCGGTCCTGCCTTCCGCACGTACACCCGGCACTCGTTGCTGGAAAAGCAGATCCGCGAGGATCTGATGCCGGGCTCCGACCTGCTTACATCGCGGATCCGCTCACCCACCTGGTGGGTCCTGGAGCCTGGAGTGGGCCCGTGCGGCGTCGGGGTCGGCGGCCCGGATGCTGTGGCAGCTGCGTGGAGTGCCGCCTCTGGCCGAGGAGTTCAGGGCAGGAATGGATTCCGGAGCCGGGCTGGTGGGGCGCTTTCTGCTCACCCCGTGCCGCTGAGACGGCCGGCCCGCCTCAGCCCTCCGGGAGCTCCACCGGCGCGATCTCGTCGAAGACGTCGCCCGGCCCCGGGTTCGCCGGGTCGGTCGCGCCGCCGAACTGCGCCATCACGCCCCACACGGCGTTCAGCGCGGTCTGCACCGCTCCTTCGGCCCAGCCCGCCGTCCACGAGATGTCGTCGCCCGCGAGGAACAGGCCGCGCTTGTCGGCGGGCAACCGCTCCTGCATGAAGTGGGTGAACAGGCGCCGCTGGTAGCGGTAGTGGCCGGGCAGGTTGGCCTTGAACGCGCCCATGAAGTACGGCTCGTTCTCCCAGGAGACGGTGACCGGGTTCCCGATGACGTGCTTGCGGATGTCGACGCCCGGATAGATCTCGCCGAGCGACTTGAGCATGACGTCCATGCGCTCGTTCGGAGACAGCGGCAGCCATTTCAGGCTGTCGTCGCACCAGGTGTAGGAGAGACAGATGACGGCCGGCTTGTCGGGCCCGTCATCCAGGAGATACGTCCCCCGGGTCATCCGGTCCGTGAGCGTCATGGACATCGTGTCCCGGCCGGTCAGCTCGTCCTCGTCCAGCCAGAACGGCCGGTCGACGGGCACGAAGAGCTTGGACGACTCCATGTAGTGGGTGCGCTCCATCGCCGTCCAGTGGTCGATCGGGAAGAGCGCGTCGTCGCAGGCGATCTTGGAGAGCAGCAGCCAGGACTGGCCGGTGAAGACGGCGGCCCGGTAGGTGCGGATGTCACCGGAGGCATCGGTGACCGTGATCCGGTTCCCCGCGGTGCGGTCGAGCCGGGTCACGGCGGTGCGCGGCTGCCCGTCGTGCAAGGAGGACAGTGAGGTGCCGGAAGGCCAGTACACGGTCTTCTGCGGTTCCCGGTCCCAGAGGCGCAGCGGCAGCTGCTGGCTGCCGCCGACGATTCCCCGGTGGTGGTCGTCGGCCTCGGTGTAGACGACGCGGAGGATCTCCAGGATGGAGTTGGGGAAGTCCGTGTCCCAGCCGCCTGTGCCGAAGCCGACCTGGCCGAAGATCTCGCGGTGCCGGAAGGAGGCGAAGGCGTCGGAGCCGCAGAGGAAGCCGTAGAAGGTCTGGTCGTCGAGCTTCTCGACGAGCTTCGCCCAGATCTCCCGGATACGCGGTACGTCGCGCTCACGCATCGCGCGGTTCATCTCGGAGAAGTCGGCGCCTTCCTCCAGGCAGGAGTTCCAGGCGTCCATCACCTCGCGGTACACCTGGGGCAGGTCGTCGATGGTGCGCGCGTAGTGGGACTCGCCCTTGAGGTCGACGACGGTCGACGGGGTAGCCGGGGAGAGGGGGTTGGGGAACGGCTTGGTCTCCAGGCTCACCAGGTCGATGTAGTGCTGGAGCGCCGTGGACGACGGCGGGAAGCGCATGGCGCCCATCTCGGCGGTGAGCGACGGGTCGCAGCCGTCGAAGCCGACGGTACGCAGCCGGCCGCCGATCCGGTCCGCCTCGTAGACGACGGGCTTCAGGCCCATCTTCATGAGTTCGTACGCGGTGATGATGCCGGAGAGCCCTCCGCCGATGACGGCGACCTCAGTGCCGTGTTCGGTGGCCGGTATCTGCCCGATGCCCGCCGGGTGGGCCAGGAAGTCGTCGTAGGCGTACGGGAAGTCCGGCCCGAACATGGTGATCGGCGGCTGCGCGTCGGTGTGCTGGACGGCGTTGGGCACCGTGGACGTCATGGGGTACGGACTCCTAGCGGGGGAAGTGTGGGACGGGGGCGGGTGCTCGGACCAGGGAGCCGTACAGGCCCGGCCGGCGGTCCTCGATGTACGGGTTCGCGGCGCGCGACCGGGCGAGCGCTCCGGGGTCGGCCTCACCGACGAGCAGTTCCTCGCCGCGGCCGGCGCGCGCGCGGACCGTGCCGTCCGGGCCGGCCAGGCAGCTCAGCCCGGTGAAGTCGAACTCGCCTTCCTTGCCCGCCCTGTTGACGTACGCGATGTAGAGCTGACTCTCGAAGGCACGGACCGGCACGACGGCTTCGGCGACGAACCGGAAGGGGCGCATCAACGCGGTCGGGACCAGCAGCAGCTCGGTCCCGGCCAGGGCGTGCGCGCGCACGTTCTCCGGGAACTCGACGTCGTAGCAGATCAGCAGCCCGATCCGTACGCCGTCGAGCTCGGCCTGCACCACGGGGCGCTCGCCGGGGGTGAACCACTCCTCCTCGAAGCTGCCGAAGAGGTGGGTCTTACGGTAGTTGGCGAGTGCCGTGCCGTCGGGGCCGATGAGCTGTGCCGCGTTGAAGACGGCCTTTCCGGCCCGTTCCGGGTAGCCGTAGTGGACGGCGAGGCCGTGGCGTACGCAGATGCCGGCGACCGCTTGCGCGGAGGGCCCGTCCGCGGGCTCGGCCAGCCCGGGGACGGCGTCGCCGATGGCGTATCCGGTGAGGAACAGCTCCGGGCACACCAGCAGCCGTGCTCCGACGGCGGCAGCCCGAGCTGCGGCCTCCTCGAGCACGGCTAGGTTGTCGTCCACGGAGCCGGCTCGGCCGGAGCTCTGGAGCAGGGCGGTGCGCAACGGCGGCATGGCTGACCTCGGCGGGACGGGCGGGGGGCGGGAGACGTAATGAAGGTACGGCTCCGGGATCACAGCCGACAAGGCGCGATTGTTGCGCGTACACCGTCGATCCGTTGCGCGGGAAGCTACTCCGGCGGTGATTTGTTGTGTGGGGCGTCGTCGCAGATCAGGCGAGTGATGTGGGTCTCGCCGCGCAGCCGCCCGTCTGCCCGCCCGAGGTCAGGCCGGTGGGCCCGGCGAGTACCGCCGCAGCAGCGGGGAGAGCACGAGGACCGACTTGGTCCGCTCGACGTACGGCTCGCCGGCGATCCGCTCCAGCACCTGCTCGAAATGCCGCATGTCCGCGGCGAAGACCTGCACGATCGCGTCGGCGTCCCCCGTCACCGTGGACGCGGACGCGACCTCCGGATACGTGGACAGGCCCCGCTTGATCGCCTCGGGGGCGGTGTTGCGGCTGCAGTAGATCTCGATGAACCCCTCGGTCTCCCAACCGAGCGCCGCCGGGTCGACCCGTACGGTGAAGCCCGTGATGGCGCCGTCGGCGCGCAGCCGGTCCACACGGCGTTTCACCGCGGGGGCGGAGAGGCCGATGAGGGCGCCGATGTCCGCATAGGAGCGACGGGCGTCTTCGGCGAGGGCGTGGACGATGCGTTCGTCGAGGTCGTTCAGGCGCACTTCGGGCGGGTCACTTCTCTGCGGTGGTCGGATTCGGGGTGGCCGGGGGGTCAGCCTCTGGGGCCGCCCCCGAAGTAGACCATGGAGCGCGACGCGCAGGGCGCGCTCACCGTGGAGAACGGCCCGGTCAGAAGGGGAACTCCGAGCGGCCGTACTGGACCGAGATCCACTTCTGCGTGGTGAACGCCTCCAGCATCGACTCGCCGTTCAGCCTCCCGAGGCCCGAGCTCTTCTCCCCGCCGAAGGGGACGATGGGCTCGTCGTGGACCGTGCCGTCGTTGATGTGGATCATGCCGGTGCGGATCCGCTGTCCCACCCGTACGCCGCGCTCGATGTTGCCGGTGTGGACCGCGCCGCTCAGCCCGTACGGGGTGTCGTTGGCGATCCGTACGGCCTCGTCCTCACCGTCGAAGGGGACGAGCAGGGCCACCGGCCCGAATATCTCCTGCTGCAGGACGGGGGAATCGGCGGCCAGTCCGGTCAGCACGGACGGGCCCACCACATTGCCTTCGGCCCGGCCGTGCAGCAGTGCCGTGGCGCCCGCTTCCACAGTCTCCTCGACCAGCTTGGACACGGCGTCGGCCTGCGAGGAGCTGATCAGAGGGCCGATGTGGGTCGTCGGGTCGGCCGGGTCGCCGACGCGGAGGGAGGCGACCTTGGCGACGAACTTCTCGGTGAACTCACGCTCCACCGATCGGTCCAACAGGATGCGGTTGGCCGCCATGCAGACCTGGCCCTGGTGGATGAAGCGGCTGAAGACGGCCGCGTCGACGGCGTAGTCCACATCGGCGTCGTCCAGGACGATCAGCGCGCTGTTGCCGCCCAGTTCGAGCACCGCGCGCTTGAGGTTGGCGGCGCACACCGTCGCGACGTGGCGGCCGATCCTGTCCGAGCCGGTGAAGGAGATGACCTGCGGAACGGGGTGCTCCAGCAGGCTGTCGCCGATCTCGGCGATGTCGGTGACCACCACGCTCAGCAGCCCGGCCGGCAACCCCGCCTCCTCGAACACCTTGGCGATCAGGGTGCCGCCGCAGACCGGAGTGTTCTGGTGCGGCTTGAGGACCACGGCGTTGCCGAGGGCCAGTGCGGGCGCGACCGACTTGAGCGACAGCAGGAAGGGGAAGTTGAAGGGGCTGATGACACCCACGACACCGACCGGCAGCCGGTAGACGCGATTCTCCTTGCCCTCGGTCGGCGAGGGGAGTATCTGCCCCGTGGACCGCAACGTGAGCTGGACCGCCTCACGCAGGAACTCCTTGGCCAGGTGCAGCTCGAAGCCCGCCTTCAGCCGGGTGCCGCCGAGCTCCGCGACGATCGCCTCGCTGATCTCGGTCTCACGCTCTTCGACGACGCGCAGCGCTTTCTCCAGCACCGCCCGCCGGGCGAACGGGTTCGTGTCCGCCCATTCCGGCTGCGCCCGCTCGGCGGCCCGGTATGCCTGGTCGACCTCGTCGGCCGTCGCGACCGTGATCGAGGCGAGCTTCTCCCCGCTGTACGGGTTGAAGTCGATGATGTCCCAGGACCCCTTCCCCGGCCTCCACTCGCCGTCGATGTACTGCTGGGCCAGGTCGGTGAAGAGAGAAGTCATGAAATCCCTTACCACAGAGGGGCGGGCAGCCGATTGCCGCTCATATTACTTATCCTTCAACCAAGTTGAAGGGGAGACCGAAGTGCTCCCTGGTGAAACGAACGGGGCCTCCATCCCCGGAGCACCCTGAGCGCACACGAAAGGTGCCCCTCCCGGCGCGAACGCCGGGCAGGGGCACCCGTGATGCGGGGCCGCCGGGCCCCGCGACATCAACTCCAGCTGGCGTGCAGCGGCTTGCCCTCCGCATAGCCGGCGGCGCTCTGCACACCCACGATCGCCTTCTCGGAGAACTCCTCGAGCGAGAACGCACCCGCGTAGGTGCAGGAAGAACGCACGCCGGCGATGATCGAGTCGATCAGGTCCTCCACACCGGGGCGGGTGGGGTCGAGGAACATCCGCGAGGTGGAGATGCCTTCCTCGAAGAGGCCCTTGCGGGCCCGGTCGTAGGAGGACTCCTCCGAGGTGCGGTTCTTGACCGCGCGCGCCGAGGCCATCCCGAACGACTCCTTGTAGTACCGACCGTCGGCGGACTGCTGGAGGTCGCCGGGCGACTCGTACGTGCCGGCGAACCAGGAGCCGATCATGACGTTGGACGCGCCGGCGGCAAGCGCCATCGCCACATCGCGCGGGTGCCGGACACCCCCGTCGGCCCAGACGTGCTTGCCGTGCTTCTTCGCCTCGGCGGCGCACTCCAGCACGGCGGAGAACTGCGGCCTGCCGACGCCCGTCATCATCCGGGTGGTGCACATCGCACCGGGACCCACACCGACCTTGATGATGTCGGCGCCCGCCTCGATGAGGTCACGCACACCCTCGGCCGCCACGACATTGCCCGCGACGATCGGCACGCCCGGGTCGAGCGCCCGGACGGCGGCGACCGCGCTGATCATGGATTCCTGGTGGCCATGAGCGGTGTCCACGACGAGGGTGTCGACGCCTGCGTCGAGGAGCTGCTTGGCCTTGCCCGCCACATCGCCGTTGATGCCGACGGCCGCCGCGATGCGCAGCTTGCCGTCCGCGTCCGTCGCGGGGGTGTAGAGCGTCGCGCGCAGCGCGGCCTTGCGGGTGAGGATGCCGACGAGCCGGCCGTCCGCGTCGACCGCCGGGGCGAGCTTGCGGTGGGCGCCGTCGAGCTTGTTGAAGGCCTCGCGCGGGTCGATGTCCGCGTCGAGCACGACCAGGTCCTTGGACATGACCTCGGACAGCTGGGTGAATCGGTCCACGCCGGTCAGGTCGTGCTCGGTGACGACTCCGACCGGCCGGTGCCCGGCGTCGACGACGACGCCTGCTCCGTGGGCCCGCTTGTGCAGCAGGGACAGCGCGTCGGCGACGGTCTGGCCGGGGACCAGCACGATCGGCGTGTCGAGCACGAGGTGCCGCGTCTTGACCCAGCCGATGACCTCGGTGACGACCTCGATCGGAATGTCCTGGGGGATCACGACCAGACCGCCGCGGCGGGCGATGGTTTCGGCCATCCGGCGGCCCGCGATGGCGGTCATGTTCGCGACGACGAGCGGAATGGTGGTGCCGCTGCCGTCCGGCGAGGAGAGATCCACGGCCTGCCGGGATCCGACCGCGGAGCGGCCGGGGACCATGAAGACATCGTCGTACGTGAGGTCGTAGGGGACCGAGGGAGAGGCCGTATAGCGACCGGTGCCGGGCTCAAGAAAACGCATAACACCATATTTTCATATGAATCGGTGCAGGTCGTTTCCACAAAGACACAGCAATGCACCCCCGGGTTCGTCAGTTCCTCCAAGGAAACCGCCCGAGGGCCGGGCAAGTGGAAACCTGCCTTACCCATGGACCCTACTCGAACCGGATTCACCTCTTCGTGATCACGATCCCTGGACCGGGTGACGGGGCGTCAGGTAGCTTCACATCCGCAGGTCCCAGCGGTAGGCGCGACGCAGCCCACGAGCCCGGAACACCTGTCACGCGATTGGCCGGAGAGGATGGGGACCCGCCCGTGGAGAGCGAACTGCCCGATATCTATTGCCCGTTCCCCCGACGGAGCAATCCGCATGTGGACCACACCCGCGAGCACCTCGACGCCTGGACGCGGCGCACCGGCCTGGTCCATCGGAAATCGGCCAGGCAGCGCTTCGAGCAGGCGGACTTCGGCGCCTTCGTGGCCATGGTCCACCCGACGGCGAAGAGCGAGCACCTGGACCTGGTCGCCGACTGGTTCGTCTGGCTCTTCCTCGTCGACGACCAGCTGGACGACGGGCATCTGGGCCGCAGCCCCGACCGGGTGCGCGACGTGGTGGAGCGGATGCGCGCCGTGGTCGAGAGCACGGCACGCGCCCCCCGGCCGGACGAGGAGGCCCCCGCCGCGCTCGTCGCCCTGGCGGACCTGTGGGAACGTACAGTCCCGCAGGCCGAGCCCCACTGGCGCACCCGCTTCGCCTGGCACCTCACGACGTATCTGACGACCGCCACCACCTGGGAGGCGGGAAACCGTGCCGAGGGGGTCGTGCCGTCCGAGGCGACGTACATCGCCAAGCGCCGGCACACCGGGGCGATCCATGTGTGTATGGACCTGATAGAGATCGTGGCAGGAGTGAGCGCACCCGAATCGATCCACAACGACGCCCGGTTCATCACTGCGCTGGAAGCGTCCTGCAACGTCGTCTGCTGGGCGAACGACGTCTACTCCTACGAGAAGGAGCAGGTTCTGGGCGAGATCCACAACCTCGTCCATCTGGTCCGTCACCACCGCGGCTATGGTGAGCGCCAGGCGCTCGAGCATGTGTGTGCCGAGATAGCCACCGAGACGAAACGGTTCCTCGCAGCCGAGAGCGATCTGCTGGACCTGTACCCGGAGCTGGCGGGCCTGCTCGTCCCCTATCTCGACGGGATGCGGAGCTGGATGCGCGGGAATCTGGACTGGTCGCGGCAGACCCCCCGCTACAACCCGGCGGACGTCAGCCAGTACGCGGAGCCCGGGGCGTATCTGGAGGAGTCCGTCCTCGGTGTGGGCGCAGACCACGCACGACTGGGCGCCGGCGACTACCGCTGACGCCGGGTACGACAGAGGCCGGGTACCTGTGAGGGTGTCCGGCCTCTGTCGTGAGCGGGTCACGCGTCCGGGTCGGCGCGCTCCAGCGCGGGCCGCTGCCCGGCGGCGGACTCCGTCAGGAGATAGTCGGCCGCAGCCGTGTCCGTGACGAGGCTGGTGACCAGCCCCGAGCGCAGCACCGCACCGATCGCCGCCGCCTTGCGCTGTCCTCCGGCGATGGCCACCACCTCGGGGATCCGGCGCAGCCGGTCGGCCTCCACGGTGATGCACCGCTCACCGAGATCCCGGCCGACCCGGCGACCGTCCGTGTCGAAGAGGTGGGCGGACATCTCCGCCGCGACACCGAGCGAGGCGTAGTGGCCCCGCTCCTCGTCCGAGAGCATGTCGTGGACGGTGGAGATGCCCGGCTCCCAGGAACCGATGGAGACCGCGGCGACCGTCACCTTGTCGAAGTACTCGAAAGCGCGGGCGATACCCGTCTGGTGGCGCAGTGCGGCCGCCGTCGCCGGATCGGGCAGCAGCATCGGGGCGTAGATCGGGTGCGCCTCACCGCCGGACACCTGTGCGGCCCGGCGCACCGCCTCGACCGAGCCGCGCTCCGCCGTCCCCGCGTCGTAGACACCGGTGAGCTGCACGACCGTGCACGGGGGCAGCCGGTCGAGGGCCGCCGCCATGTGGATGGTGGAGCGGCCCCAGGCCAGCCCCAGCACATCCCCCTCGTTCACCAGTTCGCCGAGCAGATCGGCCGCCACCTCGCCGAGATTCTCCGGGTCCGCGGCGTCGTCCTGCTCCTCCGCCGGTGATTCCACCACGACAGCGTGCCGCAGACCGTAGCGGGCCCGGAGCGCGTCGGAGCGCTCCGCATCCAGCTCCGCCGGTACCCGGATCTCGATCCGTACGAGATCACGCTCGAGGGCCGTCTCCAGGACCCGGGCCACCTTGAAGCGGCTGACGCCGAACTCCTCGGCGATCTGGATCTTCGACTTTCCCTCGAGGTAGAACCGGCGGGCCATGGCCGCCGCCTGCACCAGCTCCGCGGGGCCCATCCGCATGGCTGACCGACCCGCCGAGATGCCAGACACCGCGATCTCCTCACTGCTGTTCACACGCTCGTACGCCGTTCATCCTGTCAGATCCGGCGATCCTTGATCAGGCCCGTCGGGCCGCGTTCATCCGAGGTTGGTTCAGTGGCCGCATGCCCAGGGTGCGGAAGCCGTGGCCGAGTCCGCCTGGGCACGCAGCGCCCGTACCGCCTCGGCCGGGTCGTCGGCCCCGTAGACCGCCGAGCCCGCGACGAACACATCCGCACCGGCCTCGGCGCACCGCTCGATGGTGGTGGCGGAGACCCCACCGTCGACCTGCAGCCACAGCTCGAGACCGTGCTTCGAGATCAGCTCACGGGTGCGGCGGATCTTCGGCAGCATGATGTCCAGGAACGCCTGGCCGCCGAACCCCGGCTCCACCGTCATGATCAGCAGCATGTCGAGCTCCGGGAGCAGGTCCTCGTACGGCTCGATGGGCGTCGCGGGCTTGAGCGCCATGGAGGCACGCGCGCCCTTCGCCCTGATCTCCCGTGCCAGCCGTACGGGCGCGGCCGCGGCCTCCGCGTGGAAGGTGACCGAACCCGCACCGGCCTCGACGTACTGCGGCGCCCAGCGATCCGCGTTCTCGATCATGAGGTGGCAGTCCAGCGGGGTGTCCGTGGCCTTGCTCAGCGCTTCCACGATGGGCACACCGAGCGTCAGGTTGGGCACGAAATGGTTGTCCATGACATCGACATGGAGCCAGTCGGCGCCTTCCACGGCCTTCGCCTCCTCGGCGAGACGTGCGAAGTCGGCGGACAGGATGCTGGGGTTGATCTGGGCCATGCACCCAGCCTGCCATGCTCCGCGCCACTTCCCCGCCTCGGTGCGCCACAAAGCCTCACGGGATCATTACGGTTCGCACAATCTCGGTCTTTTCACCCCGAGATTCCGTCCACGGTCCCGGCCCTCCTACGACGTCCGGGAGACGGCGTACGGACTCGTCGAGTACGTCCGGTCCGTACCAGGGCGCGGACAGCCCCTGGTGCCCGCCATGAGGCTGTGTTAGAAACTCCCCGTGATCAGCGACCAGTTCCTGAAGGCGCGCCTCAGCATCGATCTCTGCCGTGTGACCAGCTGCTCCTGTTGAGCCTGGACCGGCAGCGCTGAGCGCTTCCAGAACTGTGCTTCGTCGTCCGCCCGCCTTCCGGCCGCCCCTCGGGTGAGCCGGCGGTCTCCCTCCAGAACCTTGCCCGCGAGCCGGACCGGACGGTTCCCGTCCGCGTACGGCGTACGGCCGCACACGTTCTGCAGGACCCCTCCCCCGTTGCCCGCGGGCGCATCCCCCTGCCCTGCCCTGTCCGCCCGCCCGGCGGCCCGGTGTCCTCGGCACCTCTCGACGGAGTCCGCCTTGACCACATCCACCACCACGGAGAAGCAGCCGCCCCGCTCGGCGCTCTCCGGTGAACCCGCTCCCTCCGCGCCCTCGCCGCGCCGCCGCTCACCGCAGAGGACCTGGGGCTGCGGCTGCTCGCGCTGGTCGTGCTGCTCGCCCGTGGCAGCTCGTCACCGCCCTGCGGCTGTGGCCGCCGCTGCTGGTGTTCCGCCGCCGTCGGCCGTCTGGCAGGCGCTCGTCGAGACGTCCGGCACCCATGACGGGGTGCGCGGCTACCAGGGCCACACCCTGATCGGGCGTCGCACTGGACGTCCCGATTCCCCTCCCCCGTACCGGGATTGAAAACCCGGACCGGCTGCGGGGGCTGCCCGAGTACGCCGCGCTGCGCGCCGAGATCGGATCGGCGGTACGCGACGCGGCCCGCTGAACAGACGGAGGCCGGCCGACCCTTGCGAGCGGCCTCCGCACACCCTTCACGCAGACAGGAGCCCCCCATGTCCCTCACCGCGTCCATCGGTTCCGGCACCGCGCTACGCGCCTCCCGGCTGCCTCCGGACGGGCTGTACGAAGGCCCCCGCGAGCTGCGCAGGCTGGCGCCGGGGCAGCCCGACCGGCCCTACACACTGTTCGACGTCGTTCCGCTCGGTGCGGTCATCGGAGCCGAGATCAGCGGCGTCGACCTGACCCGTCCGCTGGCCCCCGCCGTGCGCGCGGAGCTCGACCGGGCGCTGCTGGAATGGAAGGTGCTCTTCTTCCGGGGGCAGCACCCCAGCTCGGCCGAGCAGCGTGCCTTCGCCCGCAACTGGGGCGAGCTGGAGACCAACCCCCTGCTGGCCGCCGGGGACGATCCGCGGGTGGCGCGCTTCGACCGCTCGTCCGCACCGAGCTTCGAGAACGTCTGGCACACCGATGTGACGTTCCGGGAGCGGCCCGCGCTCGGTGCGGTCCTCCACCTGCGCGAGGTGCCTCCGTACGGCGGCGACACGATGTGGGCCGACATGGCCGCCGCGTACGACAATCTCCCGCCGGAGGTGAAGGCTCGTCTGGAAGGAGCGCGTGCCGTCCACGACTTCGTGCCGGGTTTCTCGCGGTTCACGCCCGAGGAACGGCTGGTCCCCTTCCAGGAGCGCTTCCCGCCGGTCGAGCACCCGGTGGTGCGGACGCATCCCGGCACCGGGCGCCGGATGCTCTTCGTCAACACCTCGTTCACCACCCGGATCGTGGGCTGGGACCGGGAGGAGAGCGACCGGATGCTGCGTCTGCTGTTCCAGCAGGCCCATGTGCCCGAGTATCAGGTGCGCTTCACCTGGCGCGCGGGTGACGTCGCCTTCTGGGACAACCGGGCGACGCAGCACTACGCGGTGAACGACTACGCCCCGCACCGCAGGGTGGCCGAGCGTGTCGCCGTCGCGGGCGACCGCCCGCGCTGACGGACCGCCCGCCCGGGTGCGGCAGCGCCGGGTCAGCCCGTGCGGCGCAGCAGGGCCAGGTACATCGCGTCCGTGCCGTGCAGATGCGGCCACAGCTGGACGTCGGGCCCGTCGCCCAGCGCGGGCACGCCGGGCAGCAGGGGACGGGCGTCCACCCACTCCGCCTCGACCGGTGCTCCTCCCCGCCCCTTGAGCACGTCCTCGACGACGACCCTGGTCTCCGCGAGATGCGGCGAGCAGGTCGCGTAACCGACGACCCCGCCGATGCGTACGGCCTTCAACGCCTCGCGCAGCAGGCCCCGTTGCAGGGGGGCGAAGCTCTCCAGGTCGTCCGCGCGGCGCCGCCAGCGGGATTCCGGTCGCCGGCGCAGCGCGCCGAGGCCGGAGCAGGGGACGTCCATGAGGACCCGGTCGAAGGTGCCGGGCTGCCAGGGCGGCCGGGTCCCGTCGGTAATGACCACCTGGTACGGCCCTGGGTTGCCGGCCAGCGCGCGCTCGACGAGGCGGGCGCGGTGCGGCTGCTTCTCCGCGGCGAGCAGGGTGGCGCCACGTCCGGCGGCGAGCGCGGCCAGCAGCGCGGCCTTGCCGCCCGGGCCCGCGCAGCCGTCCAGCCACCGGGTGTCCTCGCCCTCGACCGGCGCGTCGGCCAGGGCGGTGGCGACGAGCTGGCTGCCCTCGTCCTGGACACCGGCACTGCCGTCGCGTACGGCGGCCAGGGCGCCGGGCTCGCCGCCCTCGGCCATCCGTACGGCGTACGGCGACCAGCGGCCGGGAAGGCCGCTCTCCTCGCCGAGGGCGGCCAGCAGCTCGTCGGTGGTGGAGCGGCCGGGGCGGGCGACCAGCGTCACCTCGGGCCGTTCGTTGTCGGCCTCCAGCAGGTCCTCGATCCCGGCGCGGCCGCCGCCCAGGGCGTCCCAGAGGGCGGAGACGACCCAGCGGGGGTGCGAGTGGACGACGGAGAGGTGTTCCTCGGCGTCCTCGTCGTACGAGGGCGCGACGCGCTCCAGCCAGCCGTCGAGGTCGTGCGCGGTGACTTTGCGCAGGACCGCGTTGACGAATTTTGCGCGGCCCTCGCCGAGCACCACCCGCGCCAGCTCAACACTGGCGGAGACGGCGGCGTGCGTGGGGATGCGGGTGCCGAGCAGCTGGTGGACGCCCATGTTGAGCACATCGAGCACCGGAGGGTCGACCTCGCGCAGCGGCCGGTCGATGCAGGCGGCGACGATCGCGTCGTACGTGCCCTGACGGCGCAGGGTCCCGTAGACCAGCTCGGTCGCCAGCGCCGCGTCCCTGCCCTCGAAGTCGCCCTTGGCCCGTGCCTTCTTCAGCAGCGGGGGGAGGACGAGGTTGGCGTAGGCGTCGCGCTCGTCGACGGCCCTGAGCGCCTCGAAGGCGAGAAACCGGACGGGGTCCTTCTGAGGACGGCGATGCGGCTTGGCTGGACGGCGACGCTGCTGGTCGTTCACGTGAAAGGTGCTCCGCTGATGGTGAGGGGGCGAACCCGTCCAGCGTACGTCGCCGGGGCCGGACGCCCCCTCCCCGGTCTCAGAGGCCCAGCAGCTCCCCGTGGGCGATGCGCACGCCTCGCGCCCAGTCGGCGGCCCTCATCGGCTTCTTGCCCTGCGGCTGGACCCAGAGAAGCTCCACGGCGTGCGAGCCGGTGCCTGCGTACACGTTGTTCTTACCCGCGGACAGCTCGCCCGGGGCCAGATCCGTACGGTCCAGGACGGGCACCGCATGGACCAGCTTGAGGCGCTCGCCGCGGAAGAGGGTCCATGCCCCCGGGGCAGGGGTACAGCCTCGCACCACACGGTCGACCCGGAGCGCGGGATCGGACCACCGCACCTCGGCGTCCTCGACGCTGATCTTGGGTGCGAGGGTGACTCCCTCGGCGGGCTGCGGAACGGCGTGCAAGGTGCCGTCCTCTATGCCGTCCATGGTCGCCGCGAGCAGCCCGGCGCCCGCGAAGGCGAGCCGGGTGAGCAGATCACCGCTGGTGTCGGTGGGCCGGATCTCCTCGGTCAGGACGCCGTACACCGGCCCCGAGTCCAGCCCCTTCTCGATCAAAAACGTCGACGCGCCGGTGACCTCGTCCCCGGCCATCACCGCGTGCTGCACGGGTGCGGCGCCGCGCCAGGCGGGAAGGAGCGAAAAGTGCAGGTTGACCCAGCCGCGGGTAGGGACGGCGAGTGCGGCCTCGGGCAGCAGCGCGCCGTACGCGACGACGGGACAGCAGTCCGGGGCGATCTCCCGCAATCGGGCCAGGAAGTCCTCGTCGCGCGGCCTGGCGGGCTTGAGCACCTCGATACCCTCCTCCTCGGCGCGCTCGGCCACGGGGCTGGCGATCAGCCGTCGTCCCCGCCCGGCAGGTGCGTCGGGGCGGGTCACCACGGCGGCCACCTCGTGGCGGTCGGAGGCGATCAGTGCGTCCAGAGCGGGAACGGCTACCTCGGGGGTGCCTGCGAAGACGAGCTTCATGGGTGGCGGACTGCCTCTCGGGCGGAACGTACGTGGCGAGCAGCACACCAGTCTAGGCCGTGTCCGCGAAGTCCCGCCCGCCTGCCGTGGCATGGCGGCCGGGGGGCGTACACAGGCCCGTGCGCCCCGCGCGGTTGCCCATACGCTCTTCATGCGTGACCACATGGGCGGGTGACGCGTTGGTCAAGAGAGATTGACCGAAGTGGACCGCCGCCGCGCGGTCCGATCCCTTTCAACGCCGGTTCGAGAGGCTTGTTCATGGCCGACCACGCAACCCACGACGCCCAAGCGCGTGCCAGTCTGCACCTGTTGGTGCGGGACATCGAGCGGGTCCGGCGGCAGGTGGACGCGCTGCGTACCCTCACTGCGCAGCTGGGCAACGTCTACCGTCCGCGCCGCTCCAGCCCGTCCGCGGGCTTCGTCGTCTACGGCAGGGCGCCGGCCCCGACGGTCCGGCTCGCGCAGGAACTGCGGGACAGCGTCGAGACGCTGGTCACCGCGGCGGTGGACTTCGACCGCTCGCTGGGCTTCTCGTGGGACGCGGTGGGCTCCGCCCTCGGAGTCACCAAGCAGGCGGTGCACCGCCGTTACGGCGTGCGCCGTAACGCCCCGCAGCCCGCGCCGGCGGATACCACTCCCGAGGACGCGCACCGTGCGGTGCCCGCGACGCCGGGCTCCTCCCCCGCGCTGCCGGTCGTGCCCGCGGCCCGCTCCATGCCGCCGCAGCCCTCGGACCGCCCCGGCGTCTTTCCCGGCCCGCGCAACGGCTGACGGGAACGGCTGACGGCGGGGTCCTGGCCGGGATCGCCCGACGGGCCTTCTCGGCCCGGCCACGTCAGCCGATGTCCGGCGGATCGATCCTGATCCGTACGGGATCCGCGGTGGCCCTGGCCGTCCGTGCCGCCTGCGCCGCCTTGAGGGCGGCCGCCAACGCCGCTCCCCGCCCCGGCGGGACCCTGACCAGCGCCCGCTCCCAGGTCTCGCCGGGCGGGGGGTCCCCCTGTCTACGGGGCCTGCCGGGAGCGGCTCCCGGCACCGGGACCGGGCCGAGCACCTCCGCCTCGGGCGGCAGGTCCGCACCGGCGAGGTAGGCGGCCACCGCTTCCGGCGGTCCGGTCACCGAGGCCATCCGGGACACCGGCGGGAAACCGAGCTCGGCGCGTTCCGCGAGCTCACGGCGAGCGTGGCCTACCGGGTCCCAGCGGACCAGAGCCTGCACGGGCCGCAGGGTCGGCTCGGCCACGATCACCACCGTGCCGCCCTCAGGCTGCCCACGCACCAGCGCGGCGGCGGCCGTCCAGCGCCGCAGCGCCTCCTCGCCCGCCCGCAGGTCGGGCCGGCCGACCATCGCCCAGCCGTCCAGCAGCAGTGCTGCCGCGTAACCGCCTTCGGCCACCGGCTCCGCGCCGGGGGTGCTCACCACGAGGGCGGGCTGGTCGGGCACGGAATCCAGCACGTGGTCCCGCCCCGACGTCCGTACCGGGACGGCGGGAAACGCGCGCCCCAGCTCCTCGGCGGTCCGGCGGGCGCCGACGATCTGCGCCCGCAGCCGGACGCCACCGCAGGCGGTGCAGCTCCAGGCCGTCTCGGCCCGCCCGCACCAGGCGCAGTTGAGATCCTGCTGGTCGGGTGCCTGCAACGGCCCCGCGCAGTGCCGGCACCGCGCGGGTTCACGACAGCGCTCGCAGGCCAGCCTGGGCGCGTATCCCCGGCGCGGCACCTGGACGAGGACGGGGCCGCTGCGCAGGCCGTCCCGTACGGTCTGCCAGGCCAGGCTGGGCAGCCGGGCCGAGCGGGCCGCGCCGTCCCGCGCGAGCTCCCCGTCGCCGACCGTACGCACGAGGGGTGCCGCGATCCGCAACTGGTCCCGGTCCGCGCGCAAGGGCAGCGCCCAGCCGCTCTCGACCAGCTGGGCGGCCTCCACCGTGCAGTTCGTCCCGCCCAGCAGGAAGGCGCAGCGGCCGTGCGCCGCCCGCAGCTCCAAAACCTCCCTGACGTGCGGAAAGGGGGCGTTCTCGTCGCTGTGGCTGGAGTCCCCGTCGTCCCAGAGTGCCACCAGGCCCAGGTCGGCGACCGGGGCGAACATCGCGGCCCTGGTCCCGACCACGGCGCGCACGGAGCCGCGCCGGACCGCCAGCCACTGCCGGTAGCGCTTCTCCGGTCCGGAGTCGGCGGTCAGGAGCGCGTGGCGCCCCTCCCCCAGCACCGCGGTGAGCGCGGCGTCGACGCGCCCGGCACTCCGCCCGTCCGGTACGACGACGAGCGCGCCCCGGCCCGAGGCCAGGGCCGCGGCCATGGCGCGGGCGATCTCCTCCGGCCAGTGCGGTCCGGGCAGCGCGGTCCACACGGCCCGGGGCGCCCCGCCCTCGGCCAGCGCCCGCAGGAATCCTGGGCCCTGCGCATACCGCTCCCAGGTCCCGGGTGCCGGGGCGGCGGGCGGCGGCAGGGGGACGGGCGACGCCTTGGACTCCGCGCGGCCGTTCCTGGGCGGCACGGCGAGCTGCAGCACGTCCGCGAGGCTGCCGGCGTAACGGTCGGCGACGGCCCGCGAGAGCTCGAGCAGCTCCGGCCCGAGCACCGGCTCGGGCGAGACGACGTAAGCGAGGGCCGCCAGGGCCCCCTGGTAGTCCGACGAGGCCCGCCGCTCGATCAGGAAGCCGTCGATCAGACCGCCGCCCTCGCGCCTCCCGCCGCGGACCTGGCGTCCCCCGGCCCCGAACCGCACCCGGACCCGGACCCCGGGCTGCGCGTCCGCGTCGAGCTCCTCGGGGACTGCGTAGTCGAAGTACTGATCGAGGTGGAGCGCGCCCTTGTTCACCAGGACGCGGGCGACGGGGAACTCCTCGGCGAGCGCGGCACCCCGCCAGGTCCGCGGCTTGGCACGGGGCACCTTGGCCTGGCGCACCGTCTCCCGGATGAGCGCAAGCTGCTCCGGCGCCCCGGACCCGGGCTCGTCGGACCGCTCGTCGTCGCTGCTCACAGCCATATTCCTACCAGACCCCACTGACACGCCCCGGCTGTCCGGAGGAGCCGTCCCGAACAACCGCACGCACCGGGGCCCGGACACCGCGCGCGGTGTCCGGGCCCCGGAGAAGGTCGAACCAGCGGTGCTAGAGGCCGGCCGCCTTGCGCAGCGCGTCCACGCGGTCGGTGCGCTCCCAGGTGAAGTCGGGGAGCTCACGGCCGAAGTGGCCGTAGGCGGCGGTCTGG
>NZ_JBSFUO010000025.1:0-77485 GCF_053591835.1 Streptomyces sp. NPDC002911 | reverse complement strand
ACGGCGGGCGTCCTCGGGGTTCTCGGCGATCGCCATGCAGACCCGCGCCACACCCGGGGTGTAGATCATCGAGAGGTCGTCACGGTTACGGATGGGGTGCTTGGACGCCATCTCGATCTTGCCGCCGAGGTGCATCAGGAACGTACGGTCGGAGACCTTGCCGAGGACGACGCCCTCGATGTCGCGCAGGCCTTCGACGATCTCGTCCGCGTGCGAGGTCGAGGAGGCCGCGATCGTGACGTCGATCCGCAGTTTCTCGTGGCCGGAAGCGGTCACGTCGAGGCCGGTGACCGACCCTCCGGAGGACTCCACGGCCGTGGTGAGCTGGGAGACCGCTGTGCCGCTCGCGGGCACCTCCAGCCTGACCGTCATCGAGTACGAGACGCTGGGCGCCGTTGCCATGGCCGAGTCCTTCGCTTTCTGAGCTTCGTTGCCGCACGCAGATGGAGCCTCCGCCCCGTACGTGCGTTCCGATCGTCGCACCTACCGGCCGGTAGCGGGTAATGGCTGCCACTTTTCGGAAGCTTCTTTCCATCATGCGAGAAGTGGTCGTCCCGCGTGACACCGACCGGCCCGACGGGCCCGGAGGACACAACAACAGACCCGCGTCACCAGCAGGTGACGCGGGTCTGTCTTCTTCCGGTCAGGTGGCACCGGCCCGCCATGCTCGCCTCGCGGCAAGTGGTCGCTCGTAGCGACAATGGTTGGGCCCGGGGGCTTGGATCGAGCCGGTGCCGACTCCAGGCTAACAAACACCCCGGAAGAAGTGATTCCCGCGCGACGGGTTGACTCGGAAAAGTACTCCGCGCGCGGAGCCGGCCGCCCGCTCAGTCCGTCAGCAGGTCCGGGACACCGTCCTCGTCCGGCATGTCGCGCTCCCCCGAGACCACGGTGAGCTGCTGTGTCGCACGCGTGAGTGCGACATAGAGCACCCGCAGCCCCGCCGGGGACTCGTCGGCGATCTCCGCCGGAGAGACCACCACCGTGGCGTCGTACTCCAGGCCCTTCGCCTCCAGGCTTCCCAGTGCCACGACCCGCTCACCGAGCTCCTCCAGCCAGGCACGGGCCTCGGCACGGCGGTTCATCGCGACGACCACACCGACGGTGCCGTCCACCTCGGCGAGCAGCCTGCGGGCCTCCTCGCGGACGGTCGAGGCGAGGTCTCCGCCCCGCACCGGCTCGAAGCGAGGCTCGACACCCGTCGAACGGACTGCCGCCGGGGACTCCATCCCCGGCATGGCCAGCGCCAGCACCTTGGCCGCGAGCTCGGCGATCTCCGCCGGGTTGCGATAGTTCACGGTGAGCGTGAAGTGGCGCCGCGGCCGGGCCCCGAGTGCCTCGTCACGGGCGGCGGACGCCTCGTCCGGGTCCGACCAGGAGGACTGCGCCGCGTCGCCGACGATCGTCCACGTGGCGTGCCGGCCGCGGCGGCCGACCATCCGCCACTGCATCGGCGTCAGGTCCTGCGCCTCGTCGACGATGACGTGGGCGTATTCGGTACGCTCCGCCGCCAGCCGCTCGGCCCGCTCGCGCTGCGTCTCCTCGCGCTGCGGCATCAGCTCCTCCAGACCCGTGAACTGGTCCAGCGGGTCTGCCTCCCGCTTCCGCTTCGGGCGGGCCGGGGTGCCCAGCAGGGTCTGCAACTCGTCCAGGAGCGCCACGTCGTGGACGGAGAGCGGGCCCTTGCCGTCCTCGTCCAACCGCCGCAGCGAACGGGCGAGACGGCGCACCTCGCCCTGGTTGAGGATCCGGCGCGCCCACCGGTTCAGCCGGCGCTCGTCGGACATCGCGGCCAGCACCTGGCGAGGGGTGAGTTCCGGCCACCAGGCGTTCAGGAAGGCGAGGAACGGGGTCTCGGTGGACACGTCCTCGTCGAACGAGGAACGCAGCTCGGCGACCAATTCGGGGTCGGTGTAGCGGCCCCGGCCCGACGACTTGTTCCACAGGGCGTCCAGGAGCAGTTTGCGGGCGCGCGGACGCAGCAGGTTGACCGGTGCGGTGCCGCCGAGGACGTTGTGCCGGATCCGCCGGAGCTCGTCCGCCTCCAGCTCGACGCGAGCGCCGAAGGCCACCACCCTCAGACGGGTCGGGGTGCCCGCCTCGGCGGTGGCCTCTCCGAACTCCAGCTGGCCCTCTCGCGGGGCGGTCCGGGGCACGGGCTGCTCCAGCGCCCCGCGTGCCGCCTTGCGCAGCACAGGGAGCATCCGGGACGAGCCCTTGATCCGGGCGACGGCGGGCTCGTCGTACGTGGTCGCCCCCTCCACCCCCGCGGCCTCGTCGGACAGCGAGCCGACCGCGCGGATCGCGACCTGGCCTTCCTCGCCGAGCGAGGGCAGCACCCCTTCGGTGTACGCGACGAGGAGCGGGGTGGGCGAGACGACGAGGATGCCGCCCGCGTACCGCCGCCGGTCCTGGTAGAGGAGATACGCGGCCCGGTGCAGGGCCACCGCCGTCTTGCCGGTGCCGGGGCCGCCCGACACCTCGGTGACGCTGGCGGCGGGCGCGCGGATCACCAGGTCCTGCTCGGCCTGGATCGACGAGACGATGTCCCGCATCGTGTGGCTGCGGGCCTGCCCCAGCGCGGCCATCAGGGCGCCGTCACCGATCACGGGAAGCTCGTCGCCCTTCAGCCGGGCGGTCAGCTCCGGGCGCATCAAGTCGTCCTCGACCCCGAGAACCCTGCGGCCCTTGGAGCGGATGACCCGGCGGCGTACGACTCTGCCGGGCTCCTTCGGCGTCGAACGGTAGAACGGCGCGGCGGCTGGTGCCCGCCAGTCGATCACCAGCGGCGCGTAGTCGGAGTCGAGTACTCCTATGCGGCCGATGTGGAGGGTCTCCGCGATCTCGGCGGTGCTGTCCTCCCCCACGGCGTCGTCGGCGGCCTGCACGGAGGTGAAAGCGCCGTCCGGGCCGCGTTCGCCGTCCTTGCCGCGCAGCAGATCGATCCGCCCGAAGAGGAAGTCCTCGAACTCGTTGTTCAGCCGATTGAGGTGGACTCCGGCGCGGAAGACCTGCGCATCCCGTTCGGCGAGTGCCCCGGGGGTGCCTACCTGACCCCGTTTACTGGCGTCCTGCATGAGAAATTCCGCCTCGTCGATCTTCTCTTCGAGACGGTGGTAAACCCGGTCCAGATGTTCTTGTTCGACTCCGATTTCCCGGTCCCGCAACGAATCGACAGCGGCATTCTGCGCGGCCACCGAGGCCCCTTTCTGACGTGCATCGGGCAGCCGTCAACCGTACGCGAAAGGGGGCCCGTGCGCACCTGCCGCCGGGGCGCGATTTGTGTGCTCACACGTCGATCTCCACCAGCCGCTCGCCGTAGACGGTACGAACCGCGAGAGGCGGCTCCGCGCGCTCGCGTGGGCGGAATCCTCGATCCGGCCAGACTGCATTTCTGTGCCTGCGACGTTCTTCAGTTCCAGGACCGTGTGCGTGCCCCAGGCCTCGGGCTCCATGCCGGCCGTGGCATCGACCCGGGTGACGGGATCGGTCGCCCGCAGCTTCTCCGGCAGGTGAGGGAAGAGCCCGCCCTCGGCTGGCTCTTGACATGGACGACGGCGGGCCGGGGCACCGCGATGTCGCGCTCTGTTCCGTGCTCACCGGTGTTGATGCGGTCGCCCGTTCATTCGACGAGAGCGCAACTTTCCTTCTTGGCCGAGGATTTGGTGCCGGTCACGACGTCACGGCACAGCCCTCACGCGGCGTCGGTGCCGGGCCACCCGCTCCCGGTTGCCGCAGACCTCGCTGGAGCACCAGCGGCGCCGTCTCCCCCGCGAGGTGTCCAGATAGAGCCGCCGACAGGCATCGCCCTCGCACCGGCGCAGCCCCGCCCGCGCGACCGGGTCCGTCAGCAGGTCCACGGTGTCCCGGGCCACCGCGGCGAGCAGCGCCCCGCACGCCGGATCGGCGCTCAGCACCCGTACGAGCGCCCCGCCCTGCCCCCGCACGGCCCGCAGCCCCGGCGGGGCTCCCGCTGCCAGCGCGTTGACCCGCTCCAGTGCGCGGTCGGCGCTCCCGCCCGTCAGTTGCGCCGACATCAGCCGGTCGATGCCCGTACGCAACTGCCGGAAGCGCGCCACCCAGGTTTCGTCGGCGGCTGCCAGCGGCGTCCCACCCGGCACGAGGCGCGAGGCCACCAGCCATTCGGCGAGACGCGCGGGAGAGTCGAGCTGCTCGCACGCGCCCGAGGCCTCCGCCCCGGTCGCCACCAGGTCCAGACAGACACGACCGGAATCGAATCGTCGTCCGTATGCGCCCGTGCCCGCCGCCATGAGCCTGTCACCGCCTCGGGGGGTCCTCCGTGGGAGAGTCATCCCCAGAGTGCCCGCATCCGGCTCCGCCCGGAACCCCTCCTGCCGCCCGGGCTCCCGGCGCCGCGTGTACGCGCGGCTGCGGGTCAGGGCCCCGGCGAACACCCGGCGTCATCGAGGGGTCACGGGCTTCTGCCGGACCCCGCCGGTCAGGTGATGGAAGTCGTTGATCATCCCCAGAACGTAGCGAGCCGGTCAGGAGGCGTCGTACTTGGTGTCCGCCGAGGGGTCCAGCGCCAGCCGGTAACCCCGCTTGACGACCGTCTGGATCAGCCGCGGCACCCCCAGCGCCGTGCGCAGCCGGGCCATCGCCGTCTCCACGGCGTGTTCGTCCGAGCCGCTGCCGGGCAGCGCCCGCAGCAGGTCGGCGCGGGAGACCACCCAGCCCGGCTTACGGGCCAGCGTGTGCAGAAGGGCCATGCCGGCCGGGGGAACCGGGCGCAGGGCGTCGTCGACCAGCACGGCGTGTCCCCGGATCCCGACCAGGTGGCCCGCGACGGGGAGCGTACGGACCCGGGCGGGCAGGTGGGCGCAGAGAATCTGGACGAGCGGCCCCAGCCTGAAGCGTTCGGGCTGGACCGTGTCGATGCCCTTGGCCTGCAGGGGCAGGGCCGTGACCGGACCCACGCAGGCGGTGACGACGTCGTGGCTCAGGGCGGACAGCACCTCCGGGAGCATGCCGCGGGCCTCCGCCCGGTTCAGGTAGGAGGCGGCGGCGGGAGCGCTGGTGAAGGTGAGGGCGTCCAGGCCCCGCGCGACGGTGAGGTCGAGCATGCGGTCGAGCGGGGCGATGTCCTCCGGGGGCATCCACCGGTAGACGGGTACGCCGACGACTTCGGCGCCCGCCGCCCGGAGCGACTCGACGAAACCGGGCAGGGGTTCGCCGTGCAGCTGGAGGGCGATCCGACGGCCCGAGACGCCCTCGTCCATCAGACGGTCCAGCACTTCGGCCATCGACTCCGACCGGGGCGACCACGCCTCGGTGAGCCCGGCCGCCCGGATGGCGCCCTTGACCTTGGGACCGCGGGCGAGCAGCTCGATACCGCGCAGCAGTTCGAGCAGCCGGTCGCCGATGCCCCAGCCGTCGGCGGCCTCCACCCAGCCCCTGAAACCGATGGCGGTGGTCGCGATCACGACGTCGGGTGCGTGGTCGATCAGTTCCTCGGTGGCGGCCAGGAGTTCGCTGTCGTCCGCGAGCGGCACGATCCGCAGTGCGGGCGCGTGCAGGACCGCGGCGCCCCTGCGCGTGAGGAGCGTCCCGAGCTCCTCGGCGCGACGGGCTGCGGTCACCCCGACCGTGAAGCCCGCCAGGGGCCCGTGCTGTGCGTCGTCGTCGTGCATGGCGTGATACCCGGCTCTCGTCCCGCTGGTGCTCGATGATGCGGAGGACCGAGACTGTCAACCCTGCGTGACAGTCTCGGTTCTCTTGTATTTCCCGCCCGTTACGTCCTGCGACGCGCTGTGGTCACCCTCACACATCGGCATAGCTGAGCTGGGGCTTCGCGGCCACTGCCTCGGTACGCCGAAGGTATACCGCCCACGTGAGGGTGAAGCAGACGGCGTAGAAGCCGAGGAAGCACCAGAAGGCGGCCGTCCCGGCGCCCGAGGTCGCGAAGGACTGGCGGAACGCGAGGTTGATCGCAAGACCGCCCAGGGCGCCGATCGCCCCGATGAGCCCCATGGCCGCGCCGGAGAGCCGTCGTCCGTACGCCGCGGCCTCCTCGCCGCGCAGGCCCTTGGCGATGCCCTGGGCGTGGAAGATGCCCGGGATCATCTTGAACGTCGAGCCGTTGCCCAGGCCCGTCAGCACGAACAGCGCGATGAAGCCGATGAGGAAGACCGGCAGCGACTCGATCCCGGAGGCGTAGACGACGACGCCGGTCGCCGCGGCCATGGCCGCGAAGTTCCACAGGGTGATCCGGGCGCCGCCGTAACGGTCGGCGAGCCGGCCGCCCGCGGGCCGGATCAGGGAGCCGAGCAGGGGGCCGATGAAGGTGAGCGAGGCGGCCTGCAGCGGAGTCCGGCCGAACTGGGTCTGCAGGACGAGGCCGAAGGCGAAGCTGTAGCCGATGAACGAGCCGAAGGTGCCGATGTAGAGCACCGACATGATCCAGGTGTGCGGCTCGCGTACGGCCTGGAGCGCGGCCCCGGTGTCGTTCTGGACGGGCCGGAGGTTGTCCATCCTGAGCGCGGCGCCCAGCGCGGCGACGACGATGAGCGGTACGTACACCCCGAGCACGATCCGCGGGTGCGCGGCGCCCGCCGTGCCGATCACCAGCAGGCCGATGAGCTGCACGACCGGTACGCCGACGTTGCCCCCGCCCGCGTTGAGCCCGAGCGCCCAGCCCTTCTTGCGCAGCGGGAAGAAGGCGTTGATGTTCGTCATCGACGAGGCGAAGTTGCCGCCGCCGATGCCGGTGAGTGCGGCCACGACGATGAAGGTGGTGTACGAGGTGCCGGGCTCCATCACCCAGAACGCGGCAACGGTCGGCACCAGCAGCGACAGCGCGCTGAAGATGGTCCAGTTCCGCCCGCCGAACAGCGCGACCGCGAAGGTGTACGGCACCCGGACGATGGCGCCGACCAGGGTGGCCGTGGAGATCAGGAAGAACTTCCCTGCCGGGTCGACTCCGTACTCCGGCCCCATGAACAGCACCATGACGGACCACAGGGACCAGATCGAGAACCCGATGTGCTCCGAGAGCACGGAGAACCACAGATTCCGCCGGGCGACCTTCTCGCCCGTCTCTCGCCAGAAGGTCTCGTCCTCCGGCTCCCACTGCTCGATCCAACGACCGGCCATCACGCGCCTCCACAGGGGTCGGGGTGTTGTCCTGCCGACGCTAGGGAGTCCGCGTTTCGGTGCGGTGCCGTGAGGTCACCGGTGCGCAACCTTGCTCTCACTCGGCCGCCGGGGGCGCGGTGAGCCGGGCCCGCCGCGCCCCTCTCGGCCGGTCAGGCCCGGCGCTTTTGGTCCGTCCCGTTCGGCCACAGGCGCGGCCGGCGCTCGGCGGCGACGTCCTCGACCCAGCCGAACGCCAGGATCGCGAGGCCTGTCAGCGGCCAGATCGCGATCAGGACCAGCCCGTCGTACGACTTCTCGATGTACGTGTCGAACGTGTCGCCGAACCAGGGGATGGACCAGAGGCTCTCCACGAGGTGCGCGGCAGCCATCAGCAGCAGGTTGTGCCACAGATAGATCGTCACGGCCCTGTTGCCGGCCAGCGTGATCAGGCTGTCCCAGCCGGCGAGCCTGCCGGGGAGCTTCTGCCAGGACGGGGCGTAGACCAGGAGGATCGTGCAGAAGCCGAGGGACCAGGTGGCCTGGGCGAGCGGGATCTCGTCCAGATTCCAGCCCTCCTCGGTGAGGTGCCCGGATGCCCACCAGAGGCCGAAGCCCATGACGATCGCGGCGGACGAGACCGCCAGATAGCGCGGGATCTCCTTCAGCAGTCCGTCGTTGTGGGCGAAGCCCAGGATCCAGCAGGAGCCGAACACCGCGAAGTCGACGAGCCCGTCGCCGAAGGTGCCGGGGATTGTCACGAGGCCGGTGCCGATCACGGCGGTGAGGCCGATCGGGGCGAGCAGCGTGACCCACGGCAGCCTGCGGAACGCCTTGAGCAGCAGGGGCGAGGCCAGCACGAACCAGAGGTAGGCCCGGATGTACCAGAGCGGCCCCGCCGCCTGGTCCGCCCACGTCAGCTCGAACCATCCACCGGGCGAGCCGCTCTCCTCGGGATACGGAGGGGAGCCGAGGGGGAAGAGATAGCTGCCGATCTTGATGAACCACCACAGCCCTTCCTCCCGGACGGGCTTCCAGCTCAGCGCGAACATCACCGGAACGACGACGAGCGAGAACGCCCACACCGGGGGGAGCAGCCTGCGCAGCCGGGCGCGGATCACGCTTCCCGCAGGCCGGGCCAGCGAGCGGGCCATCAGCGAACCGGCCAGCGCGAACATCACTCCCATGGACGGGAAGAGGACGGTCAGCCAGGCCCAGCCGAAGAGGTGGAAGAACACGACGCGGACCAGGGCGACGGCCCTGAGCAGGTCGAGATAGCGGTCCCGTCCGGGCTTGGCGCGGGGCGCGGGGGCCTCGGCGGCGGTGTTCGGGGCGGCGGGTGCCTGCCCGGGGCAGGCCGCCCGGGCGGGAACGGGGGCCGCCGGCAGCGGGGCGGTGTGCGCCGCGTCGGAGTAGGTCATGCCACCGGCCTCCGGTCCTTGTCCGCGTCCTTGCGGCGGTTCTGCGTGCCACCGGGCGCCTCGACCACGCCCGTGCGCCGCAGCTTCTGCCAGCGCAGCCGGCCACCGGTGAGAGCGGTGATCCAGGACTGCAGCAGCACGACGTACATCAGCTGCCGGTAGAGGATCTGCTGGAGCGGCAGGGAGATCAGATGGGTCATGCGCTCCCGGTCGAGCCGGAAGGCGTACGCGGCGCAGACGGCCTGCACCGCCAGGACGCCGAACCAGGCCGCGACCGTCTTCCCCGTCGGACCGAAGAGCAGTCCGTACAGCAGGAAGACATCGATGAGGGGTGCCAGTAGCGGGGCGACGACCATGAACAGGGAGACGAACGGCAGGCCCACCCGTCCGAAGCGGCCCGAGGGCCCCCGCTCGATGACCGCGCGGCGGTGCTTCCAGATGGCCTGCATCGTGCCGTACGACCACCGGTAGCGCTGCGACCACAGCTGCTGCACGGACTCGGGGGCCTCCGTCCAGGCCCGGGCGTTCTCGGCGTAGACCACACGCCAGCCGTCACGGTGCAGCGCCATGGTGACGTCGGTGTCCTCGGCGAGGGTGTCCTCGCTCATGCCGCCGATCCGGTCCAGCGCGCTCCGGCGGAAGGCGCCGACCGCACCGGGGATGGTGGGCATGCAGCCCAGGAGGTCGTACATCCTGCGGTCGAGGTTGAAGCCCATCACGTATTCGATGTGCTGCCAGGCGCCGATCAGGGAGTCACGGTTGCCCACCTTGGCGTTGCCCGCGACCGCTCCGACCCGGGAGTCCGCGAACGGCTGCACGAGCTCGCGCACGGTGGAGGGTTCGAAGACCGTGTCGCCGTCCATCATCACGACGATGTCGTAACGGGCGTGCGCGATGCCGTTGTTGAGCGCCGCCGGCTTGCCGGCGTTGCGCTGGCGTACGACCCGGACGTTCGGGATCCACATCGCTTCGACGAGGTCGGCCGTGCCGTCCGTCGAACCGTCGTCGATGACGACGACCTCGATCGGATAGTCACTGGCCACCAGCGACCGCACGGTGGCCTCGATGCACTCGCGTTCGTTGTACGCGGGGACGAGGACCGACACGGGCCGGGTGAACGGCTCGCCCCAGCCGAAGCCCTTGCGGCGCACCTTCCTGGCGTGCAGGAAGGAGAGCAGCAGCATCAGCCCGAAGCGGACCATGACCAGGACGCCGATGACGGCGAGACCGGCTACCAGGACGCCGGTGACGTGCTCGGAGATCCCCACCGCTCCTACGAACGCCTTGCCCTTCCAGAGCGCGAACCCGGTGACCGGGGTGTGTGCGCTGGGGGCGCCGAGCGCCGAGGTCAGATTGGTGAACTCGTACCCCCGCTCCTGCATCTGCGGCAGGAACTGCCCCAGCGCGGCCACGGTCTGGGACCGGTCGCCACCGGAGTCGTGCATCAGGATGATGGCGCCCTTGCCGTCCTCGGGCGTGGCGCGCTCGATGATCGCTCGGACACCTGGACGCTTCCAGTCCTCGCTGTCGGTGTTGTTCACGACGGTGAGGTAGCCGCGGCCCCCGATGTACTGCGTGACCGGCCAGGACTTGTTGTCCATGGCGTCGGAGAACGAGGAGTACGGCGGCCGGAACAGGGAAGCACGGATGCCGGCCGCGCCCGCCAGCACCAGCTGGTTCTGGGCGAGTTCCCAGTCGATGCGGCTGGTGGACTGGAAGGAGAGGTCGGGGTGGTTGAAGGTGTGGAGCCCGATCTCATGCCCCTCGTCGACCATCCGCCGCACGAGGTCCGGGTAGCGCGAGGCCATGGTGCCGGTGACGAAGAAGACGCCCTGCGCATGGTGCTTCTTGAGCTCGTCCAGGACCCGCGGGGTCCAGACCGGGTCAGGGCCGTCGTCGAAGGTCAGGACGATCTTGTGGTCGGGTATCCGAAGCGTCTTGGCGTCCTCGCCCGCCGCGCGGGCGTCGATGACCGGACCGCCTTCGAGTACGTCGTCCGGCACCTGGGTGGTGGCGGCCGGGGCCTGCACACGGTGGTCGGCGAGGATCTCGCTGTGCACGTATCCGCGCAGCATGAGCATGGCGAGCAGGGCCACAAGGAGGAGCGACGGAAGCAGATAGCGCATGGGAAGTCTGCGCCGGACGGTCCGCTTCTTCTTCCGGTTGTGCCTGCCCCGCGAAACGGGGGTTGTCATCTACTGAGTGCCTTCTTGTGGTTGCACCGGTGATTCCGAGGGGTCCGGGGACGTCGGCGGACTCTCCTCGACAGGCGGCTCCGGGGGGACCGACGGCGACGGCTCGACGGTCGGCTGGTCGGGGACCGGATTGTCGGGAGCGGGCTCCGAAGAGGCGGTGTCCCGGGGAGGCTTGCTGGACGCGGAGGCCGAGGCGCTCGCGCCGGGCCGGGCGGGGCCGGACGCGGAGGCGCCGTCCGACGGGGAGAGTACGGCGGTACCCGGGGCCGGGGCGGAAGGGCTGGGCATGGCCGCAGGGCTCGCGGGCACCACGTCGTCGCTCGGGGCGGGCCGCACCTCGACCTCTTCCGAGCGCCTCTCCTCCTGCCCGGAGAGCGGCAGCCAGGGAGCGGTGGAGCTCCCGCCGAGCACGGAGACCACGAGCGTCACGGCGTACACCGCGCAGATCGTGGCGAGTACCCAGCCCGCCCGCCGGTACGTCTTGCTGCGGCGGCCGCTCTCATCGACGAACACCGGGCCCTCGGAAGGGTCAGGAGGGATGAATTCAAAGGGCAGTTCGGAGAGCTGACGCCCCAGCCCGTCCAGTTGGACGGTGACGTCGTTCGGCTCATGCGTGTGCCCGGTTCGGGTGCCTTCGCGCCAATTTTGCACAGGTGTTCGCACTTCCCCCACTCAATGGAACAGGTGCGCGGGAAATGACTGGAATCTTGCCATCGGATCGGGCCCCCACCCTGTCCGCGCGCCACCTGCCACCGTGCACCGGAACCCTGAATGTAGCGCACGACGGCGACGCACAGAGGTCGGTATCACCTGTTGTTCATGAACAGTGACTCATGACTGACGCATCGGCATCAGGAAGCCAAGATGTCGATGGCCGTACCATCCATCCTTCTCCCCCGGCGAGTTCGGCCACGGCAGCACGCAATGCGGCCAGGCCGGGGTGGTCAAGTCCCTTGCGCCAGACCATCAGCAGAGGCGACAGCGGCACCGGTCGCACAAGCGGACGCAACACCGTTCCCGGCAGCGGCGGGAAGCCCGCGACGGCCAGTACAGGGTTCCCGGTCTTTGCCATGACCCGCTGGAATTCGGCCACTCCGACGGCGAGCGGCGCCGGCGGAGCGAGGTCGATGCCCCACTCCGCGAAAAGCACGGAAGCGAGATCCGTCCACTCGATCGTGCGCGTATTGCCCGCCCCGGCGTAGACGGTTTCGCCGGTCAGATCACTCAGGGCGACCTCCTGCCGCCCAGCCAGACGATGAGCGTGCGGCAGGAGAACAGCCATCGGCTCGTACCGCACCGGCTGTACGGAGAGCTGGGCGAGCACTGCGGGGGCGAGCCCGGCGGCGCGCCCGAAGGAGACGTCGAGCCGGCCGGCGAGCACCTCACCGGCCGCCCAGGTCAGCCCGCTCTCGAAGCGCGCCATCAGCTCGCACTCCGGCGCGAGCTCCCGCGCCCGGGCCAGCACCCGCGCCGCCGTCATCCCGTCGGTGTTCAGATCGACGAGCAGCGGCCGGTCCGCAGGGTCCACGAAGGCGGCGTGCGACCGAACCACCGGTGGCGCCCCGCACACGTGGGGCCTCCCCTGCGCACCCCGGGCGTGCCCGCCCTGCTCGCCGTCTTCCGCGACGGGGGCGGTCTTCGGAGCGATGGAAATCGTTTCCATCGCCCACGCCGGAGGCGCGGATCCTCGCCCTTCTGGCCGGCGGCTCATGCGTGGCCGGGCTGCTGTACGGAGCACTGCGCCCCACCCCGCGTCTCGGGCGCAGGCTGCTGCTCTGTCTGACGGGGATGGCCGCCCTGATGTCCCTCCCTCTGATCGCCGCGGCCGCGACCGAATCGCTGCTCGCCCCGGCCGGCTGCCTGCTGCTGGCGAGGGCTGCCACCGCACCCACCATGGTCACCGGCATGACACTGATCCAGCGGCTCACGCCGCCGGCGCAGATCAGCGAGGGCATGACGCGCGCCGTCGCCGCGCTCCTGGGCGGCATGGCGCGGGTTCGGCAGGAGGCGGCTGGCTGGTGGAACACGCCGGTACGGTGACCGGCTACGCGACGCCGATGTGCGCGGCGGCGCTCGCCCTGGCCGTCGCGGCAGCCGGGACACGCAAAGCCTGAGAAGAACGCGCGGCCGGAAAAACGAGGACCCCGCTGCCTGGGGCAACGGGGTCCTCGTTCACATGGGGTGGTGGAGATGGCGGGAATCGAACCCGCGTCCAACGGTGCGGAACCAGGGCTTCTCCGAGTGCAGTTCGCTACGCTTTTCTCGGCCCCGGAGGTCACGCGAACAAGCCTCCGACAGGCCCAGTCACTGTTTGATTTCCTTCTAGGCCCCGTGACCGGGCTTAGAAGTTTAGATCCCTAGTTGATGCCAGGATCCGGGTCGGGATCACCCCCGGGCTGACACTCCGCAGAGTCTTCGCTTAGCTGCTAATTAGGCAGCGAGGGCGAAGGCGGAGGAATCGCGCTTGGAATTGGCGATTATTGTTTGCGACATATGGTTTACGAGATCATTGCCGCTTCCTCGACTCGCTTCCCCTGCTTCGACATCCGCTGTCGAAACCGATCATCCCCATGTTGATTTTTCAATGCGCGCACCTTCTGTGAGGTGCACGACCCATCGTACGTGACCAACGCACGCGGATGCCACCGTATACCCGGCGGCTCCGGGGCACGGGCCCCGGGCTCGTCCGGTGCGGGGCTCGGCTACGCGCTGCGCTGGCGCCGGCGAGCCGCCGAGATCGCGCGGTTCGTCTCCCGCGTGTCCTGCTTCTCGCGCAGTGTCTGGCGCTTGTCGTACTCCTTCTTGCCCTTCGCGAGCGCGATCTCGACCTTGACGCGGCTGTCCTTGAAGTACAGCGCGAGCGGCACGATCGTGTGGCCCGTCTCCTGCGACTTGGACTGGAGCTTGTCGATCTCGGCCCGGTGCAGGAGAAGCTTGCGCTTGCGCTTCGCCGAGTGGTTGGTCCAGGTGCCCTGCACGTACTCGGGGACGTGGATGTTGTGCAGCCACGCCTCTCCGTCGTCGATCTGGACGAAGCCGTCGACCAGCGACGCCCTGCCCATCCGCAGCGACTTGACCTCCGTACCCATCAGCACGAGACCGCACTCATAGGTATCGAGGACGTGGTAGTCGTGCCGCGCCTTCTTGTTCTGCGCAATCATCTTGCGCCCGGTGTCTTTTTCCTTGGCCATAGTGCGGTCATTTTCGCACTACGACCCACCCCCGAGGCCACTCAATACCGTCTGACCCCGCTCCTGGGCCTCCGGACCCGCTCCGACGTCCGGCGTGATGCCGCTTCCCTCGACGCTCCGGCCCGCCGGAGTGCGGTAGTGCCCGACGGTCAGCTCGGCCACCGATCCGCCAGGGAGCTTGCTGGGCATCTGCACGGAGCCCTTGCCGAAGGTCCGCGACCCGACGGTCACGGCCCTCCCACGGTCCTGCAGCGCTCCGGTCAGCAGTTCGGCGGCGCTCATCGTGCCGCCGTCCACCAGGACGACCACGGGCCGGCCGGTGTCCCCGCCGGGCTCGGCGTACAAGGCGCGCTGCTCACCGTGCACGTCGTACGTGGCGACGAGCCCGCCGTCCAGAAAGGCGGAGGAGGCCGTGACTGCCTCGGTGACCAGACCGCCCGCGTTGGCACGGAGGTCCAGGAGGATTCCGGCGTCCCCGGGCGCCTCGTCCACGGCGTCGCGGACCGCGGCGCCCGCTCCCTTGGTGAACGCGGCGACCTTGATCAGCACGGCGGAGGAAGGGCTGGTGCCCAGACGCCGGACACTCACCGGATCCGTGCTGAGCAGGGCCCTGCTCAGGGTCGTGGTCCAGGATTGCGCGCCACGGCTCAGCCCGAGGACCACGGTGGAGCCCTCGGCCGCCTTCGTCCGGTCCCCGCGCAGCAGCGCGACCACTTCGGCGACGGGGCGCTTTCCGACCGTACGGCCGTCCACGGTGTGCAGCAGGTCGCCCTTGCGCACACCTGCCCGCTCAGCCGGACCGCCGGGCCGGACCCCGGTCACGGCGATCTCTCCGCGCGCCGAGCGGCGGGCGGAGATCCCCACCCCGGTGTACGAGCCGTCGAGGGCCTGCTCGAACTCCTCGTACTCCCGCTGGTCGTACACCGCGCCCCAGCGGTCCCCGCTGCGGCTGACGACGTCCTCGGCGGCGTCCGTGCCGGACTTCCCGTCGGCCTCCGCGTCGGCGACCGCGTCCGCGATCTCCTCCCGGTCCACGGAACCCACGCTGGAAGACACCGAACGGGTCTTTGTCTCCGTGCCCGCGTCGTCCTCCCGGGGCAGGGCCCCGGTGGCCGCGGCCGTGGCCAGCACGCTCGCGAACACCAACGTCAGGGCCGCCCCGCGGCAGGCACCGCGGAGTCTCACATGGTGCGTAAGGCCCGGCATGGGGCCGAGTGTAGGACAACGCCCCGTCCGCACACGGCTCGTCGGCCGCATGCGGGACGGGGCGCTCGTCACACCTTGAGGTACTTGCGCAACGCGAAGAGAGCGGCAACGGCGGGCATCAGCAGACCGATTGCGAGGACCAGCGGAAGCTTCGTGAGGACCGCCTCCCAGCCGATGAAGTCGATCAGATTCAGCTTCTCCTGGAGCGCGAGACCGCCGTCGATCAGGAAATACCTCGCGGCGATCAGGATCACGCAGGCGAGCAGTCCGCCGATCAGACCGGCGAAGGCGGCCTCCATGATGAACGGCATCTGGATGTAGAAGCCCGAGGCCCCCACCAGCCGCATGATGCCCGTCTCCCGTCTCCGGCTGAACGCCGAGACGCGGACGGTGTTCACGATGAGCATCAGCGCAATGACCAGCATCAGCCCCATCAGGAAGATCGCGGCCACGTTCATGCCGTTCATCAGTCCGAAGAGGTTGTCGAGGATGCTCCGCTGGTCCTGGACGGACTGCACCCCGTCACGGCCCGCGAAGGCCGTCGCGACCACCTTGTACTTCGTCGGGTCCTTCAGCTTGACCCTGTACGACTCCTGCATCTGGTCCGGCGTGATGTTGCCGGCCATCGGCGAGTCGCCGAACTGCTCCTGGTAGTGCTTGTACGCCTGGTCGACCGTCTCGAAGAGGACCGGTTTCTCGACGGCGTCCATCTTCTCGAGGTCGGCCTTGATCTCCTTCTTCTGCTCCGCCGTGACCGCGCCCTTGGCGCACTTGGGCACGTCCTTGGCGTCGTTCTTGTTGCACAGGAAGATCGAGACGTTGACCTTGTCGTACCAGTAGGTCTTCATCGAGCTGACCTGCTCGCGCATCAACAGCGCACCACCGAACAGGGCGAGCGAGAGAGCGACGGAGATCACGACCGCGAAGGTCATCGTGAGGTTACGACGAAGACCGACGCCGATCTCCGACAGGACGAACTGGGCGCGCATGGCGTCCTTTCAATACTCGATGCTCGTGCAGAGGCTCAGTGCTGGTAGCCGTAGACGCCACGCGCCTGGTCACGTACGAGACGGCCCTGCTCGAGCTCGATGACGCGCTTGCGCATCTGGTCGACGATGTTCTGGTCGTGGGTCGCCATGATCACGGTGGTGCCGGTCCGGTTGATCCGGTCCAGCAACTTCATGATGCCCACGGAGGTCTGCGGGTCGAGGTTGCCGGTCGGCTCGTCCGCGATCAGCAGCATGGGGCGGTTGACGAACGCCCGTGCGATCGCCACACGTTGCTGCTCACCGCCGGAGAGCTGCCCGGGCATCCGGTCCTCCTTGCCCCCGAGACCCACGAGGTCGAGAACCTGCGGCACCGCCTTGCGGATCTCGCCGCGCGGCTTGCCGATGACCTCCTGCGCGAAGGCCACGTTCTCGGCGACGGTCTTGTTGGGGAGGAGCCTGAAGTCCTGGAAGACCGTGCCCAGCTGGCGGCGCATCTGAGGCACCTTCCAGTTGGACAGCCGCGCCAGGTCCTTGCCGAGCACGTGGACCATGCCCTGACTGGCGCGCTCCTCCCTGAGGATGAGCCGCATGAAGGTGGACTTGCCGGAGCCGGAGGAGCCCACCAGGAAGACGAACTCGCCCTTCTCGATGTCGAGTGAGACATCCCGGAGAGCTGCGCGGCTCTGCTTCGGGTAGGTCTTGGAGACGTTGTCGAATCGGATCACGGATGCACCACGGTCGGCCGGGGGTAGGTGAGCGTGACCATACGCGAAGCAGGTGAGCGCGTGCAGACGGCGTCCGGCAATGAGGGATTTGTGACGGAAAACGGCATGGAACGAAACGGGGCGTGCCGGACCCCGACCGACGGGGCGCGCCGAAAGCCGCCCGAGCTGGCACAGTGGTAAGGGGAACAGTTGCGTTTCCCGGAGCGTTGTGCGGAGAGAACGCGAAAGCGGCTCCCGCCGCGCGGGAGGAGGAATGCGCATGACCTATGACCGACTGGTGTGCGCGAACTGCGCGGCACCCGTGAACGAGGGCCGCTGCCGTGTCTGCCGGGCGAGCCGGGACCGGATGCAGGACCAGGGGCCGTTCGCAGGGCTCAATCCGGCGATGCTGATAGCTCTGATGGTGATCCTCGTGGCCGCTCTGGCGCTGCTGGCGCACCAGGCCGCCTGAGCCGGAGATCGCGGACCCCCGCCGTCCGGCGGGCTCGTAAACGCGCGCGTACAGCCGCAGGAGCGACTCCGGTACGCGAAAGGGCCCGGGAGGCCGTGTCGGCTCTCCCGGGCCCTTCAGTGTGCGCTGACGGACGTCAGGCGGCCGTGCGGCCGCCGCCGGCCAGACGCGGCAGGATGCGGAAGCCGATGCCACCGGCGATCATCGTCGCGGCACCGATCAGCAGGAACGTGGTCTCGGCCGCACCGGTCTCGGCGAGCTCGTCCTTGCCCTTGCTCTGCTCGACCGGCTGGTTGCCGACGCTGTCCGTGTCGGTGTTGTCGCCGGCGTCCGGGTAGAACGGGTCCGCCGGAGCCGAGGGGTCACTCGGGTCCGTGGGATCCGAGGGGTCACTCGGGTCGGTCGGCTCCGTCGGCTCCGTCGGCTCCGTGGGCTCCGTGGGCTCCGTCGGGTCCGTGGGGTCCGTCGGGTCCGTCGGGTCCGTGGGATCCGTCGGGTCCGTCGGGTCCGTCGGGTCCGTGGGGTCCGTGGGGTCCGTGGGATCCGTCGGGTCCGTGGGATCCGTGGGATCCGTCGGGTCCGTCGGGTCCGTCGGGTCCGTGGGATCCGTCGGGTCCGTGGGATCCGTCGGGTCCGTGGGGTCCGTCGGGTCCGTGGGATCCGTCGGGTCTTCCCCGCCCGGGTTGGTCGGGTCCTCCCCGCCCGGGTTGGTCGGGTCTTCCCCACCCGGGTTGGTCGGGTCCTCCGGCTCGTCGCCGCCAAGGCCCAAGTCGACGTTGACGTCGGCGCTGACCTCGGCCCCGTCGACTCCGAGGCCGAGGCCAAGGCCGGCCGCCTGTGCTGCGCCTGCTGCGGTGAGCGAGGCACCCGCGGCTATAACCGCACCAGCGGCTATCCGCGCGACGCGGATTCGCGTCTTCTTGGTCATCTGTTGCTACCCCCAGTAGCTGATCTCGTCGATGGAGCAGCCCTATGCGGTCCACGGCCCTGCGGGGTCACTCGTTCTGCAGGGCCACGCCGTACCGTGGTCATCCCGCCCGCCCCCGATCACACCTGTCCCAGACATATGCGTGCTGCCCTAGCACCCTGTCCAGAGATAAGGACTACGTCAAGGACGTTCCGGGGGCATTAGGGCCGCTATAGGGGAACTTGACGGCTATTCGGAAGCACGACTGTGACTCATTCGCCACATCTTCCCCTCAACTCACCTGCGCTCCCGGCGTGGTGAAAAAGCGAGTGGGCCCGGGCAGAAAGCCTGCCCGGGCCCAACAGCCTTTCGGCCGCCTTACTTCTCGCTCTGCTTACGCCAGCGGATACCGGCCTCGATGAAGCCGTCGATCTCGCCGTTGAAGACCGCTTCCGGGTTACCGATCTCGAACTCCGTACGCAGGTCCTTGACCATCTGGTAAGGGTGGATGACGTACGAACGCATCTGGTTGCCCCAGGAGTTGCCGCCGTCGCCCTTGAGCGCGTTCATCTTCGCCTGCTCCTCCTGGCGGCGGCGCTCGAGGAGCTTCGCCTGGAGGACGTTCATGGCGGACGCCTTGTTCTGGATCTGCGAGCGCTCGTTCTGACAGGAGACGACGATGCCGGTGGGCAGGTGGGTCAGGCGCACCGCGGAGTCCGTGGTGTTGACGCCCTGGCCGCCGGGGCCCGAGGAGCGGTACACGTCGACGCGGAGCTCCGACTCGTCGATCTCGACGTGGTCCGTCTGCTCGACCACGGGCAGCACCTCGACACCCGCGAAGGACGTCTGGCGGCGGCCCTGGTTGTCGAACGGTGAGATCCGGACGAGCCGGTGAGTGCCCTGCTCGACGGAGAGCGTGCCGTAGGCGTACGGCACCTCCACCGCGAAGGTGGTCGACTTGATGCCGGCCTCTTCCGCGTACGCCGTCTCGTAGACCTCGGTCTTGTAGTTGTGCCGCTCGGCCCAGCGGAGGTACATACGCTGGAGCTTCTCGGCGAAGTCGGCGGCGTCGACGCCACCGGCCTCGGCCCGGATGGTGACCAGGGCCTCGCGCGCGTCGTACTCGCCGGAGAGGAGGGTACGGACCTCCATCTCGTCCAGCGCCTTCCGGACGGACTCCAGCTCCGTCTCCGCCTCCGCGCGCGCGTCGGCGTCACCCTCGTCCTCGGCGAGCTCGAAGAGGACCTCGAGGTCGTCGATGCGGCTGCGCAGGGCCTCGGTCTTGCGGACCTCGGCCTGGAGGTGCGAAAGCTTGCTCGTGATCTTCTGTGCCGCCTCCGGGTCGTCCCAGAGGGACGGCGCCGCCGCCTGCTCCTCGAGCGCGGCGATGTCGGCCCTCAGCGCATCCAGGTCCAGGACGGCCTCGATCGACCCCATGGTCGAGGAGAGGGACTTCAGCTCTTCGGAAATATCGACGACTGCCACGGGTCCAGCGTAACGGCTGGACGAGTGAACCTGCCCCTCCCCCGGACACCGGCCCCTCCCGGTCGCCCCTCAGGGGGCCGTCGGCGCCGAATTCCGGGTGTCCTCGGGGGAGGCGCCCGAGTCGTCGCCGCTCACGGCGAGCCAGCCGCCCACCCCTACCGCCGCGCACAGGGCGACCGCCGCGACACCCAGGGTGATCCGGCGCTTGCGGACGGCCGCCGACTTGTTCCGGGCCGAGCCGGGGCGCGGCCGGCCGGGGGCGCGCGGGGCGCGGGCCGTACCGAGAGGGCCTCCGGAGAGCTCGTCCGGGGCGGGGACGCGCATGCTCGTATGGGTGTCCCGGTTGGAATCCGGGGAGGAGCCGGGCACCAGCGGGACCGCGCCGCGGCGGCGGCGGGGCTCCTCGGGGGCCGGGGTGTACTGCTGCTCGTCGTACGTCTGCGGTTCGGCCTCGCTGTCCGGCTCGTCGACCTCGAGCGGGGGTATCCCGGACAGGAGCGGGAGCAGCTCCCGCAGCCGGGTCGCGAGCTCGGATGCTCGCAGCCGGGAGGCCGGGGCCTTGGCCAGGCACTGGACCAGGAGCTGCCAGAGCTCCTCGGGGATGCCCGGGAGCGGGACGACCGCCTCGGTCACATGGCGGCGCAGGACGGCCCCGGGGTGGCCGCCGCCGAAGGGGGTGAAGCCGGCGAGGAGCTCGTAGAGCACGGTCGCGAGGGCGTAGATGTCCACGGCGGCGCGCGGCGGGAGGCCTTCGACGATCTCGGGGGCCAGGTAGTCAGGCGTACCGATGATCTTGGTGGCCTTGGTGCGGCGCGGGGTGTCGATCAGTTTGGCGACGCCGAAGTCGGTGAGCAGAGCGGGGTGCGATCCGCCCGGGCCGAGCGGGCCCTCCATGTCGAGCAGGATGTTCTCCGGCTTGACGTCACGGTGGATCACTCCGGCGCGGTGCGCGGCGGCGAGGCCGTCGGCGACGTCCGCGATGATCGCCGCGGCGGCCTCGGGCGCGAGGCGGCGCTCCCGGTCCAGCCGGGTGCGCAGATCGGTGCCCCGCACGAGGTCCATCACCAGTGCCAGATCGGTGCCGTCCACCACGAGGTCGCGGACGGCGACGACATGCGGATGCCCGAGCCCGAGCAGCGCGGTGCGTTCCTGTACGAAGCGACCCACGAGCTCCTGGTCGGACGCGAGGTCCTCGCGGAGCAGCTTGATGGCGACCGGCCCCTCGGGCCCCTCGCCGAGCCACACCGTGCCGGCGCTGCCGCGCCCCAGGATCTGGTGGGCGGTGTACCGGCTGCCGATATTCCGTGCCAAGACTGCTCCCTCAGCGGCTGGCGTTGACCCCCGGTCGACAAAGTTACGCGGCGAACGGGGTATTGCGTGCGCTGGATGGCGCCAACCTTCACTTCTGCGGGCGAATTGGGCCCGCAGAAGTCGACAAAGACACGGATTGAGCAGGGTTACTGGCCGGTCGTGCCGCCGGAACTGCTCGCGCCGAACTCCTGGAACCAGTCGGTGACGTTACCGATGCCGTCCCCTATGGCCGCCCAGAAACTCTGGCCCTGGGCGATCCAGTCCTGAAGCGGTGTCAGCTCCCAGATGAGCCAGGCGGCGATGATCAGCAGCACCACCGTGAACAGGCACCCCTTGAGACAGCCGAGGCCGGGGATGCGCATCGGGTTGGCGCTGCGCTGCCTCGGCTGGCGCGGGGCAGGCGGCTGAGGCGCCGGCTGCTGCGGGGGCGCGTACTGCTGACGCTGCGGCTGCTGACGCTGCGGGGGCCGCTGCTGCTGAGGCTGGGGCTGGGGCTGGGGCCGCTGCTGCTGCTGCTGAGGCTGGGGCTGGGGCTGGTAGCGCTGCGGCGACTGCTGCGGGGCGTGCTGCGGCTGCCGGTGCTGCTGGCCCTGCGGCGGCTGCTGGCCCTGCGGCGGCTGCTGGCGCTGGGGGCTGCGGCGCAGCGGGTCCTGGCTCGGGTCGAGGTACTGGACCTGCGTCTGTTCGTTGCGGTCCCGGGCGGCCCGGAGCTGGGACTGCCAGGGGTGCGGCTCGTCGGGCTGCGGAGGGCCTTCGGGGCGGGGCGGTACGGGCGGCATCATCGCGGTGGGGTCGGCCCCGCCGCCCCCACCCGGAGTCTGCTGCATCACGCTGGTCGGGGCCGCCGGGTCGTACGAGCCCGCGTTGCTCGGCAGCACCTGGGTCTGGTCGGCCGCGCCCGGTGCCTCGGGGACGGCGGCGGGCGCCGGGTCGGGGGCGAGCAGGGCGCCCACGCCCTCGGCCGCCGCGATCTGAGCCGAGTTCGCGTGCACGCCGATGCCCGCGCCGACGGTACGCAGCGCGCGGGCGAGGTTCACGGCACTGGGCCGCTGGTCCGGGTCCTTGCGCAGGCAGCGCTCTATGACCGTCCACAGCGGCTCGGGGACGGTACCGGGGCGCCGGGGCTCCTCGCTGAGGTGCCGGTGCAGGACCTCCAGCGCGGTGCCCCCGGCGAACGGCGGACGGCCGGTGACCAGCTCGTACAGCAGGATGCCCGCGCCGTAGATGTCCACGGCGGAGGTCTGCGGACGGCCCTCGGCGGACTCGGGCGCCACATAGGCGGGTGTGCCGACGAACTCGTGGGTCCGGGTCAGCCCCGGGGAGTCCGCGAGGCGCGCGATGCCGAAGTCGGTGAGCATCGGGTGCATCTCGCCGTCGCGCTCGTCGAGCAGCACGTTTGCGGGCTTCAGGTCGCGGTGCACGACACCGTCGGCGTGGCTCGCGGCCAGCGCGTCCGCGATCTGCGCGGTGAGCAGCGCGGCGCCGACCGGGGTGAGCGGACCGTTCTCACGCAGGTAACGATGCAGGTCGGGACCGTCGACCAGATCCATCACCAGGGCGAGGAGATCGCCCTCGACGACGAGGTCCCGGGTGCGCACGATGTTCGCGTGGGTGAGCCGCAGCAGAACGGAGCGCTCACGCAGGAACCGCATCACGACATCCGCGTCGTTGGCGAGCTCCTCCTTGAGCACCTTGATCGCAACGGTCTCGCCGGGCTGCCCGGCGACGGCCGCCTCGGCGCCCGCGGTCTCCCGCTGGCGGGCTCGCCAGACGGTGCCCGTGGCGCCGCGTCCGAGCGGCTCCTCGAGCAGGTACTTGCTGCCTACCGGCCGCACGTCATGCGCTCCCTGCTGATCGTTGTGCTTCGCGGTCCCCCCGGGCCCGCCCGGATGTTCCGGCCCACTCTAGTGCCGCCGTACGGGGCACAGGTCTGCCATCCTCCGGTCGTGTCGCCACTGTGCTCAGGGAAGACGCAGACACGAAGGGGTTGGTTGCCGAACGAGTGTGCAGCACGTCCTCGACAGGACCAAGCAGGCACTTTTACACCCACACTCGGCCATTCATGATCACCGAACGGCCACCCCGGGGCGTGTTGTCGGTGGCAGGTGCGAGGATGCCTCCAGCACGGAACCGTGAGGTCGGGAGCCTCACGCTCCGTGACGACCTGTACCGGACGACGCGTCCGTGCCGGGTGGGGGGAATCACAGGGCATTTCCCCTGCCGGGCACCCCGCGCAGAAGGGACCGCTGACGGCGATGCAGATCCGGCTGACCGTCCTCGCGCCGCGCAGCGGCCAGACCCCGGCGCGCGCCTGTGACGTGCTCGTGACCGCCCCCGCCGGGACGGCCCTCGCGGCCGTCGCCTCCGCCCTGGCCACCGCGGTGTGCGGCCCGGAGGGCTCCGCGGGCGGCGGCGCCACCGTGCTGTACGCCGGGCGGGAGCGGCTCGATCCACAGCGCTGCGCCCTCGGCGAGCCACCCCTGGTGGACGGCACGGTGCTCTCGCTCCAGGTGCCCGGCGACGACGAGGCGATCGACGACGCCGTACCGGCACGGCTGCATGTGATCGCGGGCCCCGACGCCGGCGGCGTCCATCTGCTGCACGGCGGACAGATCCGGATCGGCCGCTCCGCCGAGGCGGACGTCCCGCTCGACGACCCCGATGTGTCACGGCTGCACTGCGCGGTGACGGTCTCCGACGACGGCCGGGTGTCCGTCGCCGACCTGGGTTCCACCAACGGCACCTCGCTGGACGGCACGGACGTCCACGACCGCCCGGTCCGGCTGGTCCCGGGCGCCCTGTTGCGACTCGGTGAGTCCACGCTCCGGCTCACGCCCGGCGACCCCACGCCCACGCTGACGACGACGCCGGACGGCGAGGGTCATCTGCGGGTGGCCCGCGCGGAGAGGGCGGGCGGCGCCCCGGGGGCGGACGGGGATCCCGACATGGGCCCGGCCGGCGCCGAGGAGCACAGCCACGCCTACCGCCTCGCCCCCCTCGGGCACGGCTCTCACGACGCGTACGACGGCACACACCCCACCTACGACACCTACGACGACGGTCCGTCCGGCCACGACGCACACCAGGGTGAGCCCTTCCCGCAGGTCACCACCCATGGCCGCGGCGCCGTCCTCACCCCCGGAGAGCCCCCCAGACGCGGCGGCATAGGCGCCTGGGCGCGGCGGCTCGCCGGCAAGGGAGAACAGGAACACGGGACTCCGGCCGGTGGCACACCGACGATCGGACCGGATTTCGCGTCCGCCCCGCAGGCCCCCTCCACGCCCTTCCGCTCCCCCTCCGCCCCGGCCGGTACCTGGCCGGACCCCGCGACCGTGCTCCTCACGGCGCTCGGCCCCGGCCCCCGCCTCTGGGAGCGCGACTCCACGCACCCCGAGGCCCTGGTCGTGCGGCTCGGGACGACGGAGCGGGCCGACCTGCCCGTCGTGCCGGTCACCGTGGGGCTCCGGGAGGCAGGCTCGCTCGGGCTCGCGGGACCGCGGGCCCGGCTGTCCGGAGTCGCCCGCTCGACGGTGGCGCAGCTCGCCGCGCTGCACTCCCCCTTCGACCTGGAGATCGTGCTGATCAGCACGGACCGGGCGCGGACCCTGGAGGAGCGGCGCCGCGAGTGGTCCTGGCTCGGCTGGCTGCCCCATCTGCGCCCCATGCACGGCCAGGACTGCCGCCTCCTCCTCGCGTACGACCGTGAGCAGGCGGACGCCCGCGCGGCCGAGCTGGTGCGCCGCATGGAGGAGGGGCCGCTGGGGGCCGGCTGGGCGAGCGCCGACCGGTCCGCCGTGGCCGATGCGGCCCGACACCACACCGGGCCGTACACCGTGGTGCTCGTGGACGGCGATCCCGGCTCCTCGGCGCTGCGCGAGACCACCGCCGGCCTGGCCGGATCCGGAAGCGCCGCCGGAATCCACCTGATCTGTCTGGCCGAGACCCCGGCCGCCTCCCCCACATCCCCCGTCGCCGCCACGTACGACAGCGCGTGCCGGGCCTCGATCGCCTTCCGCGAGTGCGGTGCGGTCGCCATGCTGAGCGGCGATGTGGCCACCGCGCTGCGGCTGCTGCGCACGGCGGGCGGCCAGGCCGCCGGCCACGGCACCGTCGCCGCGGTGGACGCCGTGTCGGAGGCCTGGGCCGAGCGGTTCGGGCGCGCCCTGGCCCCGCTGCGCGACGAGGGCCTGGCCGCCCTGCCCGGCCGGCCCATGGCTGCGGCCCTGCCCCCCTCCGCCCGCCTGCTGGACGAACTGGGCCTCGCCAGGGCCACCCCGGCCTCGCTCATGGCGCGCTGGGCCTCGACGGCCGAGGACCAGCCGGGCGCGACGGTGCGCACACCCGTGCTCGGCGCCGCGGGCCTGGACACGGCGGGCTCCGGCCGCACCCTGAGCACCGGGCCCCGGGTGGGCGCGCAGCGTGAGTCCCTCGACTCCGGGGGCGCCCTCTTCCGGAGCAGCGGACCGACCAGCTCCGGCGCGGGCCGCTCCGCCTACCACCCCTTGGCCGGGAGCGGCTCCCCCCGGATCGGCGCGCAACGGCGCGAGGCCGGCGGGGCCCCGGAGACCGGGCCCGCAGGCGCCTCCTCCGGTCACGCGGGACGGCCCGTGCTCGTGCTCGGCGCCGGCCCCCGGGGCCCGCTCTCCGTCGATCTGGCCGACGAGGGGCCTCATCTGCTGGTCGAGGGGCCCGCGGGCAGCGGCCGTACGGAGCTGCTGCGCGCCGTCGCCGCCTCCCTGGCCTCCGCCGCCCGTCCCGACCGGCTCGGCATCCTCCTCGTCGACGGAGCGGGCGGCGAGCACGGGGAGCGCGGCGAGGGACTGCGCCCCTGTACGGAACTGCCGCATGTCTTCACGCACCTGGTGGCCTCCGACCCCGTACGGATGCGGGAGTTCGCCCAGGCGCTGGGCGGGGAGCTGAAGCGCCGGGCGGAGCTACTCGGCACGCTGGACTTCACCGACTGGCACGCCCGGTACGAGGAGTCCCAGGCACTCACCGGCCGCCGCCCCGCAGGCGCCGCCGAGCAGCGCGGTGACCTCGAATCGCCCCCCAGCGGCACTCTGCGGCTGCGCACCACCGCGGCCCGCCCGGTGGACCCCGGCCCTTCCCCCCTTCCCCGGCTGGTCGTCCTGGCCGACGATTTCGACGCCCTGGTCGCTCCGGCGCTCGGCAGCCCCGGCCGCCCGTCCGCCGGGTCCGTCGTCCGGGTGCTGGAGGCCGTGGCCAGGGACGGCGGGCGACTCGGCGTCCATCTGGTCGCCGCTTCCGCCCGCCCGGACCGCACCGAGGACACGGAGCTGGCCCGGGGCGCGCGGCTGCGCATCGTGCTCGACCCGCCCGTCGTCCCCCCGTCCCCGGACGAGGCCGCGCCGGGCCGGGGACGACTGGGGCATCCGGACGGCCGTGTGACGCCGTTCCAGGGCGGCCGGGTCACCGGCCGTATCCCGCGCACGGCGACCCTGCGCCCCACCGTCGTACCGCTGGAGTGGGAGCGGATGGGAGATCCGCCGACCCGTCGGCCCGTCCGCGAGCTGGGCAACGGGCCCACCGACCTGGCCCTGCTGGCCAGCGCCCTGGAAAGGGCTGCCCGTTCGGTGAACGCGGAGCCGCTCCCTCCGCTGATCCCTTGAGTCCGCGCCGCACCGAGCTGCACTCACGGCCGTACCGGGCGGGCACGATCAACGTCCTGACAGGACGTCACGAGCCCATCACGATCACGTAGTCGACGTGGATGGCGGTATTGCGGCCCCGGTGCGCCGGGCATAGGACTGTGCGCACGGACGACGTGAACCGCACGATGTGAGACGTGAGCGGCACCGCAGGGTCCCACCGTTGGTGCCGGTCCGCGCTCACGCGCGCGCAGGAGAGACGGGGCAGGGATGCGCAGAACCCTTCGAATGCGTAGGGCCGTACTGGTGTTCACCGCGATCGGGGCGCTGGCCCTCACCGGGTGTGGTGGCGACGGCGGCGAGGACGACACCGCGGGCAAGGGCTCGGGCAGGAGTGAGGGCAGTCCGTCGAGCGTCGTTCTGCCGAAGCTCGACGGCGAGAAGATATCGGTGGCCGCGGTCTGGACCGGACCCGAGCAGGCGAACTTCACGAAGGTGCTCGACGAGTTCGAGAAGCGCACGGGAGCCACGGTCACCTTCGTCCCGGCGCAGGACCCGATCGTCAACTTCCTCGGTACGAAGATCGCGGGCGGACAGCCCCCGGACGTCGCGATGCTCCCGCAGGTGGGAGCCATCCAGCAGGCCGTGACGACGAAGTGGGCCAAGCCGGTGGGTGCGGAGGCCAAGGCCCAGCTGAGCAAGAACTACGCGAAGGTCTGGCAGGACCTCGGCGCGGTCGACGGCACCCAGTACGGCGTCTATTTCAAGGCCGCCAACAAGTCCCTGATCTGGTACAACGCCAAGGCGTTCGAGAACGCGGGCGCGAGCGAGCCGAAGACCTGGAAGGACTTCCTCGCCACGGCGGAAACGGTCTCCGCCTCCGGTGTCACTCCGGTCTCGGTCGGCGGCGCGGACGGCTGGACGCTCACCGACTGGTTCGAGAACATCTACCTCTCCCAGGCCGGCCCGGAGAAGTACGACCAGCTGGCCAAGCACGAGATCAAGTGGACGGACCCGTCCGTCAAGGACGCCCTGACCACCCTCGCCGAGCTTTTCGGCAAGCCCAGCCTGATCTCCGGCGGCGCGGACGGCGCGCTGCAGACCGAGTTCCCCGTGTCGGTCACCCAGACGTTCACCGGCGGTGACCAGCCCAAGGGTGCAATGGTCTTCGAGGGTGACTTCGTCTCCATCAACATCGCGCAGACCGAGGCGAAGATCGGCACGGACGCCAAGGTGTTCCCCTTCCCGGCGGTCGGCACGGACTCACCCGTGGTGACCGGCGGTGACGCAGCCGTGGCGCTGAAGGACAGCAAGGGCGCCCAGGCGCTGCTGACCTGGCTCGCCTCGACCGACGCGGCGAAGATCTGGGCCGAGGCCGGCGGGTTCATCTCGCCCAACAAGGCGCTGGACGCGGCCGCCTATCCGAACGACGTGCAGCGCAAGATCGCCGAGGCGCTGATCGCCGCCGGTGACGACGTCCGGTTCGACATGTCCGACCAGGCACCGCAGTCGTTCGGCGGGACGCCCGGCAAGGGCGAGTGGAAGACGCTGCAGGACTTCCTGAAGAACCCGACGGACATCGCGGGGACGCAAGCCGCGCTGGAGTCCGCCGCGGCCAAGGCGTACACGAGCTGACGGGATGACCACAGCGACAGCGGGGGGCGCCGAAAGCTCGCCTCCCGCCGACAAGCGTCCTGACACGGGCACGGGCACGCGTCCACGCGGAAGCGTGACCGGCACCCGGAGGGCCGTCGCGGCGGCGTTCCTGCTGCCGGCCCTGGTGCTGCTCGGCTCACTCGTCGTCTATCCGATCGTGTACTCCGTCTACCGCTCGTTCCTCGACCAGTCCGGGACCGGTTTCGCGGGCCTCGACAACTACAAGGCACTGTTCACGGACGACACCATCCGTACGGCGGTCAAGAACAACGCGGTCTGGGTGGTGTTCGCACCGACGGTCGCCACGGTGCTGGGGCTGATCTTCGCAGTGCTCACCGAGCGCATCCGGTGGGGTACGGCGTTCAAGCTGATCGTCTTCATGCCGATGGCGATCTCCATGCTGGCCGCCGGCATCATCTTCCGGCTGGTGTACGAACAGGCGCCGGAGCGCGGGGTCGCCAACGCCGTGGCGGTGGGGGTGCACGACACGTTCGCGCAGTCCTCGGGCTTCCCCAAGGCGCATCCGCTGCCCGTCCATCCGCTGAAAGCAGGCGGCGGCGGTTCCTTCGTCACGAAGGAGACGGTGCGCGCCGGTGAACCGGTGAGCCTGCCGCTGGTCGGCGTGGTCCCGGCGAAGATGCCGGGCGACGCGCAACCGGCGAAGACGCCCGCCGCGTCCGGTGACGGGATCACCGGGACGGCCTGGCTCGACTTCACCAAGGGCGGCGGCGGCAACCCGAACGCCGTCGATCCGAAGGAACTCGGCCTCAAGGGCATCACCGTCGAGGCGGTGAAGGACGGCAAGGTCGTCGCCTCGGCGACGGCGGGAGCGGACGGGGTGTTCACCCTGCCCGCCTCGGCGGACGGGTCCCTGCTCCGGCTCCCGGCGGACAACTTCCGCGAGCCGTACAACGGTGTCGACTGGCTCGGACCGTCCCTCGTCACGCCGGGGATCATCGGCAGCTACGTCTGGATGTGGGCGGGCTTCGCGATGGTGCTGATCGCGGCGGGCCTGGCTGGTCTGCCGCGCGAACTCCTCGAAGCAGCGCGGGTGGACGGTGCGAACGAGTGGCAGGTGTTCCACCGGATCACGGTGCCGATGCTGGCACCGGTGCTGGCGGTGGTCCTGGTCACCCTGATGATCAACGTCCTGAAGATCTTCGACCTGGTCTTCATCATCGCGCCGGGCTCCTCCCAGGACGACGCGAACGTCCTGGCTCTCCAGCTGTACCGCTCCTCGTTCGGCACGGACGCGGACCTCGGGGTCGGCAGCGCCATCGCCGTACTCCTGTTGCTGCTGGTGATCCCGGTGATGCTGTTCAACATCCGCCGGATGCGGAAGGAGGGGCGCCGGTGACCGCACAAGCCCGCACAGCACCCGCCCCCTGCCGGGGGCCCGGGGGTCGCCCCCCGGAAAGACACAGCAACATCCGCCGGATGCGGAAGGAGGGGCGCCGGTGACCGCACAAGCCCGCACAGCACCCGCCTCCTGCCGGGGGCCCGGGGGTCGCCCCCCGGAAAAACACAGCAACATCCGCCGGATGCGGAAGGAGGGGCGCCGGTGACGACGACCGGGAACACAGAGGTCAAGCAGTCCCTCGCCACGCGGATCGCCGCCCGGGCTGGTGGCGGCGCCATGCGGGTCTTCCTCGTCCTGGTGGCCCTGTTCTGGCTGATGCCGACCATCGGGCTGCTGCTCTCCTCGCTGCGAGGGGCCGAGGACATCGCGGCGAGCGGCTGGTGGAAGATCTTCACCGCCCCCTCCGAGCTGACCTTCGACAACTACCAGCGCCTGCTGGAGAACTCGACGATCACCGATTCCCTCTTCAGCACGGTCATGATCACCGTCCCGGCCACGTTCCTGGTGGTCGTCATCGGATCGCTCGCCGGTTACGCCTTCGCGTGGATGGAGTTCCCCGGCCGCGACTGGTGGTTCCTGGTGGTCGTGGGGCTGCTGGTGGTCCCCGTGCAGGTCGCCCTGATCCCGGTGTCCGAGCTCTTCGGCGCCATCGGGATCTTCGAGACCACCTTCGGTGTGATCATGTTCCACACGGCGTTCGGCCTGCCGTTCGCCATCTTCCTGCTGCGGAACTTCTTCGCCGAGATCCCGCGCGAACTGCTGGAGGCCGCACGGCTGGACGGTGCGGGCGAGATCCGGGTGTTCACCCGGGTCGTGATGCCGCTCGGCGGGCCCGCGATCGCCTCGCTCGGGATCTTCCAGTTCCTCTGGGTGTGGAACGACATGCTCGTCGCGCTGATCTTCGCGGACTCGGAGTCCCCGCCGATCACCGTGGCCCTGCAGCAGCAGGTACGGCAGTTCGGCAACAACATCGACGTGTTGGCGCCCGGCGCCTTCGTCTCCATGGTGATCCCGCTGGCGGTGTTCTTCGCCTTCCAGCGACAGTTCGTCTCCGGCGTGATGGCGGGCGCCGTCAAGTAGAGCGAAGGGTGCAGCACATACGTTCGTCAACATCAGGGCGGCCCGTTCATCCTCGACCGGGCCGCCCTACCTCGCATTTCCCCCGGATGCCACATCCCGCGTAACCAAGTCACTCCATCGGCCGTTTGCGGGCCACCTGCCCGCCCGCGAGCGACCCCTGGATGTGTTGTGCCCCGGTTCAGTGTCATCGTGCCCGCGTACCGGGTCCAGGCGTATCTGCACGCGTGTCTCGACTCCGTGCTGAACCAGTCCTTCAAGGACTACGAAATCATCGTGGTCGACGACTGTTCGCCGGACGCCTGTGGCCCGATCGCCGATGAGTACGCCGTACGCGACCCCCGGGTCAGCGCCGTCCACCTGCCGGACAACTCCGGCCTCGGACCCGCCCGCAACGCCGGGGTGACCAGGGCGACCGGAGACTATCTGCTCTTCCTCGACGGCGACGACACCTTCGCCCCGGAGGCGCTCCAGGCAATCGCCGACCGCCTGGAGGCCACCGGCGAACCCGACGTACTGGTCTACGACTACGCCCGTACGTACTGGTCGGGCGAGAGCGTGCGCAACGCCTTCTCCCAGTACCTCGCCGAGACCGGCCCCGCCTCCTTCCGGCTCGCGGAGCGTCCCGAGCTGCTCAAGGTCCTGATGGTCGTCTGGAACAAGGCGTACCGCCGCGAGTTCATCGAGGCCGAGGGCTTCACCTTCCCGCCCGGCTACTACGAGGACACCCCCTGGACCTACCCGGTGCTGATGGCCGCCGGGTCCATCGCCGTGCTGGACACCGTCTGCGTGGGATACCGCCAGCGGCGCCGGGGCAACATCCTCTCCACCACCACCCACCGGCACTTCGACGTCTTCGACCAGTACGACCGGGTCTTCGCCTTCATCGACGCCCGCCCCGAACTCTCCGTCTGGCGCCCGGTGATGTTCCGCCGGATGCTCGACCACTTCTCGACCCTCTTCACCTCCCGGGGCCGGCTGCCACGCGGAAGCCGGGCCACGTTCTTCCGCCGCGCCCGCGCCCACTGCCGCCGCTACCGCACCCCCGGCGCCCCCGTGCCCCGCCGTGCCCGGCTGCGGCACGCGCTGTTCCGGCTGGGCGCCCACCGCACCTACCGCGCCCTATGGGCCGCTCAGCGGCTGCGCGGCCGGCTCGGGCGCGCGGCCACGGCTGCACACCGGCTGGTCCGCGGGGCGGCGCTCCAACTGCACTACCGCGTCCAGCTGCGGCTGCCCGTCCGGAGCGGGGACGCGGTGTTCGCCGCCTACTGGCACCGCGGCTACACCTGCAGCCCCGCCGCACTGGAGGCCACGGCCCGGGCTCTGGTGCCCGGGCTGCGCACCTCCTGGATCTGCCGCCCGGAGGACGCGCACACGGTGCCGGACGCGACCCGCGTGCTGCACCCGGGGACGGCCGCGTACTGGACGGCCCTGGCGCGCTCCAAGTACCTCGTGAACAACGTCAACTTCGACCGCAGACTCGTGAAGAGAAGCGGCCAGGTGCTGCTCCAGACCCATCACGGGACGCCGCTGAAGACCATGGGCATCGACCTCGTGCACCGACCCGCGGCGGCCGGCTCCATGGACTTCGACCAGCTGCTGCGCAACATCGACAAGTGGGACTTCTCCCTCTCGGCCAACCAGCACTCCACCCTCGTATGGCAGCGCACCTACCCCTCCGGCTACACCACGCTGGAGTACGGCAGCCCACGCAACGACGTCTTCCGCCGCACGGGCCCCGACGAGGTGGCGCGGCTGCGTGAGCGCCTGGGTGTCCCGGACGGCAGCACCGCCCTGCTGTACGCACCGACCCACCGTGACTACCGGCGCGATCAGCAGCACTCCCTGGACCTGGAGCAGCTGGTCCAGGTCCTGGGCCCGCACTTCGTGCTCCTGGCCCGCTCCCACTACCTGGACGCGACGGCCCGGGCCACCGCCGGTCACACGCGGCACCCACGCATCATCGACGTCAGCTCCCACCCCTCCGTCGAGGAGCTCTGTCTCGCCTCCGACGGGCTGATCACGGACTACTCGTCGCTGATGTTCGACTACGTCAATCTGGACCGTCCCGTCGTCCTGCACCTGGAGGACGCGCAGGCGTACGGGAGTGCTCGTGGCACGTACTTCGATCCGGCGGCCTTCCCTCCCGGGGCGGTGGCCCGTGACCAGGAGGAGCTGCACGAGATCTTCTCCACGGACCACTGGCGCGGGCCCCGTTCCACGCAGCGCCGGGCGGCGTTCCGGGCCCGGTTCTGCCCGTACGACGACGGGCACGCGGCGGAGCGGGTGGTGCGCCGGGTCTTCATGGAAGACACCTCGGGTCTGCCGCTGCCCGCGCCGCTGAGAGGCCGCGGGCCCACCGGGGTTCCTCGTCAGGTGCCGGTACGGGAGTACACGAACGGGTGAGTCCCTGGGGCCCCAGGGCCGGGGCCCCAGGGCGTTCAGCGCTCCAGGAACGCGAACAGCTCTTCCCAGCGGCCCATGATCTCCGCCTCGGAGAACCGCTGGACATTGGTCCGCGCCCGGTTCCCCATCGCGTCCCGCATCCGGGGGTTGCCGGTGAGCCGGAGCAGCCGGTCGGCGAGCGCGCCGATGTCGCCCGCGGGCGCGAGCAGTCCGTCCTCGCCGTCGCGCACGATCTCCCGTACGCCCGGTGCGCAGTCGAACGCCGCACACGGCACCCCGCTCGCCATGGCCTCCAGCAGCGCGAGCGGGAAGCCTTCGCCGCGTGAGGACTGGACGAAGACGGAGGAGCCGGCGAGCGCGCCGGGGACGTCGTCCGTGCGCCCCCGCCACCCGACCGAGGAATCGAGCCCCAGGACCGTGCACCGCGCCCGGAGGTCCGCCTCGTCCTCGCCCGTCCCGTACACGTCCAGCCGCCAGTCGGGCCGCTGAGGAGCCACCAGCGCCCAGGCGTCCAGGAGCATGTCGATGCCCTTCTGGTCGGTGAGCCGACCGATGCTCGCGACCGACTTCTCGCGTCGCGGGGAGGGCACCGAGGGCAGCGCGGCCAGGGCGTTGGGCATGAAACCGACGTTGTTCATCCCGTCGCCCGCCCACTTGTCGGCGTCCTCCTCCGTGAGGACGAGCCAGCGGTCGAGCGGCGGATAGTGGTTCTTGATCCAGCGGTAGCGGTGGCTCGCCCGGGAGTAGTCGTAGGACTCGTGGCTCATCCCGATGACCCGCAGACCGGCGGTGTCCGCCTCACCGACCCACTCCATCGCCCAGACCTGGCTGACGATCACCACCCCGCCGGGCCGGGCGGACCGGAAGATCTCCGAGAGCCGCTCGACGGCACGCCGCTTCCGGGCCACCCGGTCGGCCTCGGTGCGCCGGGCGGCGATCCGGAAGCGGTCCCCCAGGCCCTTGGGCACCCAAGGGGTCGGAGGGTGCGCCGGGTACAGGGCCGTCACGGGGTAACCGGGCGGCTCGGGCAAGGCCATCGTGCGTTCGGCGGCGTGGATACCGATGGTGTGCACCTGATGGCCCGCCTCCTGGAACAGCTGGGCGGTCCGGTGCATCCAGCCGGTCACACCGCCGAGTTCGTCGGTGCTGTTGGAGACGATGAAGACATCGCGCCTGCGGCTCATCGGCCGGCCTCCCCGGTACGGGCGGTGCGGGACGGGACGACGTGCCGGGCGAACACGGTGTCGACGACCGCGCGGGCCGCGTCCCCCCGGTCGTAGCCGCCGAACTCCGCGGCGAAGGCGGCGCGTTTCTCCTGGAAGTCGGTGTCCGCGGTCTTCAGCCGGGCCAGTACGGCGAACAGCTCCTCCTCGGTCGCCGTCACCGGCCCGGGCGCCTTCTCCCTCAGGTCGAAGTAGCTGCCCCGCTCGGCGGCGTAAGAGTCGAGATCGGGGGCGAACAGTACGATCGGACGGTCCAGGAGCGCGTAGTCGAACATGATCGACGAGTAGTCGGTGATCAGGACGTCGGCGAGTACGAGCAGTTCGCTGACGTCGTGGCGGCGCGAGACGTCCACGACCGTCCCCGGCGGACAGACGGGCAGACTCGCCGCCTCCAGGTAGTGCGCCCGCACCAGCAGCGTGCAGGTGTCACCGAAGCGTTCCGCGAAATGCGCCGCGTCCAGCAGGAGCCGCTGCCGCTTGCGCTTGCCGGGCCCGCCCCGGAAGGTCGGCGCGTACAGCACGACCTTGCGGTGGTCGGGCAGTCCGAGCTCCGCCGCGAGCGCCGGCCGGGGCAGCCGCCCCTCGGCCTCGTCCCGGGCACGGGCGGCCAGCAGGGCGTCGTTGCGCGGATAGCCGGTGCGCAGCAGGCTTTGCTCGGGCAGCCGGTAGGCGCGGGCCAGGGTGCGCTCGTCGTGCTCGGAACGTACGAGGAAGTGGTCGAAGCGCTGCACGGCCCGTTGAAGACGTTCCCGCTGCGGGGCGTTCTGCAGGCGTACCCGGGTCTCGTCGAAACCCATGCGCTTGTACGCCGAGCCGTGCCAGGTCTGGAGGTAGGTCGTGCCGGAGGGCTTGTCGAGATGCTGCGGGAAGCCCTGGTTGTCGACCCAGTACTCCGCCCGGGCCAGGGCCCACAGATAGCGCCAGGACCAGCGTCGCACGAGCGTGGCGTCCGCGGGGAAGCCGGCCGGGGAATCGGCGTACGACCAGACACAGCGCAGCGGGAGCCCCCGGGCGCGCACCTCCTCGTGGACGGCCCGGGGACTGTCGCCGTAGCAGGTGCCCATGTGGCTCTCGAAGACCACGGAGCCCTTGCGCACGGGAAGCCGGAGCAGCCAGGAGCGGTAGACGGGGACCTTGAAGCCCTTGGCGTGCAGCCGGTCCCGGCGCTTGCCCAGGGCCCTCAGCAGGAGCCTGGCGCGGCGGGCGGGGCGGAAGTGGGTGGCGTAGTGGACCAGCCGGCGGGCCGTGCGGGCGGGCCGGCGGCGGGCTTCGAGCCGGAGCGCCAGGTGGTCCCGGAGCGTGATGTAGGGCTGCCAGGTGTCCCCGGCCGTCCTGCCCAGCCGGGGCAGGGCGGGGGAACGGTCCCCCGGGCCGACCAGGTCGTGGGCGGCGAAGAGGTCGCTCACCGAGCGGGTCCGGCCGTCCTCCACCACCATCCGCGCGTCCCACACCGTGTCGCGGAGGCCGAGAGGGCGTAGCAGGCGGGTGAGGCCGGCGCGGACCGACCAGCTGATGCCGGTGGCGTCCGGCCGCAGCACGTCGACCGGGGCGCGGAACGTGCGGGAGCCGTCGCGTACGCGGAACTCGAGGTGGGCCGTGAGGGGCCCGTCCGGGTCGGGCCCGGTGTGCGAGGGCAGGACGAGCCTGCCCGCCAGCAGGACCCAGCGGCCGTCGGTCTCGTAACGGGTGAGCCTGTTCATCAGCTTCAGCTCGCCGAACGTGCGGTACTGGTGGCCGAGTTCGGTGACGTCCAGCACGGGGTCGGGCCCGCCGGGCCAGTACACCCGTCCGTCGTCCGCCGTCATGAGGGGCGCGGCCACGGCGTCCCTCCTGCGCAGCGCGTACGCCGCGGTGAGCACCGCGTCCGCGCCTCCCCGCTCCAACAACCGGACGCCCACACGCTCGACGGGCGGGAGGGTGAGCAGGGCCGGCTCCGGGACGCAGCCGGGCAGGACCCGGGCAGCCGTCGCCGCGATGCGTTCGCGTTCGGCTGCGGGCCGCTCGGGAAAGGTGCGCACCAGCGGCACGAGGTGGTCCAGCGGGAAGGCGCGCTCCCGCTCCTCGCGCAGTTCCGCCAGCCCTTGGGCCACCAGCACATGGCACACGCGCCGGTGCGCCTCCACGAGCCCGGCGAGATCCCGGCCGGCGTCCGGCACGGCACGCCCGGAGACGATCCGGCGGCGTACGAGTGCGATCCGGCCGACCACGGCCGCCGCCAGGGGGCCGAACAGGATCTCGCTGTGGGTGAGGTCCTCGTCGTAGCGCAGCGCGTGCCGCTCCACCGCCGCGCGCCGCAGGCAGAATCCGGTCACCAGAGCGTCGCGCACCGCCAGTTCGGGGGCTTCGTCGAATCGGCGGACGGTACGGGAGCGCAGGAACAGCGGGTGCTGCCAGGCGGGTTCCCGTTCCTTCGCCCCGTCCCCGGTGAGCCCGCTCCAGCGCCCCGCGACCAGGTCGGCACGGGTGCGGGACCCGGCTTCCCAGAGGTTGCGGCAGGCGTGCCGCTGGAGGCGTTCCCCGGTGTCGAGCACGAGGACGTACGCGCCCCGCGCCGCGTCCAGACCGGCGTTGCGCAGCGCGGCGACGGAGTCCGTACCGGGGTCGAGCACGCGGACGTGGTCCGGGGAACGGCCTGCGAGCGATCCGGCCGCTCTCCGCAGGGCAGCGGGTGCGTCGGCGGGCAGGACGACGAGGGCCTCGACGGCGCGCAGGCTCTGGTCGAGGACGGACTCCACGGACGATGTCAGTGCGTCCTCCCCGCCCTCCGCGGCGGTGATCACACAGGTGAAGTCGGGCGTGCTCATGCCTGCGCCCCCTTCAGCATCCGGTCCACGACCCGGGCGGCTGCCGTCCCGTCGTCGAGATCGCAGAACGACTCGCGGAAGGCGGCGTACGCCGCACGGTGGCCGGCCGTCGCGGCCTCCGGGTCGCGCAGCGCCTCGACGACGGCGGCCGAGTCGGCGATCAGCGGGCCGGGCGCGCGGTTCTCGAAGTCGAAGCAGAAGCCGCGCAGGGTGTCGCGGTAGTGCTCCAGGTCGTAGGTGTGGAAGAGCATGGGCCGCCCCGTCTGCGCGAAGTCGAACATCAGGGACGAGTAGTCCGTGACCAGCACATCGCTGATCAGCATCAGCTCGGCGACATCGGGATGGCATGAAACGTCCCGGAGGAAGTCGCTCTCCGGGATGCTTCCGCCGACCAGGTAGTGGCGGCGCACCAGCAGGACGTGATCGTCGCCGAGCGCCTTACGTGCCTGTTCCAGGTCCAGCTGGAGGTCCAGCCCGTACAGCCCGCTCCGCTTGGGCAGGTCCTCGCGCCAGGTGGGGGCGTACAGGACGACCCGCTTGCCGTCGGGCACGGCGAGCGACTGCCGGACGGCGTCGGCGAGGTCCGCCCGGTCCGGAGCGTGGAGCAGGTCGTTGCGCGGGTAGCCGCACTCGAGCACCTCGCCCGTGTGGCCGAACGCGCGGCGCAGGATGGACGTGGAGAATCTGTTCGGCGAGACGAGCACGCTCCACTGGGCGGCGCGCCGCGGCATGGAGTCCATGTACGCGGCGTCCGCGAACGCGGTGCCCGCCAGGTCGCGGCCGATGCGCTTGAGCGGAGTGCCGTGCCAGGTCTGGACGACGAACTGCCCCTCCGCCCGCTCGAACCACTCGGGCAGCTGGGTGTTGGTGACGATCCACCGGCTGCGGGCCAGGGCCTCGTACCACTCGGTGCTGTGCAGGGCGACGGCGCGGACCCCGGCCGGCACGGCGGCCTGCTGGTCCCGCACCACCCACAGGTGCTCCACACCGGTGCCGCGCCCGGCCAGCTCCTCGTAAACGGCGCGGGGCGAGTCCGAGTACTGGCGTCCGTCGAAGCTGGAGTACAGAACGGCGTCCCACAACTCCCGTCCGAGGAGGCTCACATACCGTTCGCGCAGCCGGCGCTGCCCGTACGCCCCCCGCTCCCCCGGCGGCAGGGCGCTGCCCGACCGCAGGGAAAGCCGGTCGTGGAAGCGCCTCTCCAGCGTGAAGCGACGCCCGCCCGACTCCCGCCCCAGCGGCAGTCCCGCGTGCAGCTGGTGCACCACGCGCAGCGGGACATGGCGCTCCGGGTCGGTCTCGCCCCGCTCCCGGAGGAAGGGGTACCACCGGCCCTCGGCGAGTGGCAGCTCCCCACCCGCCCCGTCGACCGCGCCGGGAGACAGCGCCGTACGGAAGCCGGTGCCCGTGTGCTCCACGGCGAAGGTGTGCTCCTCCTGGTGGCCGCTGTGCCGCAGTACGAACTCGACCGGGCGGTCCCGCACGGCCGGGAAGGTCCCCTCCAGGACCAGACCGGCGTCGTCCGTCCAGGACACGGCCGTGACGACGGGCCGCACGTCCCGGTCGGTGAGCACCAGGTCCCCGGAGGGGTTGGCGGCGGCGTAGACCTCACGGCCGTTGGGCAGCGGATACCGCGCGGCGTCGGTCTCCGGACGAGCCGCGACCGCCAGCCGGCGAGCCTCGGTGACCAGTTGGACACCCCAGTCGCCGTCGGAGCCCCGGAACGTCACCAGCGGCACCTCGGCGACTACGGTGCGACCGTCCGTGCCCCCGTCCGTGCTCTCGTCCGTCGACAGGGGGAACTCGCGGGTCTCCTTCGTACGCCACTCCTGGATGCGCAGAGCCGTCGGTGCGTCCCCGCCCAGCATCCGCACCGCGATCCGGATCGCGTCCCCGGTCGGCGCGTGACCGGCGAGCACGGCGTCGACCCGCTCGGCGCGCAGCTCCAGCTTGTTCCCGGACAGCAGCGGGACGACCCGGGTGCGCTCGTCGACGTAGCGCACGGCGGGCGCAGCCGGATTGCCCAGCAGCCGCATCGGTCCCCGACGAAGCCGACCCGCACCGAGGACGACGGATTCCAGCTTCCAGAGGGTCCGGGTGCCACGCGCCGTGCCCCGGGTGACGAGCCGGCGCGGGTCGACGACGGTCTCGAAGCCGGACCGTTCGTAGCGGTGCAGCGAGCGGCCCGATCCGGCCGTCGCCTCGTCCGTCACCGTCCTGCGCAGCCGGAGCGGGATCAGTCGGCGGCCGGACCTCAGCCAGCCCGCCCCGGCCGATCCGCCCGGGGCGTTGCGGACGTACGCGTACCCCTTGAGGTGCAGCAGCCCGTCCCGCCAGACGGCCTCGGTGAGATGCGCGTGGACCGGGAGGTCCTCGGTGGACAGTGCGGTGACCTTGCGCGGGAGGGGTGCGTCGACACCCGGGTACTCGGCCCGGGGCCGGAGCCGTCCCCGTACGTGGAAGGTGTCACGGTCGGTGGACTCGTAGGCCAGCATCGCGAGCAGCTCCGCGGTCCGCCGCTCCCGGATGAGCTGCCACTTGACCCGCAGGTGGAGGGGCAGCGCTTCGAGGACGGCTGGTTCGACGGTGTCGGCGAAGGCGTTGGCGTGGGTGAGGAAGGCCTCGTGGAAGCTTTCGTCACCGTGCGGGAGCGCCTCGATGAACAGCCACAGGTCACCGGAGAGCGCGTGCCCGTCGTAGCGCCGCTTGGCCTCCGGCATCTCCCGGTCCGCGAGGAACCGGCTGACCGTGGACACGGCGGTGACCCGGTCGCGGATGCCCCGCGCCACGGCGCGCCGGGAGGTGATCGAGCCGTCGCGGTCCCGCCAGTGGTAGACCGGCTCCCCCACGACGTCGACGCTCCGGGCCAGGAAGTGGGCCGGCAGGACCACGGAGATGTCCTCGTACAGGACACCCGTCGGGAAGGCGAATGCGTGCTGGTCCCAGAAGGCCTTGCGGAACACCTTGTTGCACGCGATGCGGTCGCCGAGCAGAATCCAGTCCCGGGTGACATGCGTGGCCCGGCGGGGCCTCTCCATCGGTCTGCGGAACATAGGGGCCTGTTCGAGCGCCCCGTTCGCCCGGAGCCTGAGGACGTTGCCGGTCGCGAAGTCCGAGCCCGAAACGTCGAGTTCGCCGAGCATCCTCGCGAAGGCGCCTGTAGGTACGACGTCGTCGCTGTCGACGAATGCCAGGAACTCGGCCTCCGGATGGGCCTGTCCGGCTCCGGCGTTGCGCGCGGCCCCGAGTCCGGCGTTCTTCTGCCGGATCAGCTTGAAGCGGGTGTCCCGCCGGGAGAAGTCCATCGCCACATCGGCGCTGCCGTCCGTCGAGCCGTCGTCGACCATGACGACTTCCAGGTCGGCCATGGTCTGCCCGGCGAGCGATTCCAGGCAGGCTCCGAGGTACTGCTCGACGTTGAAGAGCGGGACGACGACGGTGAGACGGGGTGCCATGACGCTGCGCACGATCCTTCCGGGCGGACGAACGGACTTCCTGTGTAGGGAACGAGCCCCGCGCCGGGGAGGCACGGGGCTCGCAACGGGGCAGTTCCTGTTCAGGGTTTGACGGCGATCCGGCCCTCGTCCATGCGCAGCAGCAGAAGCTGCTCGCCGGTCTCCTCCAGGAATTCGTCCACGGCCTGACGCGAGCCCTGCCAGTAGCCGTAGTCGTCGATCAGCAGCACCCCACCGCTCACCAGACGCCCGTACAGATGCTGGAGCTCGTGCTTCGTCGACGCGTACCAGTCGGTGTCCAGCCGGAGGATGGAGATCTGCTCCGGCGCCTGCGCCGGGACGGTGTCCTCGACCTTGCCCTGCACGTAGTGGACGCGGTCCTTCGGATACGGGACCTGCTCGAACCCGGCCTGTACGTCCTCCAGGGAGGCCACGGCCCAGATGGGGCGGTCCTTGCCCTGCGCGTCCAGGAGCTCCTGGGCCGGCCTGCCGTCCCGCCGCAGGTCCTCGACGGTGGGCGGGGTCATGCCCTCGTACGTGTCGAAGAGGTAGAGGTCGCGCCCCGTCTCATCGAGCGACAGCAGCGTCCTGGCGCAGGCCTGCATGGAACCGCCGCGCCAGACACCGCACTCGACGATGTCCCCCGGGATGCCGTGCTTGACGATGTGCCGGGTCGCGAGGACGAAGGCGTTGAGCCGCTCCGGGGAGGTCATCGTGTACGGCTTGACCGCACGGATGATGTCTTTCGCCTCGTCGTCGTAGTCGGCGGGGAACTGCGGCGTCTTCGCCACCACCGGCTTCGTCGCCGCCGTCGGCTGCTCTGCGGGAGCCGGGCGTGGAGCGGGCAGAATCGCGCGCCTGAGCTGGTACCCGGTGAGTTGCTGAAGGACGCCGTTGACGGCGTTGCGCCAAGCCATGGGGCCGGACAGTACGCGCGCTTTGCGGCTCATGTCATCTTTCGTCAACCTTTGGTTGATGCGACCGTGCGGCTGTCCGGGCGCCCGCACCGCTCCCTGCCGTCCAGCGGTCGCGGCAGGGGCACCCTGTCCACTCCCCCGGCCCGATTGGCCCACCACACCGCCGTCTCCCGCACGGCGAGGTCGGCCAGCGTGTTCTTCAGCCGGGTCACCGGCCGGCGGTGGGGCTGCGGCCGGCGGAAGACGCCCACCGAGTCACCCCAGTACGCGGCCTTGGCGTCGATGGAGGCGTAGTCGTGCCAGATGCCCCGGGCCGGCGGGAAGTCCGTGTACGCCTCGCAGAGTTCGAGGCGGGAGTGAGCGGCCATCGCCCGGAAACCGTCGGGGTAGTAGCGCCAGCAGTCCTGGGCGTCGTGGACGTGGCCGCGCGAGGGCGCGGTGATGAAGGCGTAGCCGCCGGGCCTGAGCACCCGGGCGATCTCCATCATCGACACCCAGAAGAAGGGGATGTGCTCGAACGCCTGGCCGGACAGCACCACATCCGCGCTGCGCGACCTCGCGGGGATCCGGTAGGGCCGGGTCATGACCGCGTCGACGTTGGGGCCCTCGAGGACATCGACCCCGAAGTAGTCGATGTCATGGTCCGCGAGCAGCCCGCGGTGGGTGCGGGTCTGCTTGCCGGAGATCCGCGAGCCGAGGTCCACGACGCGGTGCCTGCGGGTCTTGGGCAGGTACTCCTCGACGCAGAGCTGCATCTGCTCGTAGGCGGACCGGTGCATGAGATTCTCCCGACGTTGCCGTATGCGCGCGCTGTTGAGCACAACGACGGCGGGGTGCGGAGGGGTCGCCCCGTACGGGTGACCCGGGGATTCAGGCCGGCGGCACGGGGAAGACCCGCCGCACCACACGCTCCGCCGCGAGCCCGTCGTCGTACGGGCAGAAGCGGCTGCGGAAGGCGGCGCGCAGCGCGTCGGCCTCAGGGGACCTCCAGGCACCGCTCCGCAGCACCTCCCACAGCTCGTCCTCCGTGGTGGCGACCGCGCCGGGGGTGTCGCCGGGCCGGCCGGACAGCAGATCGATGTACGTGCCGCGGGAGGCGCGGTAGGCGTCCCAGTCGGGCGCGTAGGTGATGATCGGGCGGTCGAGGCAGGCGTAGTCGAACATCAGGGACGAGTAGTCGGTGATCAACCCGTCGGCGGCCAGGAAGAGTTCTTCGACGCTCGGATGGCCGGTGACGTCGACGGCCCGGCCCCCCGCCGCTGTTCCGGCCGAACGCCCGTAGAAGTAGTGGGCGCGCACCAGCAGCACCCAGCCCGGGCCCAGATCGCGGGTGAGGCGCTCCACGCCGAGCCGGGGGACGAAGCCCTTGCGGTAGTCGCGGTGGGTCGGCGCGTACAGCAGTACAGTCGCCCCGGGTGCGATGCCGAGCTCCGCACGGATCCTCTCGGTCTGTTCCCGGGTGGCGGTGCACAGGATGTCGTTGCGCGGGTAGCCGTACGGCAGTTGTTCGTACGAGGAGGGGTAGGCCCGGTCCCAGACCTCGGTGCTGTGCGGGTTGGCGGAGAGGCTGAAGTCCCACTGGTCGGTGTGGGCGACGATGCGCTCGAAGCTGACACCGTTGGTGAGGGCGGGGTACGGGAGCTGGTCCAGGCCCATGGTCTTCAGCGGGGTGCCGTGATGGGTCTGCAGATAGATCTGGCCGGGCCGTTTGCTGAAGCCGCCGGTGAAGCTGGAGTTGTTGACGAGGTACGTCGCGGTGGCCATGGTCCGCCAGTAGGCACGGGACCCCTCGATGACGTACGGCACACCGGGCGGCATCCGGTCGACGTGCCGGGAGGAGACGACCCAGACACCGCGGATGTCCGGGACCAGTTCGCGGGCCTTGGCATAGACGGCGGCCGGATTGCAGGCGACGCCCCTGTTCCAGTAGGCCCCGTAGACGGCGAGACAGGGGTTCAGCGGCCGGCGCAGGTCGGCGCGGTAGACGGCCCTCATCACGCGGGCGCGCAGCCACTTCCTGCCCGCACGCGCGGCGGCTCGCGCCCGGGCGCGCCCGGCGCGGGAGGCTTGCCTGGTCCGGTGCGCGGCGTACCGGCCGGGGAGCCCCGCCGCCCGGAAGAAGGCGGCACGGTCGCCCGGGGCGATTCGCCCCGGGTCGTCGAGCACGGCCGTCAGGTGCGCGGTGCGCACGGCCGGGATCCGCGGGTCGCCGCCCGTCTCCGCGGCCAGCCGCTCGTACGCGTCGATGACGGCGAAGTGCGCTGCGCCCGGTGTCGTGGCGAACGTGCCGGTACGGCGCAGCCGGTGGCGTACGGAGATACGGTCGAGCGAGGCGAGGGTGCCCGCGTCAGAGGCCAGGAAGGCCGCACGGTGGACGGGCACGGCGTCGCCGTACGGGCCCTCGGTGAAGCGGAGCCGGTGGGCGTCCCAGAAGGCGCGGCGGAAGAGTTGGTTCCGGGCGGCCGGGAGGGCGTCACCCGGCTGGGCCGTACCCCACCAGTCGACCTGGTCGTGGCCCAGGCGCAGCACATCGGGCCGGTCCTCCGTCAGCCGTGCGGAGATCTCCGCCGACGCGCCCGGGAGGAGCAGGTCGTCCCCGTCGAGGAAGAGCAGATAGGTCCCGCGCGCCTCCGCCGCGCCGGCGTTGCGGGCCGCGCCCCTGTCCCAGGGGCCGTCGAGGACGAGCACGCGTACCCGGGGGTCGCGCGCGGCGCACTCCCGCGCGATGGTGAGCTCCGGCCCGCCGGACGCGCCGACGGCGATCAGCTCCAGGTCCGCGGGTCCGCCTTCCGGCGGCGGCTGCTGTTGCTCGGTCACGGACTCCAGGGCCGCCCTCAGGTACCCCTGAACACGGTGGGCGGACACGACGACACTGAGGAGCATGGCAGCCGAGCGTAACGGGGACCGTGCCGCCCACCCTACGAATCATCACCCGTTCGGGTCAGCGGCGTGACCCGGGGCGCTCCGCCGGGTTGAGCCGTACATGAAGCCACTCCTCAGCGTCGTCGTCCCGGTGCACAACGTCGAGGCCTATCTGGAGGAGTGCCTCGCCTCGCTGGCAGGACAGTCCCTGGAGGACCTCGAGGTGGTGGTGGTCGACGACGGCTCGACGGACGGGAGCCGCCGGATCGCCGAGGAGTTCGCCGCCCGGGACGACCGCTTCCGCTACGTCCACCAGCACAACGCGGGCCTGAGCGCGGCCCGTAACACGGGGATCGCCCACACCACCGCCGGTGTCCCGTACCTGGCGTTCGCCGACAGCGACGACCTCGTGGTCCCCGACGCGTACGAACGGATGCTGGCGTCCCTGGAGTCGACCGGCTCGGACCTGGTGACGGGCAATGTGTGGCGGCTCGACGAGCAGGGAAGGCAGCAGGCCTGGCAGTATCGCTGGCTGACCGCCGACCACCCCCGCACCCACATCACCCGCGATGCCCGGCTGCTGGCCGACCGTGTCGCCTGGAACAAGGTGTTCCGGCGCTCCTTCTGGGACCGGCACGGCTTCTCCTTCCCGGTGGGCAAGCTCTACGAGGACACCCCGGTGATGATCCCGGCGCATCACCTCGCCGGATCCGTGGACGTGCTGCACGAGCACGTCTACTACTGGCGGGTGCGGGAGGGTTCGATCACCCGGCGGCGTACAGACGTACGGGGCGTACGGGACCGCATCGCGGCTTGTGCGCAGGTCAGCGACTTCCTCGCGGACCGCGACGCCGCACAGCGGCTGCGCTACGACAGATCGTGCCTGCGCGACGACTTCGTGTACTTCCTGGAGGGGCTGCCCATGGGAGGGCCCGCCTACCGCTCCGCTTTCATGGCGGACGCGGGCGCCTTCCTCGACCGGGCGGGCGACGCGGCCCTGGCCGGGCTGCCGGTCGAGGCGCGTATCCGCTGGCAGCTGGTGCGCGAGCGCAGGGCCGAGGAACTGCTGGCCCTCCTGGAGTTCGAACGGGCCAACGGGACGGGCACGTTCACCGTCGTGGGCCCGTTGGGCCGGCGGCGCGCCGTGCACCCCGGCGTGGTGGCGAGCCCTCCGGCACGCCTCGGCACGGGTGATCTGCCCGCCGTGGCACGGCTGGTGGAGGCGTCGTGGGCCGAGGACGGCAGGCTGCGGCTGCGCGGATACGCGTACATCCGCAATCTCCCGGCCCGGGCGGCCCGGCACTCGCTGAAGGCCGGCCTGGTGCGGGAGGCCACGGGCAGACGGCTGCGCGCCGTGCCGGTGCGCACGGTCCGGACGGACCGGGCCACCGCGGACTCCGGCCAGGAGGTGCACGGTTACGACTACGCGGGCTTCGAGATGGTCCTCGACCCGGGGCGTCTGGGGCCGGGCTCCTGGCTGGTGGGCGTGGTGCTGGCCGGACACGGCGTCGTACGGCGCGCGGCGCTGCGCGCCGTGGAGGCGGCCGCCGCGCAACCGCTGGTCCACGACCTGGGCGAGGGCCGGCGCGCGGTGCTCGGCTACCGGGACGGCCGGCTGGAACTGACCGTGACCCGGTTGCCCGCACTGGTCACCGGCCACGGTCTCGGGCCGCCGGGCACCCTGGACCTCGCCGGCCGGCTGTACGGGGGTGCCCGGCCGACGGCCCTCGTGCTGAGCCGTGACGGGACCGTGGAGCACGTCTGCCCGGTGCGGTGCACAGAGACGGCCGGGGACGGCTTCAGCGCCCGGATCCCGCTCGCGGCGCTGGCCGCCGAGCCCGCACCGGCGCCCGGCGGGCCCCACGGCACCGCGCCGGGGGGCCGGTGGCGGGCCGCGCTCCTGGCCGACGGCGTCCGCGTGCCGCTCGCCGCGGCCTCGGACCTGCCGCCGCCCGCCTTCGCGGACCCTGCGGGCCATCTGGTGGTGGAGGTGTCCGGCGAACCGCGCGCGGACCGCGCCGGGCCCGCTCCGGACGGCGGGCTGCGCGTCGAGGGGGCAGGGACCGGTGCACTCGTACTGCGGCACAGCACGCTCGGGGAGACCGTGACCGTCCCGGTCGATCAGCGGGAGTCCCGCTTCGCGGTTGTGCTGGTCCAGCCTCCCCGGGAAGGCGACTGGGAGGTGCTCCTGGACGGACGGCCCGTGCGCGTCGGCGCGGCGCTCGCCGCCCGCCTGCCGGTGAGCGCCGCCGGCGCCCGCTTCCACCTCGGCCGCCGTCACGGCGACCGGCTGACCGTGCACTGCGCGCCGGCGCTCGGAGACGCCGAACGGAGCGCGTACCGCCAGCACCGTCTGCGGACGGCGCACTACCCGGCGCAGCGCCGGCTGCCGCTCCGGGATGTCGTGCTCTACGCGGGGGAGGGCTCCCCGCGCGCCGTGCACGCCGAGCTCGTGCGCCGGAGCGTCGATACCGGACATCTCTGGGTCACCGACGGGTCCGCGGGCGCCGCGACCCGCGTCCCGCCCACCGCGGTCCCCGTCGTGGCGCACAGCACCGCCTGGTACGAGGCGCTGGCGCGGGCGCGTCGTATCGTCGTGGCCGGGCAATTGCCCGCGTGGTTCGAGCGCCGCCCGGACCAGACCGTCGTCCAGACCTGGCACGGCTCCCCGCTCGGCCGGTTCGGACTGGACCTCACCGGCACCCTGTACGCCGATCACCAGTACCTCGCCACGCTGGCGCACCGCTCCGCCCAGTGGTCGTTCCTGGTCTCCCCCAGCGCCTTCGCCACCCCGCATCTCCGCAGCGCCCTGGCCTACCACGGCGAGGTGCTGGAGGCGGGCTCCCCGGCCGACGACCTGCTGTCCGCGCCCGGCCGGGACAAGACGGCCGAGCGGGTACGCCGTGAGCTGGGCATCCCGGACGGCCACCGCGTGGTGCTGTACGCGCCGACGTACCGCGATCATCTCGCCCACCCGCCGTCCGGTGTTCCCGCCGGATCCGACCCGCTGTACCGCTGGGATCCGGCGCTCGACCTGCCCGCCCTGGCACGGTCCCTGGACGGCCGTACCACCGTGCTGGTCCGCAGGCATCCACGGGTGACGGGCAGTGTGCCGGCGCACCCCGCACTGCGTGATGTGTCCACGCACCCGGACACCACCGAGCTCCTGGTGATCGCCGACGTGCTGGTCACCGACTATTCGGGCCTGGCGTTCGGCTTCGCACACACCGGCCGTCCGATGCTCTTCCACACCTACGACCTGGAGCACTACAGGGACACCGTGCGCGGCTTCTGCCTGGACTTCGAGACCCGGGCCCCGGGGCCGCTGCTCGTCACCACCCAGGAGGTGGCCCAGGCCCTGCGGACCGCGGCCGCGCCTGCTACGGAGGAGCTGCACGCCGAGGCGTACGAGAGCTTCCGGCGGGACCACTGCGGCCCCGCCGACGGCGGAGCGGCCCGCCGGGTCGTGGACCGGCTGCTCGGCGGGGGCTCGGACTCCCCGCGCTCCGTCAGGCCGTGAGCGCCCGGACAGCCGAGGCCGCGAGGTCGTCCAGGTACCCCTTGGGCAGATCTCCGCGGACCACGACGAGGCGCCAGTACAGCGGTCCGACGATGAGATCCAGCGCCCGGTCGGGATCGCTGCCCTCGGGCAGCTCGCCGCGCGTCACCGCCGCCCGTACGACCACGGCGGCCACCCCCTTCTGCTGGTCCAGCAGAGCGGCCTTGATGGCGCCGGAGATCTCCGGGTTACGGGCCGCCTCGACCAGCAGGTCGGGGATCACCTGCGAGGCGACGGGATGACGCAGGGCGTACGCGGCCAGTTCGAGCACGGCGCGCACATCCCCGTACAGCGAACCGGTCGCCGGCGCCGGCATGCCCTGCGCGGCGACGGCCGCGACCAGGTCCAGGACGAGGTGGAGCTTGGATTTCCAGCGGCGGTAGACGGCGGTCTTGCCCACACCCGCGCGCCGGGCGATGCCCTCGATCGACATCCGCGCGAACCCCACGGCGGCCAGCTCCTCGAAGACGGCGCCGCGGATCGCGTCGGTCACGTCCTCGCGCAGCACCGCGGCACCTGCCGGGGCGCGGCGCCCGGTTCGCCGTTCCGTGGTCATGGCCCGAATGATAGACCGTAACGACGAAACGGTTGCGTTGCGACGTAAAAACGTCCTACTGTCAGCGTTGCGACGATACGGTGCCGTCCCATCGGGCCGAACGCGTTCGCCCCGATTCCCCGCCCCCCGTCGAAAGCGACCGTGGTGAGCCAGACAGCAGCCCCGCCGGCCCCGGCGGACACCGCATCCACCGACCTCCTGCCCGTGTACGAACCCGGCGAGCTGGCCGCGCTCGCGGCCCGGCACGGACTGACAGTCAGCGGGGCCAGGCCGACGCTCGGTGCGTACATCCGGCAGCTCTGGGGGCGCAGGCACTTCATCACCGCCTTCGCCACGGCCAAGCTGACCGCGCAGTACAGCCAGGCGAAGCTCGGCCAGATCTGGCAGATCATGACCCCGCTGCTCAACGCGACGGTCTACTACTTCATCTTCGGCGTCCTGATGAACACCAAGCACGGAGTCCCCGACTACGTGCCCTTCCTCGTCACCGGGGTCTTCATCTGGACCTTCACCGCCAGCTCGATCACGGCCGGCACCCGGGCCATCAGCGGTAACACCGGACTCGTCCGTGCCCTGCACTTCCCCCGCGCGTCCCTGCCGATCGCGTTGGCCATCCAGCAGCTCCAGCAGCTGCTGTTCTCGCTGGGCGCGCTGTTCCTGATCCTGCTGGCGTTCGGCCAGTACCCGCGGCCGTCCTGGCTGCTGGCGATCCCGGCGCTCGCCCTGCAGGCCCTGTTCAACACCGGCATCTCGATGGTCATGGCGCGGCTGGCCGCCAAGACCCCCGACATCGCCCAGCTGACCCCCTTCATCCTGCGCACCTGGATGTACGCGTCGGGCGTCATGTGGAGTCTCGACACCCTGCTCACCGCCGACCGGGTGCCGCGGCTCGTGCTGCTGGCACTGGAGTGCAACCCGGCGGCCGTCTACATCGACCTGATGCGCTTCGCCCTGATCGACAGCTTCACCCGCGCGCAGCTGCCCCCGCACGTGTGGGCCATCGCGACGGGCTGGGCGCTCCTCTGCGGCATCGGCGGTTTCGTGTACTTCTGGAAGGCCGAGGAACGGTACGGACGTGGCTGACACCCCCGACATGCGTGTACCCACCGTCGTCGTCGACGACGTCCACATCACCTACACGGTCAACGGAGCCCGCACCGGCAAGGGCAGCGCCACCTCCGCGCTGAACCGGATCGTGTCCCGCCGCCAGCCGCGGGGCGCACGTCAGGTGCACGCGGTGAAAGGCGTCAGCTTCGCCGCGTACAAGGGCGAAGCCATCGGTTTGATCGGCTCCAACGGCTCCGGGAAGTCGACGCTCCTCAAGGCGATCGCAGGGCTGCTGCCCCCGTCGAAGGGCCGGGTCCACACCCAGGGGCAGCCCTCGCTGCTCGGCGTGAACGCCGCCCTGATGAGCGACCTGACCGGCGAGCGCAACGTGGTGCTCGGCGGCCTGGCCATGGGCATGACGCGCGAACAGATCCGCGAGCGCTACCAGGACATCGTCGACTTCTCCGGCATCAACGAGAAGGGCGACTTCATCACCCTGCCCATGCGCACGTACTCCTCCGGCATGGGAGCCAGGCTGCGCTTCTCCATCGCGGCCGCCAAGAGCCATGACGTCCTGCTGATCGACGAGGCGTTGTCCACCGGCGACGCGAAGTTCCAGCGGCGCAGCAAGGACCGGATCATGGAGCTCCGCGAGGAGGCCGGCACGGTGTTCCTGGTCAGCCACAGCAACAGGTCGATCACCGACACCTGCGACCGGGCGATCTGGCTCGAGGCGGGCACCCTGCGGATGGACGGCCCGGCCAAGGAGGTCGTCGCCGCGTACGAGGAGTTCACCGGGCCGGCGAAGCCCAAGAAATGATCCCGTTACCCCCCGCGCCCCGGGTACACCGCTCGGCACCGCACGACCACACAGCCGTCCGCCGGACGGGCCTCGTCGGCCCGTCCGGCGGACGGCTGTGTGTCGCGGCCCGGTCGGCCGCTCCGGGTCAGGCGTGCGTACGCAGCAAGGTCCGCATCGTCCGCATGGCCACCGACAGGTTCGCCAGGTCGAAGGCCTCCGAGCTCCGGATCTCCTCCAGCGTGGAGCGCGAACGCGACAGGATCGCCGCGTTCTTCTCCTCCCAGGCCTTGAACCGCTGCTCGGGAGAGGCCGTGTCGTTGCCTACGGACAGTACGTCCGACGTCAGCGCGGCATGCGCGGCGTACAGGTCCTCGCGGATGGAGGCGCGGGCCATGGACTGCCAGCGGTCGGCCCGCGGCAGCTCGATGATCCGGTCCATCAGCTGGGTGATCCCCAGCCGGTCGGCGAGGTCGTAGTACACCTCGGCGACGGCCAGCGGGGCCTTGCCGGTACGGTCCGCGATCGCGACGATGTCCAGCGCCGGGAAGGCCGACGAGAATCCCGCCACCCGTCCCGCCAGCTCGTGGGGAACGCCCGCCGAGGTCAGCTCGTCGAGAATCGACTGGTACCACTCGATGTCCGCGCCCCGGAGCAGCTTGGGCAGCTCGTTCCAGACACGTTCGACACCGTCGCGGAAGAACTCGATGGTCTCCGCGATCCCGACCGGCTGCGGCCTGTTGCCGAGCAGCCAGCGCGAGCCGCGCTCGACGAGCCGGCGCGAGTGCAGCCGGATCCGGGTCTGCACATCGGCGGCCACCGTGTTGTCGAGCCCCTCCACGGCGTCCCACACCCTGGACAGGCCGAAGATCTGACGGGCGGCGAACTGGGCCCGCACGATCTCCTCGAGCGAGGCGCCCGTCTCCTCCCGCAGCCGGTGCAGGAACGTCGAACCACCGGTGTTCACCGTGTCGTTGACCAGCACCGTCGTGATGATCTCGCGGCGCAGTGCGTGTCCGTCGACCGCCGCGGGGAACCGCTCGCTCAGCTGCTTCGGGAAGTAGGCGTGCACCAGCTCCTGCAGATGCGCGTCGTCCGGCAGGCTGGTGGAGATCAGTTCCTCCGCCGCCGTGATCTTGGTGTAGGCGAGCAGCACGGCCAGTTCCGGCTGGCTGAGGCCCTTGCCGTGGTTCAACAGTTCACGGATCTGGCGGTCGGTCGGCAGGAACTCCAGCGCCCGGTCCAGGTGCCCGTCGCGGCCGAGCCGGCGCATGAAGCGCTGGTGGGCGTGGAGCAGTGACGGCGCCTGGGCGCAGGCGTTGGAGAGCGCGATGTTCTGCGCGTAGTTGTTGCGCAGGACGAGTTGCCCGACCTCGTCGGTCATCTCGGCGAGCACCTTGTTGCGCTGCTTCACGGTCATGTCGCCGTCCCGGACAAGACCGTTGAGCAGGATCTTGATGTTCACCTCGTGGTCGGAGGTGTCCACACCGGCGCTGTTGTCGATCGCGTCGGTGTTGATCCGGCCGCCCGCCCGCGCGAACTCGATACGGCCGAGCTGGGTGGCTCCGAGGTTGCCGCCCTCACCGACGACGCGGGCCCGCAGGTCCGCGCCGTTGACGCGGATCGAGTCGTTTGCCTTGTCGCCGACATCTGCGTTCGACTCGGCCGTCGACTTGATGTACGTGCCGATGCCACCGTTCCACACGAGGTCGACCGACGCCTTGAGGATGTTCTGCATCAGCTCGGCGGGCGTCATCTTCGTGACCTTCGACTCGATGCCGAGCGCCGCGCGGATGTGCGCGTTGACCGGGATCGACTTGGCGGAACGCGGGTGGATACCGCCGCCCGCGGACAGCAGGTCCTTGTTGTAGTCCGCCCAGGAGCTGCGCGGCAGGTCGTACAGCCGGCGCCGCTCGGCGTACGAGGTCGCGGCATCCGGATTCGGGTCGATGAAGATGTGCCGGTGGTCGAAGGCCGCGACCAGCCGGATGTGCTCGGAGAGCAGCATCCCGTTGCCGAAGACGTCACCGGACATGTCGCCGACGCCCACGACGGTGAAGTCCTCGGTCTGGGTGTCGTGGCCCAGCTCGCGGAAGTGCCGCTCCACGGACTCCCACGCACCGCGGGCGGTGATTCCCATCCCCTTGTGGTCGTAACCGGCCGAGCCTCCGGAGGCGAAGGCGTCGCCGAGCCAGAAGCCGTACGCGACGGCTACGTCGTTGGCGATGTCGGAGAAGCTCGCGGTGCCCTTGTCGGCGGCGACGACGAGGTAGGTGTCGTCCTCGTCGTGACGGACGACTTCGGAGGGATGCACGACCTCGCCCGTCACCATGTTGTCGGTGATGTCGAGCAGCGCGGAGATGAAGATCTTGTAGCAGGCGATGCCTTCGGCGAGCCAGGCGTCACGGTCCACCGACGGGTCCGGCAGCTGCTTGGCGACGAACCCGCCCTTGGCACCCACCGGCACGATCACGGTGTTCTTGACCATCTGCGCCTTGACCAGGCCGAGGATCTCCGTACGGAAGTCCTCTCGCCGGTCGGACCAGCGCAGCCCGCCGCGGGCGACCTTGCCGAAGCGCAGGTGGACACCCTCGACGCGCGGCGAGTAGACCCAGATCTCGTACGCCGGGCGCGGCGCCGGCAGGTCCGGGATGGCCTGCGGATCGAACTTCATCGAGACGTAGCCGTGCGGCTCGTGGTCGTCGGCCAGCTGGAAGTAGTTGGTCCGCAGCGTGGCCTTGATGACGGTGAGGAAGGACCGCAGGATCCGGTCCTCGTCCAGCGAGGCGACCTGGTCCAGAGCTCCGTCCAGCTCTTCCAGCAGCCCGTCCGTCAGCTCCGTACCGGCCTTCTGACGGGTCGGGGACATCCTGGCCTCGAAGAGGGAGACCAGTAGCCGGGTGGTGTGGACGTTGTTGCGGAGGGTGTCCTCCATGTAGTCCTGGCTGAAGGTCGAACCCGCCTGGCGCAGGTACTTCGCGTAGGCGCGCAGCACCATGGCCTGACGCCAGTCGAGACCAGCGCCCAGGACCAGGGAGTTGAAGCCGTCGTTCTCCGCCTCGCCGGTCCAGATGGCCGCGAATGCCTCCTGGAAGCGGTCCCGGGCGTCGTCGCCGAGGTAGTCGCCGTTACCTGCGGCCTTCTTCGGCAGTCGCAGCCCGAAGTCGTAGATCCAGGCATGCGTACGGTCGGCGCAGCGCAGCTCGTAGGGACGTTCGTCGACGACCTCGACACCGAGCCTCTGGAGCGCCGGGAGGACCGCGGAGAGCGAGACCTGCTCGCCGGTCCGGTAGATCTTGAACCGGCGCTCGGCGGGTGCGGCGCCGACCGGCTCGTACAGGCTGAGCGCGAAGTCCTTGCGTTCGCTCTTGAGCTCCTCCAGGTGGACCAGGTCGGCCACGGCGGCGCGCGGCGAGTGATCCGCCTTGTAACCCTCGGGGAACGAGTGGCCGTAACGGCGCAGCAGCTCGGCGGCACGCTCCTCGCCGCACTCCGCGTTCAGCGCCTCCTGGAAACCGTCGGCCCAGGAGCGGGCGGCCTCGACGAGGCGCGCCTCGATGCGGTCTGCGTCCGCGTCGGTGAGGTGCGACAGCTCGGTGCCCTGCGGGACCCGGACCACGAAGTGCAGCCGGGAGAGGATCGACTCCGTGTTCCAGGCCGTGAAGTCGACGCTGGTGCCGCCCAGTTCCTCCTTGAGGATGTCGATCAGGCGGAGCCTCACACCGGTGGTGTAGCGGTCACGCGGCAGGTAGACGAGCGCGGAGTAGTAACGACCGTACTCGTCCTGACGCAGGTAGAGCCGCAGCCGGCGACGCTCCTGGAGGTACAGCACGGAGGTGACGATGGAACGCAGCTGGTCGACGGGCGTCTGGAAGAGCTCGTCGCGCGGGTACGTCTCCAGGATCTGGAGCAGGTCGCGGCCGTCGTGGCTGTTGGGCGTGAATCCCGCGCCCTCCAGCACCTCGGCGACCTTTCGGCGCACCACGGGCACCCGGCGCACCGACTCGGTGTACGCGGCGGAGGAGAACAGACCGAGGAAGCGCCGTTCACCGACGACATTGCCTTCGGCGTCGAACTTCTTCACCCCGACGTAGTCCAGGTAGCTGGGGCGGTGCACGGTCGCCCTGCTGTTCGCCTTCGTCAGGACGAGGAGCTTGTGCTCCCTGGCCTTGGCCCGGACGTCCGCGGGCAGCCGGTCGAAGGACGGGCTCACCGGGTGCACCTCGTCCTCGCTGTGCTTCGGGTCGGAGCGCAGCACGCCGAGACCGGTGCCGGAGACGGCCGTCAGCGCGTCGGAATCGCGGAGCTCGTACTCCCGGTACCCGAGGAAGGTGAAGTGGTCGGCGGCGAGCCAGCGCAGCAGCTCACGGGCCTCCTCGACCTCCTCGTCACCCAGGTCGTCGAGCGGCTCCGACGGGAGATCGTCGGCGATCCGCAGGGCGGCGCCGCGCATCTTGTCCCAGTCCTCGACGGTCTCCCGGACGTCGGACAGGACACGGAGCAGATCGGCGGTGATCTGCTTCAGGTCCGCGCGGTCCGTCTCCCGGTCGATCTCGACGTGGATCCACGACTCGACGAGCGCGTCGTGCGGCAGCTCGGTCCCGGCCGCCTTACGGCCGCCGGACCGCTGCGCGCCGGGGCTCCTTGCCGGATCGTCACCGAACACCTCGATCAGCTTGCCGGTGACATCGCGGCGAACGACGACCTGCGGGTGGATCACGAGGTGGATGCCGCGGCCCTGCCGGGACAGCTCGTTGGTGACCGAATCGACCAGGAAGGGCATGTCGTCGGTGACGACCTCGACGACGGAGTGGCTGCTCGTCCAGCCGTTCTCCTCGACGGTCGGGGTGTGCACCCGGACGTTCGCGGTGCCCTGCGGGCGGTTCTCGGCGAGACGGTAGTGGGAGGAAGCTGCCCCGAAGATGTCAACCGGGTCGCGGTCGGTGATGTCCTCCGGAGCGGTGTGCAGGTAGTAGCGCTGGAAATAGGCGAACAGGGTGTCCCGGCCCGGCCGCTCGTCCCGGCCGGCCTCGGTACCGTCCTCTGCTTCGGTGCCGGTCCCTTCGGCGAGGTGCACCCGGAGGCCACCACCTGGGCCGCCGACACCACCGCCCGGACTGTTGTCAGCTACCCGGGCCGCCCGTGCGAGCAGCTCGGCCTTGGCTTCGTCCAGCTTGGTCTGCATGTCCTCTGGCTCCTGTCGCGCGCCGTTGCGTGACGTAGGTGAGAAAGACGACGTACCGCCACGACGCGGGGTATCCGGTCTGGGTCGACGCTATGCCGCCGGGGGAGATGCCCGGGGCCGTGTCGGCCATGTTCGGCAGACGGCCCGGGACGCGGAGATCACGCATCGCCCGGGTGCTGTGGCACTCCGGGCGCAGGGCGGGGGCTTCACTGCCCCCGAGACGTATCGCGCTGATCACGGCACCAGGCTATCCCTCCTGCACCCACAACCGTCATGAGCCGCATATGCACAAAAGAAGGCCCCGAACTTTGACACTATGGACATCGCACGAGATCGTTTCGGCGCGTATGGGCACGTACACGGGCGGATGCGCTCAGCCGGTCACCACCCGCCCCCTCAGCCCGCCATCAGCTCGGCCAGGGCGACGGCCTCGGTCAGGGTGTCCACCACGGGCACACCGGCCGCCTCCAGGCTGCTGCGGCTGTGCGAACCGCCGGTGTAGAGCACGGCGCGCGCGCCCACGTGGGCCGCGGCCACGGCATCGTCCACCGCGTCACCGATGACCACCGCGGATTCGGGAGCGACATCCCCCAGCACCGCGAAGTGACGCTCCATGTGCTGCGCCTTGCTTCCGCCGGAGGGGCCGGTACGGCCGTCGACGCGTATGAAATGACGCTCGATACCGTACCCACGAACCACTGGGACCAGGTGCTCATGGCCGTACATGCTCAGCAGGGACTGGCTGCGGCCACCGGACTGCCACCGGGCCAGCAGCTCCTCGACGCCCTCGGTCAGCCCGCAACCCACCCGCTGCTCGGTGTAGTGGCGATGGAAGAGGCCGTCCATCCGCTCCCACTCGGCAGGAGTGGGCAGCCTGCCCATGAGCCGCTCGTAGAACGTGGGTATCGGCACACAGTACGTCTCGCGGTACTGCTCCAGCGTGAGCGGCTCCACGTCGACCTCCGCGAAAGCGGCGTTCGTCGCCCCGAGGACCGCGTGGATGTCGTCGAGCAGGGTGCCGTTCCAGTCCCAGACCAGATGTGTGCGGTGCTTCCCGGATGTCGCCATGGACAAAAAATACCCGCCGGGTACGACAGCCGCCGCTGGTGGGACGTTCAGCCGATCAGGCCGGGGATCTCCTGGATCCCGAACCACAGCAGCTCGTGGTCCTCCGCGCCGTCCACGGTGAACTGGGCGTCGCCGTCGCCCTGGTCCGCCGCTCCCAGCGCCGCGGCCGCGGCGGCGACGTCCTTCTCGGCGCCGTCGGCGTCCACATGCACCGCGGCGGCCTTCGACAGCGCAACCGCGTCCGCGATCCGCACCTCGCCGAGCGACGACGCGTCCAGGACCTGGTCCGGATCGGCGACCGCCGCCCCGTCCGGCACATCGAGGGCGACGACGACACGGCGCCGGGTCTCCTCCGGGCGGCCCGCGATCAACCGCAGCGAAGCGGAGGCGGCCCGGTTGAGGGCCGCGTACTCCAGCTCCTCGATGTCGTCGGAGACGTACCACTCGCGCAGACCGGGCGTCACGGCATACGCGGTCAGCGGCCCCGGACCGACCTCGCCCGCCCTGTGCACAGCGGCAAGACCGGAGAGGGTCAGGGGGACGTACACACGCATGGCTGACCGCTTTCGTAGTCGATGACGCCCTCAGGATACGTGTGACGTCCCCCTTCGGGGTTGCCGATACACCGGGCGCCGTCCACCCCGCGACGACCGTCACCCCCGCCGTTCCCTTGCGGCGTGGGGCCCGTCACCCGGATAGGTGATCCCGCCAAATGCCCGACTGGCCCCCGCCGCCGTTTGCGGGGCCGCCGACCGGCCCCGTAGAAGGTCCCCAACAGAAGTTACCGCCCGGTACTCAGCCGGGCGCCCGACAGCAGCCACGGGGGCTATCAGCATGAGCACGGACAGGACGAGGCCGGCCGGACGACGCGACCGCAGCAGGCCGGGCACCGTACCGCCACAACGGCCCCGGCGGCCGCTACGCCCGCACCAGTGGTTCGCCGAACGCCTGCTCGCCGTCCTCAGCGGCCAGCGTCCGGTGCACTGGATGCTCGGCCACACGATCGGCGAGGCCTACGACCAGCTCGCCGAACTCGCCCCTGACGCCCCGCTCGGCGCGGGCTGCAGGCGCCCGGTGGTACGCACCTGCCACGGCACCCAGCCCGCCACCGGCGTCGTCGAGGCCTTCGCCAGCATCGCCACGGGCGAACAGGTCCGCGCCATGGCCTTCCGCCTCGAACAGGGCCCCGACCTTCGCTGGCGCTGCGCCGCGATCGACCTGGGCGGCGAACGCCTTCCAGCCGTCAGATGACCTGCCGCCCGGCGAGAGCCCTTCGGTGCTCGAGGACACGCCCGCAGAGGCCGCACAGCGGCCCCTGCGGACCCGCAGGGGCCGCGGCCACCCTTCGGGGGCGGCCCGACCGCCCTGAGGCACCCGAGGCGCCCAGGAAACGCGCCTGGCCCGGACACCTCTCGGTGTCCGGGCCAGGCGCCGCTCAGATGTGCCGCGCGCTACTTCTTCCGGCGCCGCCCACCCGTGCTCTTCTGTGCCTTGCGGCGCTCCGCGCGCGTCATGCCGTCCGCCTCGGACCGCGCACCGTCACCGTTGGCGAAGTCGCCCTCGACGACGCCGCCCTCCCCGTCCACGGTGGGAGCGGAGAAGTGCAGCCGGTCCGGACGCTGCGGCGCGTCCAGCCCCTTGGCCCGGATCTCCGGGCGCCCGGCCGCGGCTGCCACCGGCGCGTCCTGCTTCTCGAGCGAGGGGCGCTCCGCACCCTCCTGCACCGGAACCTCCTCGACCTGCTGTTCAACCTGGACCTCCAGGTTGAACAGGTAGCCGACGGACTCCTCCTTGATGCCCTCCATCATGGCCTTGAACATGTCGTAGCCCTCGCGCTGGTACTCGACCAGCGGGTCCTTCTGCGCCATGGCCCGCAGACCGATGCCCTCCTGGAGATAGTCCATCTCGTAGAGGTGCTCACGCCACTTGCGGTCCAGGACGGACAGGACCACGCGCCGTTCCAGCTCACGCATGATGTCCGAGCCGAGCGTCTTCTCGCGCTCCGCGTACTGCTCGTGGATGTCGTCCTTGACCGACTCGGCGATGAAGTCGGCGGTCACACCGGCCAGGTCGCCGACGGCCTCCTCCAGGTCCTCGACCGTGACCTTCACCGGGTAGAGCTGCTTGAAGGCACCCCACAGCCGGTCGAGGTCCCACTCCTCGGCGAAGCCCTCGGCCGTCTCCTGCCGGATGTAGTCGTCGATCGTGTCGTCCATGAAGTGGCGGATCTGGTCCTGCAGATCCTCACCCTCCAGGACGCGGCGGCGCTCGCCGTAGATGACCTCACGCTGCCGGTTGAGCACCTCGTCGTACTTCAGGACGTTCTTACGCGTCTCGAAGTTCTGCTGCTCGACCTGCGACTGTGCGGAGGCGATCGCCCGGGTCACCATCTTGTTCTCGATGGGCACGTCGTCGGGAACGTTCGCCATCGACATGACGCGCTCGACCATCTGCGCCTTGAACAACCGCATCAGGTCATCGCCCAGCGACAGGTAGAACCGGGACTCGCCCGGGTCGCCCTGGCGGCCGGAACGGCCACGCAGCTGGTTGTCGATCCGCCGCGACTCGTGCCGCTCCGTGCCCAGCACGTACAGCCCGCCGAGATCCTTGACCTCTTCGAACTCGGCCTTCACGGCCTGCTCGGCCTTCTCCAGCGCGGCGGGCAGGGCCGCCGCCCACTGCTCGACGTGCTCCACGGGGTCGAGACCGCGCTGGCGCAGCTCCGCCTCGGCGAGGTCGTCCGGGTTGCCGCCGAGCTTGATGTCGGTGCCTCGGCCCGCCATGTTCGTGGCGACCGTGACGGCGCCCCTGCGGCCCGCCTGGGCGACGATCGTCGCCTCACGGTCGTGCTGCTTGGCGTTGAGGACCTCGTGCTGGACACCGCGCTTGGAGAGCTGCTGCGAGAGGTACTCGGACTTCTCGACCGAGGTCGTGCCGACCAGGATCGGCTGCCCCTTCTCGTGCTTCTCGGCGATGTCGTCGACGACCGCGGCGAACTTGGCGACCTCGGTGCGGTAGATCAGGTCCGACTGGTCGGCGCGGACCATGGGCCGGTTCGTCGGGATCGGCACGACGCCGAGCTTGTAGATCTGGTGGAACTCGGCGGCCTCGGTCATCGCCGTACCGGTCATTCCGGAGAGCTTGCCGTACAGGCGGAAGAAGTTCTGCAGGGTGATCGTGGCGAGCGTCTGGTTCTCGTCCTTGATGTCCACCCCTTCCTTCGCCTCGATGGCCTGGTGCATGCCCTCGTTGTAACGGCGACCGGCGAGGATACGCCCGGTGTGCTCGTCGACGATCATGACTTCGCCGTCGATGACGACGTAGTCCTTGTCCTTCTTGAAGAGTTCCTTGGCCTTGATCGCGTTGTTCAGGTAACCGACGAGCGGGGTGTTCACCGACTCGTAGAGGTTGTCGATCCCGAGCCAGTCCTCGACCTTCGCGACACCGGGCTCGTGGATGGCCACGGTCCGCTTCTTCTCGTCGACCTCGTAGTCACCGGTCTCCTCGAGGCCCTTCAGCGGGTTGCCCGCCTCACCCCTGGTGAGACGCGTGACCAGCTTGGCGAAGTCGCCGTACCACTTGGTGGCCTGATCGGCGGGGCCGGAGATGATTAGCGGCGTACGAGCCTCGTCGACGAGGATCGAGTCGACCTCGTCGACGATGGCGAAGTTGTGGCCGCGCTGGACGAGCTCCTCCTGGGACCACGCCATGTTGTCGCGGAGGTAGTCGAACCCGAACTCGTTGTTCGTTCCGTACGTGATGTCGCAGGCGTACTGCTCACGGCGCTGCGCCGGGGTCATGTTGGCGATGATGCAGCCGACCTCGAGACCGAGGAACTTGTGCACCCGGCCCATCATCTCGGAGTCACGCTCGGCCAGGTAGTCGTTGACCGTGATCAGGTGCACACCCTTGCCGGAGAGCGCGTTGAGATACGCGGGCAGGGTACCGACGAGGGTCTTGCCCTCACCGGTCTTCATCTCGGCCACATAGCCGAGGTGCAGGGCGGCACCGCCCATCATCTGAACGTCGTAGTGGCGCTGTCCGAGGACGCGCTTCGCGGCCTCACGCACCGTCGCGAATGCTTCGGGAAGCAGGTCGTCCAGGCTCTCGCCGTCCGCGTACCGTTCCTTGTACTCGTCGGTGAGCGCCCGCAGCTCGGCGTCGGAGAGGTTGACGAAGTCCTCTTCGATGGAGCTGACCTGGTCCGCGATGCGGTGCAGTTTGCGCAGGATCTTGCCTTCGCCTGCACGCATGAGCTTGTTGAAGACGGACACTGAGGCTGGTCTCCTTGCCGGTCGGGCCTGGCACTGGGTCGTGTGATGGACTCTGGCGCGGGCACGGCAGGTGGACCCCACCGCAACGGCCATCGTAAGCGAGGACCCCGCCACGCAGGGAGGGCTGCCACCGCGTTCTCGCCGCCGTACCCTCCCAAAACAACGGCCGGAGGGGACGGAAGGTGCCGGGAAGCACCGAAAAGTGCTCGCATCCCGTGCTCCCCGTCACCAGAATCCCTGCATGGAACCCACCACCCTCACCACGGAACGCCTGCTCATGCGGCCCTTCGCGCCCGAGGACGCGCAGGCGGTGTACACCGCCTGCCAGGATCCGGACATCCAGCGCTGGACGGTTGTCCCGTCCCCGTACACCCGTGCCGACGCGAAGCTCTTCACGGAGGAACTCTCACCCACGGGCTGGCAGGACGACACGATGTACAACTTCGCAGTACTGCTGCGGGACGGCGGGCAGCTCGTAGGCGCGCTCGGCGTCAACCGCCGCAACCTGCCGGGCACGTACGAGGTGGGCTTCTGGGCGGCGAGGAAACACCGCGGCTCCGGTTTCACGACGGAAGCGGTGCTCGCGGCTGCCCGCTGGGCGTTCACCGCCCTCGCCGCGGACCGCCTCGAGTGGCGGGCGGAGATCGGCAACGCGGCGTCCCGCGCGGTTGCCCTGCGTGCCGGCTTCCGCATGGAGGGTGAGCAGCGGTCGGCGCTGTTCAACAAGGGAACGCGGCATGACACCTGGACAGGCGCGCTGCTCCCCGCCGATCTGGGGCTGCCAGGCACCCACCCTCATCGGCCGGTCCGGGATGTCAGTGGCGCGCTCTAGGGTTCGACGCATGACGTCTGTGCCACCGCCCGCCCTGGAGCTCTCCGCCGACCAGGCACGCCGCATCGCCCTGCGCGCCCAGGGCCTCCTGGGCGCCCCGGACCGCCGGGGCGGGGTCCCGGGAGTGCTGCGCCGCCTCGGAGCCGTCCAGCTCGACACCATCTCGGTCCTGGCCAGGTCGCACGAGCTCGTGCCGTACGCACGTCTCGGCGCGCTCGGCCGTCGCGCGGTCGACGAGGCCTACTGGTCGGGTGGCCGCTCGTTCGAGTACTGGTCGCACGCCGCCTGCGTCCTGCCGGTCGAGGAGTGGCCGCACTTCGCGTTCCGCCGCCGCGCCTACCGGTCCCGGCCGCACTGGCACCACGACCTGCCCGACGGGGCGTACGGGACGGTGATCGCACAGCTGCGAGCCGAGGGCCCGCTGACGGCGACGGAGCTCGGCGGCGCGAAGAACGGCGGCGAGTGGTGGGACTGGTCCGCGTCCAAGGTCGCCGTCGAGCGCGCCCTGATGTACGGCGAGGTGGTGTGCACCGAGCGGCGCGGCTGGAAGCGGGTCTACGACCTGGCCGAGCGTGCGATTCCGGACTCCGTGCTCCACGACGACCTGGACGACACGGAGTGCCTACGCCGGCTGGTGGCCCTGGCCGGGCGGTCCCTGGGCGTCGGCACCCGGACGGACATCGCCGACTTTCACCGGCTCAAGGCGGAGCAGTTCGACGCCGTGGTGGCGGACTCGGGACTGGTCCCGGTGTCGGTGCGGGGCTGGACCAAGGCTGCCTGGGCGCATCCTGAGGCCCTGGCCTCCGAACCGCGCGGACGGCACCGTACGACGCTGCTGTCGCCGTTCGACTCACTGATCTGGGAGCGGGCGCGCACGGAGCGGATCTTCGGCTTCACCCATCGCCTGGAGGCGTACGTCCCCCGGCCCAAGCGGATCCACGGCTACTTCGCGATGCCGCTGCTGGCTGGCGGCAGGCTGCGGGGCCGGGTCGACCCGGCCAGGGAAGGGACCACGCTGGTCGCCCGGCAGGTCTCCCTCGACGGGGGGAAGTCCGTGACGCCGATGGCCGAGGCGCTCGTGGAGGCTGCTTCCTGGGTGGGCTGTTCGGATGTACGGCTGGAGCGCGTGGACGCACCGGAGCTGCGCGAGCCGCTCCTGGCGGAGATAGCCCGCGTCCTTCGGTAGCCGCCGGACGCTCCGCCCACCCGCTAGCTGATCTCGAGGATCTTCTCCCGCATGGCGTAGACCACGGCTTCCATCCGGGAGTGAAGCTGGAGCTTCTCCAGGATATTGCGGACGTGGTTCTTCACCGTGTTCTCGGAGATGAACAATTCCTTGGCGATATCACGGTTGTTCATGCCGGTGGCCACGAGTTTGAGTACTTCCAGCTCCCGCTCGGTGAGTCGCGGCGCGGGAACGAGCCGGCGCTCGTCGGTGCGCTGAATCATCGACTTGAACTCGGTGAGCAGTTTGGAGGCCATCGACGGGCTGATCTGGGACTGGCCGTCCGCCACCGCGCGAATGGCCGTGGCTACCTCGTCGGTCGAGATCTCCTTGAGCAGATAACCGGTGGCGCCCGCCTTGATCGCCTCGTACAGGTCGGCCTCCTCGTCGCTGATCGTCAACATGATGATCTTCGCGCTGGGGGCCACCTCTTTGATGGAGGTGCAGGCTTCGATGCCGCCGCGCTTGGGCATCCGCACGTCCATCAGCACGATGTCAGGGAGCAGGTCCGCCGCCTTGTCGGCCGCCTCCGCCCCGTCCCCCGCCTCTCCGACGACCTGGATGTCCTCCTCCTGCGCAAGGACGATCTCCAGACCTCTGCGGAAGAGCGCGTGGTCGTCCACCACAAGAACCCTGATGGGCTCCTTGTGGGAACGCGCGTCGTCCGCAACGCATCCCGCACCGGCAGCGCTGTCGGCATCGTTCGTCCCGCGTACGGGCCCGAAGGTGTCCGCCATCGTTCCTCCCCCTGAAGGCCACTGCCTGAGGTCACAGGCAGTACGCCAACGGCAGTGCACAGAGCACTGATTGGCCTGGGACACCATGCTTTCATGCCTGGCCGCCGAAGCGGTGCCCCCTGCGGTCGCGCGCGGTGCCCCTGGGGCGCACAAGCGCTCCAGGGGCACCGCGTACCGGCTGTGAGTGGCGGGTGTCAGCCGCCGAGCGCACCGCCCGCGCCGCCCGCCCCGTCGGAGGCCAGCGGGTCGGTCCTCAGGTGAATGACACCGTAGTCATAGGCGTGTCGCCGGTAGACGACGCTGGGCTCCTTGGTCTCGGAGTCGACGAACAGGTAGAAGTCGTGCCCGACCAACTCCATCTCGTAAAGGGCCTGGTCGAGCGTCATCGGCGCCGCGACGTGCGTCTTCTCGCGCACCACGAGCGGCCCTTCGCCCTGCACCTCGAGCGAACCGATCCTGGTGGTCGGCACGGACGGCTCCGGCTCCTCGGGGATCAGCTCGCCGTCCCCGTTGAACGAGGCGGCACCCGGCACGACCTCCGCGACCTCGGCAGCGGACAGCCGGCCGTTGCCGCGCCTGCTGTAGCGCTTGTCGTGCTCCTTGCGCAGCTGTGTGTCCAGCTTGTCAGTGGCCAGGTCAAGCGCTGCGTACGGGTCGCCTGCCGCTGCTTCCGCCCGGACGACCGGCCCACGTGAGCGGAGCGTGATCTCCACCCGTGCCGCACGGTCGGCCTGACGGGGATTCGGCTCTTTGGACACCTCGACGTCGAGGCTGATCACCTTGCCGTCGAACTTCTGGATCTTGTCCAGCTTCAGCTTCTCGGCCACGTGCTTGCGGAACCGCTCGGGCACCTCGGTCTTGCGGCCCTTGACGACGATGTCCACGCAGAACTCCGTTCCCGGATCGCTCCGCTTCGGCGGCGGAGCATCTCCCTTTTGCACCAGGCTCCGGTGATCGCCGGAGCCGCGGACTCGGTGGCTGTCACCTCCTCCTCCCCCACCGGCAGGGTTTCCGGCCCCACCGATTCCCATGCTTCCGGCGTACCGGACGTACCGGTGTGTAACCTGCCCGAAACCTGGTGGCGCATTCGTCGAGGTACGGAATTCACCGTTCCTCACAACCGAACATAGCCTGCTCACCACCGTGTCGGCACCCGCTACTCACGCGTACCTCCGATCGGACCTCTTTACCCACTCACTACCTGCAACGATGGAAGACATCTGTCAGTTCCGGTTTATTACGAAGGCAGACGGCGAAGCTGCGACAACAGCAGCCCGGAGTTCCTCCGCCCCCGCTGTGCGGTTGTTCGCGTGACTCGCCGCCCTGGCCGCCCGGACCGCCCGTGCCGCCTCCGCCAGTGACGCCCCCGTCGTGAGCAGGTCGTCCACCAGCACGACCCGGCCGGCGTCGAGCAGCGTCCGGCCGCGGTCCGCGACGACGAGTGCGCCTGCCAGATTCGCTTGTCGCTCCCGAGCCCCCAGCCCTGCCTGGTCCGCCACCGGACGCCGCTGCCGCAGCACGGCCAGCACCTGGGCCGACGTGCCCCCGCGCCGCAGCTCGGCCGCGGCCGCGGCTGCGATCCTGCGCACCGGATCATGCCCGCGCCCTGCCGTGGCCCGCCGCGCCGACGGCACCGGCACCACGAGCAGCGGCCCAGCGTCGCCCGCCTGTCCCGCTCCGGCACGCACCGCGGCCGCCAGTGCCCCGCCGAGCACTCCGGCGAGGCCGAGTGCCCCTCGCTCCTTATGGGCCAGCAGCATCGCGCGTACGGCGTTTTCGTACGGCGCCGCCGCGTGGACCACGGGAAGCCCCGTGGGTTCGGGCGCCGGTCTCACCCGGCACGGCACAGCCGCCAGCCCGGCGGCACACTCCTCGCACAGCTCGGTCCGCGGCCTGCCGCAGCCACCACAGGCCACGGGCAGCACCAGCCCGACGATCTCCCGCCACCAACCCCGCACAGTCCCACTCTGCCCGGAGGGCGGGCATCCGGCCATCCCTGTGGAAAACCCCTGTGGACAACGGCCAGCCGGGCAGCCGGGCAGCCGGGCAGCCGCACGGCCCTGTGCTCAGCCCGGATAGACCAGCGAGGAGCCCTGTTTCAGGACCGTCTGCCAGTTGTCCCCCGGCGACAGCTTCACGATGCCGTCGCTTTCGGTGTCCGCCATCAGGGGCAGCTGCTCGTCGTCGGCGGCCGCGACCGCCGACACCTGATTCACGCCCGGCAGGAGCCCGGACGACGACGTGGACCCGTCGGCCTGCACGTAACGCACCTGCTGTACACCGCCCTCCTCCTTGCCGACCACCACGAGACGACTGCGGCCGGACCAGGAGACGGCCGTCACGTCGGCCAGCTGCGGTGCGGCCTGGCGCAGGTCCTCCACCGAAACCCGCTCGGCCTCCCCCGAACCATGACGCTCGACCCGCCCGATGTTCAGGGTCGTGTGCCCGTCCTTCGACACCCGCAGAGCGATCCGCACCCCGTCGGCCGACATCCTCAGTGCCTCGATCCGCCCACCGTTCAGGCCAGGTACCGAGACCTCCTGCGGTTCTCCGGCACCGTCCACCAGGCGTAGCAGCCTGGGATCCGAGGGATCACGGTCGGCGACCCACAGGTCGCCCCTGCCGTCCCAGCTCGGCGCCGAAAGCCGGTCCGCGGCCTTCGACGCGCGGCTGGTCACCACGGGAGCGGCCGGCTCGCTCTCCTCCGCTAGGGAGGACACGTAGAGAAGCTGCTGATCCGCCGAGACCGCGGCGGCCTGCTGTTCGTCCCGGGCCACACCCACGGCGCTCATGGGCACCGTCCCGCTGCCCATCGGACCGATCACCGGCTCCGGATCGCCGCTTCCCTTGGTGTTCCCGGGGATGCGCTGTACACGCCCCTTGTCGTCGACGAAGTACTGGCTGTCGGGACCCTCGGAACCGTTGTCCGAGACGTATTCCTCGGCTTCGTCGGCCCCGAGGGAACACAGCGGACCCCGCTCACCCTGCAACTCCACCTGCCCCACCCGGGCAGACGTCAGGTCACGCAACGTGAAAAGCACCTGGGCCGCCATCATCCGGCAGGCGCCCTGCCCGGCCTGATCGGCTTTCTTGTTGAGCGGAACCTTCAGGACGTTCTGGTCGTCCGGCGCCAGCGAGGTGACCCCGCTCTTCAGCGCCGTACCGGCGGGGAAGCGCGAATCGACCACCGGCCGCAGCCAGTTCGACGGGCCTTCCAGCAGCGTCCGAACCGTCTGCGTGGCGGTGTCCATCCGCGTGACGGGGTCCGTGCGGTTCCGTACGTAGACGGGGTCGGCGACCAGCGCGGACTCGTCGTCCGCCAGCCCGGCGGCGAAGTAGTACTTGTTCACGGACCGGTAGAGGCGTTTGAAGTCGGACTGCCCGAGCACCAGACCGTCCGGCACGATGTCGATGCGCCACTCCTGCTTGCCGTCCGCCCCCTTCTCCCGGACCAGATGCAGCATCTGGGAGTACTCCGACGGGGCCAGCGGCCGGTAGGAGCTCTGCGCGTCGACCGCCGCCACCTGTTCTCCGGTCAGCGTGTAGGTCGTCTCGATGGTCCTGCGCTGCTTGTCGTACACCGTTGGCCCGTTGCGGTTCGGCGCCTGCGCGAGAACTGTGGTGCCCTCGCCCGGCTGCCAGCTCCGGGCGGCTTCCGCGGTCAGATACTTGCGGGTCGTGCGGAAATCGGGGTCGTCGCTGGTCATCGACTCCAGGAAGCCGTCGACCACCTCGATGGGCGCGGCGCCCTCCCTCGGTGGCACGGCGTACACCTGGACCTGGGAATCACCCGGCTGCGAGGCGTCGACCGCCTTCACGTCGCCGGTGACCGGCATCGCTCCGCACCCGGCGAGCACCGCGGCGCCACAGCAGAGCAGCGCGGACAACCGCACCGCCCGGCCCCGGCCGCCCCGACGGCGGTCAGTGTCCACGAGTCGTGTCCTCCTGCTCCGGATCCTGCGTCTCTGAGGCGGCGCCCCCGTCCGGTCGGTCCCCGGCCGGACGCGACACCACACGTGATCCGTTGCCCGGCAGAGCCGCCGGGTGGACCGACGCCGGCGTACGCTGCGCCGCGGGTCCGTGCGTCGGCACGCCCAGGTGCGAACGCACCGTGGCACCTGTCTGGTTCGGTACGGACATCAGCCGCTGCTCGCCCGCCGCCGGCGCCGCCTCCGCCCGCTCACGGTCCTCGCGGTTACCCCGGGAGTCCTCCGGCTCCAGCGGTATCGGTGATCCGCGCAGCGGCTCGTCCGCCGTACGCGGCAGAGTCAGCCGGAACTGCGAGCCGCCGCCGGGCTCACCCCAGGCCTGCAGCCAGCCTCCGTGCAGCCGGGCGTCCTCGACGGCGATCGACAGCCCCAGACCCGTGCCACCGGTGGTGCGGGCACGTGCCGGGTCCGCCCGCCAGAAGCGGTTGAAGACCCGGGTCGCCTCGCCCGGCTTGAGCCCCACGCCGTAGTCCCTGACCGCCACGGCCACGGCGCCCTGAGCGACACCCATCCGCACGATGACGTCCCGGCCCTCGCCGTGCTCGACCGCGTTGACGACGAGATTGCGCAGGACCCGCTCGACGCGGCGCGCGTCGGCTTCGGCGACCACGGGCTGCTCGTCACCCACCACCCGGATCCGGCTGCCCTTGCGCTCCGCGAGCGGCTCGGCACCGCCGATCACCCGCCGGACGACCGTGCGCAGGTCTATCGGTTCGGCTTCCAGTGCCGCCGCCCCCGCGTCGAACCGGCTGATCTCCAGCAGATCGGACAGGAGCGACTCGAAGCGGTCGAGCTGGTCCCCCAGCAGTTCCGCGGACCGGGCCGTGACCGGGTCGAAGTCCACACGCGCCTCATGGATGACATCGGCGGCCATCCGCACGGTCGTCAGCGGGGTGCGCAGCTCATGGCTGACGTCCGAAACGAAACGCCGCTGCATGCGGGAGAGCTCCTCGAGCTGCTGGATCTTCAGCTGAAGGTTCTGCGCCATCTTGTTGAAGGCTTCACCGAGGCGGGCGATGTCGTCCTCACCGGTGACCTTCATTCGCTCCTGGAGCCGGCCCGCGGAAAGCCTCTCGGCGATCCCTGCCGCCATCCGTACGGGTGTGACCACCTGGCGCACCACGAACCAGGCGATGGCACCGAGCAGCACGACCACGAACAAGCCCGCCGTGGCCAGGGTCGTCGTGACCAGGGTCAGCGACTTCTCCTCCTGCGTGAGCGGGAAGAGGTAGTACAACTCGTAAGGGTGGTGGTCGACGTCGTAGAGCCGCTTGCCCACGACGAGCCCGGGCTCCGGCTCTTTCCCGTACGAGTACCGGATCAGCGAGTACGTCTGGAAGGCACCCGCCCCCTCGCCCACGTCGTCCCGCAGCCTCTGCGGGATGGAGGACGCCTCCACGCTGCCCGAGCCTCGGGGGGCGCGGCTGGTGCCCTGCCCGACGGAGTCGGCGCTGAGTGCCACCACGTTGAAGGCGTTCGCACCACCACTGGCGAGCTGGTCGACAAGCTCGGTGCGCCAGGAGGTGCTGGCCGTCATGCCGTCGGCGCCCTCCTCGCTCTGGTCCCCCGGGACGAGCGGCGCGTTCGCGTTCGCCTGGGCGGCCGCGAAGCCGCCGGCCGCCTGTGTCTGCGCGGCCTTGCCCTTCGCCTCGAGCAGGCCGTTGCGGACCTGCCCGATCACGACGAAGCCGAGAAGCAACACGACGGCGATCGACATCAGCAGGGTGCCCGCCACGACGCGCAGCTGCAGATTGCGCCGCCACAGCCGGACGGCCGGCAGCAGCGGCCCGCGGATCCACCGCATCAGCAGCCGCGGCACGGGGCCGCCGGGCGTCCGGGCGCGGAACAACCGGCCGCCCCGGGCCCGGGGGGCCCGGCCGAAACGGGAAGTGCTCCGTGCCGACCCGGCAGCCCGCCCCGTACGGGCCCCGGGCACCCCGGGTGGCGGAGCAGCGCTGCCGAGGGTCATATCAGCTCGGTCCGGCCTTGTAACCGACACCGCGGACGGTCACGACGATCTCCGGCCGCTCCGGGTCCTTCTCCACCTTCGAGCGGAGCCGCTGGACATGCACGTTCACCAGACGGGTGTCGGCGGCATGGCGATAGCCCCACACCTGCTCGAGCAGCACCTCACGGGTGAAGACCTGCCACGGCTTACGGGCGAGGGCGACCAGCAGGTCGAACTCCAGCGGGGTGAGGGCGATGGACTGCCCCTCCCGCTTCACCGAGTGACCGGCCACATCGATGACCAGATCCCCGATCGCCAGCTGTTCCGGAGCGGGCTCTTCGGACCTCCGCAAACGTGCCCTGATCCGGGCAACCAACTCCTTCGGTTTGAACGGCTTGACGATGTAGTCGTCGGCCCCGGATTCCAGGCCCACCACCACATCCACCGTGTCACTCTTGGCAGTGAGCATGACGATCGGCACACCGGACTCGGCCCTGATCAGCCGACAGACCTCGATGCCGTCCCGTCCGGGCAGCATCAGGTCCAGCAGCACCAGGTCCGGCTTGGCCTCACGAAATGCGGCCAGTGCCTTGTCACCGTCCGCTACGAACGACGGTTCGAAACCTTCTCCCCGCAACACAATGCCGAGCATCTCGGCCAGTGCGGTGTCGTCGTCGACGACAAGGACGCGTCCCTTCATAAACGACATCATCCCATTAGCTAATCGTTACCTGCGATGACCTGGCACACAGCTCTGCCAGTCCGACCCCCGTGACCGGGGAAATGACGCCCTCCTCCGTGACGATCGCCGTGACCAGTTCGGGCGGCGTGATGTCGAATGCGGGGTTGTACGCCTGGGCCCCCGGGGGCGCGACAGACGTCCCGGCCCCGTGCCCTCCGGCCGGAACACCCGGTTTCGATGTGAACTCCGTCACTTCCGTCGCGGAACGCTGCTCCACGACGATCGATGTGCCGTCCACCGTCTCCAGATCGACCGTGGTCGTCGGCGCCACGACGAGGAACGGCACATGGTGGTACTTCGCGAGCACCGCCAACGGATAGCTCCCCACCTTGTTGGCCACCGAGCCGTCCGCGGCGATCCGGTCCGCCCCGATGATTACGGCATCCACCTCCCCCGCCGCAAACAGCGAACCCGCCGCGCTGTCCGTGAGCAAGCTGTACGGCATCCCGTTCCGCCCCGCCTCGTACGCCGTCAGCCGTGCGCCCTGGAGGAGTGGCCGGGTCTCGTCCACCCACAACTGCCGCAGACTGCCCTCCCGGTGCGCCCTCAGAGCCACGGCGAACGCCGTGCCCGCACCGCCGGACACGAGCGCCCCGGTGTTGCAGTGGGTCAGCAGCCGATGCCCGCCCACTCCCGGCAGAAGTTCCTCCAACAGCTCCAGACCGTACTGCGCCATCCGACCACTGGCCGCCGCATCCTCATGATGCAGAGCCCGCGCCTCGGAGAGAGCCTCCACGGCAGCCCCCTCCGGGCCGGCCCCGCTCTCGACAGCCGCCCGGTACGCCCTCGCCACCCGCCGCGCCCCGTACCCGAGGTTCACCGCGGTGGGCCGCGCCTGCTCCAGCGACTCCGCGGCCTTCGCCACGTCCTCACCCCGGGCAGCGGCCAACGCCACCCCGTACCCCCCGGTGATGCCCAGCAACGGTGCCCCTCGCACCGCCAACACCCGGATCGCCCGCACCAGCGCGGGCACATCGGCGCACACCAGCTCGGCCTCCTCGGCGGGCAGCCGCGTCTGGTCGAGAAGCACCACCGCAGGCCCTTCCGGTGACTCGTCCCAGCGGAGTACGGAGAGGGCCGGAGGCTCGATACCCGCCGGCGTCTGTGCGTCCTGATCAGCCATCTGCCCAGTCTGCCCGCTGAACCGCCCGCGCATGAAGGCAGGGAGGAGATACAGCGCCGGGCCCGCCCCGGACCAACGCGTGGCACGATGGCTGGCAACCTGCCGCCCCGATGAGCGGGCAGGACTGTGAAGGAGCGACGATGAACGACTCTCCGGGCTGGGCTTCGCCCGGATCCGCCCCCTCCGAAGGCCAGGAGACGGGAATCCCCAAACCCTCCTCGCCCGTTGACGGAAGCGGACCCGCCGGACAGTGGTCTCCCGCACAGCCGCCTCCGGGGCAGTGGTCCCCTCCGAGCCCCACCGGCAGCGGCCCAGGCGCGCCCCCTCCGGCTCCGGGCTGGGGCGGCATGCCGCAGGGGCCCGGGTGGGGCCGCCCGCCCATGGCTGCGAAGCCCGGCGTCATCCCGCTCCGCCCCCTGGGGGTAGGCGAAATCCTCGACGGCGCTGTCTCCACCATGCGCACCCACTGGCGCACGGTCCTCGGCATCAGCCTCATCGTCTCCGTGATCGCCCAGATCGTGATCATCCTTCTCCAGCGCTATCTCTTGCCCCAGCAGGAATCGGTCGACCCGAACGCCACCGGTGCGGAGGCGCTCCGCCAGGCCACCGACTCGGCGCAGTCGCAGCTGATCACCACCGCCCCGAACACGCTCATCGCGATGATCGCCACGCTCATCACCACCTCGGTCCTCACTGTGGTGGTCAGCCGCTCCGTGCTGGGCCGTGGCGTAACGCTCTCCGAAGCCTGGTCCGAGGCCCGCCCACGGCTTCTTCCGCTGCTCGGACTGACTCTTCTGCTCAGCCTGATGAGCGCCGCGATCATGGCCGTGGGCCTGCTTCCGGGCCTGGCACTGGGCGGCGGCACAGCCGGCCTCGCACTGACCTTCCTCGGCTTCATCGCCTCCTGCGGCGTCGTTCTCTGGCTCATGATCCGCTTCATGCTCGCGGCTCCGGCGTTGATGCTCGAGCGGCAATCCGTTCTTACCTCGCTGCGGCGGTCGGCCAAGCTGGTCAGGGGCAACTGGTGGCGGACGTTCGGCATTCTGGCGCTGACCTACCTGCTGGTCATCGTCCTGACCTTGATCATCGCGATCCCGTTCGGCATCATCGCCATAAGCGTGGACAGCGAAGGTCTGAGCGAGTTCCTCAACAGCAGCTCGACCGACTTCGGCTGGCCCTTCCTCATCGTCACGGGCATCGGCGATGTGATCATCTCGACGCTCGTCTACCCCTTCACCGCGGGAGTGATGGCCCTGCTCTACGTCGACCAGCGCATCCGCCGCGAGGCGCTCGACCTCGACCTCGCCCGGGCCGCGGGCGTTCCCGGCTACGACACCCCCAGAAGCTGATGCGGTGACGGGGCCGGGGGGCACCACCGCAGCAGTACCGCTCGTCCCGGCAGACGAGGACATACCCGTGGGCACCCCACGCGTCCCCGCCCGGGAAGCCGCGCAGGACGAACTGTCCGACCCGAGATACCACGAGCACGATCCGAACCTTCTCGAACGCGGCCTGGACCGCTTCTGGGACTGGGTCGGCGACCTCTTCGCCGGCGCCGCCGGGGCAGCCCCCGGCGGCCCGCTCGGGCTCGTCGTACTCGTCCTGGCCGTCGCCGGTCCGGGCGCCGCCCTGTGGTGGAGGCTCGGCACACCACGACGCACCGTCCGCACTCCCGAAACTCTTTTCGGCGGCACCACCCGCAGCACGGCCGACCATCGCACCACCGCTGCCGCACACGCCGAAGCCCGACGCTGGACCGAAGCAGTCCAGGAGCGGATGCGCGCCCTTGTCCGCTCCCTGGAGGACCGGGCCGTACTCGACCCACGCCCCGGCCGCACCGCGGACGAGGCAGCCGCCGAGGCAGGCCGGCTGATGCCCGCACACGCAGACCGTCTCCGTGCCGCCGCCCGGGCCTTCGACGACGTCACATACGGTGGCCGCACCGCTGACGAGGGCGCGTATCTCACGCTGTGCACACTCGATCTTGATCTCGAGGCTGCCAAACCCCTGCTGACCACCGGCACCACCCAGGGGGTCGCCGGATGACCGTCACCTCGGCCGCTCCCACCACCTCGGAATCCCGCACCCCCCACCAGATCTGGCAGCGTGTCCGGGGACTGCTGCTCGCCGCCCTCATCCTCGTCATCGCCGGGGTCGCCCTTGCCGCCGTTCGCTCCGGTGGTCAGCACGGTCGGCTCGATCCCCGCTCCGCAGACCCCTACGGCAGCCGTGCGGTTGCCGAACTCCTCATGGCACGCGGCGTAACCGTCGACGTCGTGACGACCCTCGGAGAAGCTGCCGGTGCGACAGGCCCCGACACCACCCTGCTCGTTGTCGGCCCCAACATGCTCACCACTCACCAGCAGCGGCACCTCCACACGGCGACCACCGGCTCCGCGGGCCGTACCGTCCTCATCGCCCCCGGCGGCCCCTCCGTAGCCCGCCTCGCCCCCGGCGTACGCCCGGAATCGCACCGACCGGTGACCGCACGGCCCCCACGCTGCGAACTCCCTGCAGCCCGCGCCGCGGGCGCCACCGAACTGGGCGGCATCCACTACGTGACGGACTCGCCCCAGGCCACCGCCTGCTATCCGGACGACGAATCCGCCTCCCTCCTTGTCCTGCCGGGACAAGGAGCCGGCGACACTGTGCTGCTCGGCTCCCCCGACATCTTCTACAACGACCGTCTCGACCGGCAGGGCAATGCCTCGCTGGGCCTGCAACTCCTCGGCTCCCGCCCACATCTCGTCTGGTACCTCCCCTCGCTCGACGATCCGTCCGCGGCCGCGGGCAGCGCAGACGGCCGGGACACCAGCAGTGAAAGCGGTGACGACGCAGCCGGAGGAGAGAGCGGCCTCATCGGGCTCATCCCCTCGGGCTGGGTCTGGGGCACCCTCCAACTGGCCCTCGCCGCCGTCCTCGCCGCCATCTGGCGCGGCCGCCGCTTCGGACCGCTGATCACCGAGCGGCTACCGGTGGCCATACGGGCCTCCGAATCCACCGAAGGACGGGCCCGCCTCTACCACAAGGCCGACGCCCGGAGCCGCGCGGCCGACACACTCCGTTCCGCCACACGGGCCCGCATTGCTCCCCTCCTCGGAGTGCCCCCCCGTGACGCCGATTCCCCCTCTGTGCTCCTGCCCGCCGTCGTCGCACGCCGCAGCCCCCCGGGCAGCGACCTCCGCGCACTTCTCTTCGGCCCGGCTCCCGCCGATGACGCCGCGCTTGTCCTTCTGACCGAACAACTCGACGCCCTCGAAAGGGAGGTACGCACGTCATGAGCGCCCCGACCCCGGAGACCGCCGTGCTTGCGGCATCCGCAGGGACCCCTGTGGTCCCCGTGCACTCCGACAGCGCCCGCGCATCCCTGGAAGCTCTGCGTTCCGAGATCGCGAAGGCCGTGGTCGGCCAGGACCCGGCCGTCACTGGACTGGTCGTCGCTCTCCTCTGCCGAGGCCATGTCCTTCTGGAAGGCGTACCCGGAGTCGCAAAGACCCTCTTGGTCCGCGCACTTGCCGCCTCCCTCGAACTGGACACCAAACGCGTCCAGTTCACCCCCGACCTGATGCCGAGCGATGTCACGGGCTCGCTCGTATACGACGCCCGCACCTCCGAGTTCTCGTTCCAGCCCGGACCGGTGTTCACCAATCTCCTGCTCGCGGACGAGATCAACCGCACCCCTCCCAAGACGCAGTCCTCTCTGCTGGAGGCCATGGAAGAACGTCAGGTCACCATCGACGGATCTCCTCGACCGCTCCCCGACCCTTTCTTGGTCGCGGCCACCCAGAACCCTGTCGAATACGAGGGCACCTACTCACTGCCCGAGGCACAGCTGGACCGCTTCCTCCTCAAGCTGACGGTCCCGCTTCCCTCACGCGAAGACGAGATCCACGTACTCACGCGCCACGCGGACGGGTTCAACCCTCGTGACCTGAAGGCAGCAGGCATACAGCCCGTGGCCGGCCCGGCCGACCTCGAAGCGGCACGTGCCGCCGTCGCCAAGACGTCTGTCTCCCCCGAGATCGCCGCCTATGTCGTCGATATCTGCCGTGCCACGCGTGAATCCCCCTCACTCAGCCTCGGTGCCTCCCCCCGAGGAGCCACTGCACTGCTCTCCACCGCACGGGCATGGGCCTGGCTCACGGGCCGGGACTATGTCATCCCGGACGATGTGAAAGCCCTCGCTCTTCCCACACTTCGTCATCGCATACAACTGCGGCCGGAGGCGGAGATGGAGGGAGTCACCGCCGACTCCGTCATCACCGCCGTCCTCGCCCACGTCCCCGTTCCCAGGTGAGGCGTTGACCATGGCCCTCACCGGACGGGCCGCCCTGGTGGCGGCTTTGGGGTCACTCCCCGTAGGCATCCTGGCCCCGAGCTGGACGGGCATGCTCGCGGTCAACATCCCGCTCTCACTGGCAATTCTGTGCGACTATGCCCTGGCTGCGCCAGTGCGTACGTTGCAGTTCACCCGATCCGGTGATACATCCGTTCGACTCGGTGACATCGCAACGGTACAACTCACCGTGACCAATCCGTCCCGGCGTCCGTTCCGCGCCCATCTCCGCGACGGCTGGCCTCCCAGCAGTTGGACCTCTGAGAGAGAACAGGGCTCGTCCCGGCACCAGTTCGCCGTGCCCCCACGGGAGCGTCGCCGCCTCAGCACACTCCTGCGGCCGTCGCGGCGTGGAGATCGCGAGGCAGACCGCGTCACTGTCCGGTCCTTCGGCCCCCTCGGTCTCGCGGCTCGGCAGGGATATCACCGCGTGCCCTGGGCCGTCCGGGTACTGCCTCCTTTCACGAGCCGGAAGCATCTGCCCTCCCGGCTCGCCAGACTGCGTGAACTCGACGGCCGGACCAGCGTGCTGACCCGCGGAGAGGGCACCGAGTTCGACAGCCTGCGCGCCTACGTTCCGGGCGACGACACCCGCTCCATCGACTGGCGGGCCACCGCACGCCAGTCCGCTGTCGCTGTCCGTACCTGGCGCCCCGAGCGCGACCGCCAGATCCTCGTCGTCCTCGACACCGGCCGCACGTCCGCAGGCCGGGTGGGGGATGTGCCGCGACTCGACGCCGCCATGGACGCGACTCTGCTCCTCGCCGCCCTCGCCACCCGCGCGGGCGACCTGGTGAACCTGCTCGCCTACGACCGACGCGTTCGGGCTCAGGTGCAGGGAAGAGCGGGTGGGGACGTCCTGTCGACGCTTGTCAGCGCGCTGGCCACCCTGGAGCCCGAACTCGTGGAAACCGACGTTCACGGTCTCAGCACGGCCGCACTGGCCAACGCTCCGCGTCGCTCCTTGATCGTCCTGTTCACGAGTCTGGACGCCGCGCCTGTCGACGAGGGCCTCCTGCCGGTCCTTCCGCAGCTCACCCAGCGCCACACGGTAATGGTCGCATCTGTCGCCGACCCTCATGCCGAGAAGATGTCCCGTGCGCGCGGGACAGCGGAAGCGACCTACGAGGCCGCAGCCGGCACTCAGGCACAAGAGCAACGCCGCCGCACCGCGGACCAGCTCCGGCGTCATGGCGTCACAGTCGTCGATGCCGCGCCCGACGAACTCGCACCCGCACTGGCTGATGCCTACCTCGCGCTGAAAGCGGCCGGTCGGCTGTAAAGACCCTGGGCAGAGAGGCTGAGGAGCCACACTCGCGCCTCAGGCTGAGCGCCGCCGAATCCGATCCGGTTTCCGTCCGGATCGTGGTGGACAGCCGTGCGCACACCGTTCGGGAAAGTCTCGCGCTCCGTGGGCTCCAGACCCCGCAAGCCGATCTGGGCGACGAGGTCGTCCAGATCGTCCAGGGCATCGACGAAGATCGTGTGCATGGCATGGTCGGCGTGCTGTACGTCGCTCGCGACGAAGGACGGAGGAAGATCACCTACCGGGATACCAGCGTGCAAATCGATCTCCATGGCCGGCATGCTACGTCACGCGGTCTCCCGTCGCGGTTCCGAGACGCTGTGAACGCAGAAAAGCCCCGTGCCACAAGGGCACGGGGCTTTCCCGGAATAATTGTTCGGCGGCGTCCTACTCTCCCACAGGGTCCCCCCTGCAGTA